>DGPO01000024.1:0-36201 GCA_002390485.1 Halieaceae bacterium UBA4438 | reverse complement strand
TTTGGTTTTGACCTGGGCTTTGCCACCGTCTGATCAGGCTTTGACAAGGACACGAGCGATGCCTGTATAACCTGCGGCTTTGCTGAGACAGTTGGCGCCGCGACGGTCCATCCGCCCTCCATCACAATCACGAAAAAAAGATGCACCAGCACGGCGACAAGTGCGGGGATACCAATAATAAGCAGTCGATCAGAGTTCACTGTCGTCTCGCAGGAGCCTCAGTCACCAACCCCACCGACAGCGCACCGGCCTCCTGGAGTTCTGACATAAGAGCAACCACCTCACCGTAAGGTACGGCCGCGTCACCCCAAACCATAACTGCCTTTTCAGGATTGCGTTTCAGTACCGTCGCGACGCGCTGTTTGACCGTCTCGATATTCAGCGCAAGGTCGTCGCTGGCGCCCAAATTGAGATACAGCTTTGCCTGAGCATCGATGGACACAATTAAGGGCTCCGCGTCGCTGTCTGAAACAGGGCTTGAGTTCGCATCTGGGAGGTCGACCTCGACGCCCTGCATGAGCAGTGGCGCCGTCGCCATAAAAATCACAAGCAACACCAGCATGACGTCGATGTAAGGAACGACGTTAATCTCAGCCATAGCTCGGCGCGGTCTCACTGCGCTTGATCTCGCTTTTGAGCGTAACTTTGTCGCTGTAAAAGTCCGGAAAACTCATCAACAAACGATTCGTACCGATTGAGTAACGCGTCGACCTTTGCTGCAAATCGATTGTAGGCAAGCACAGCAGGAATCGCGGCGAATAATCCCATGGCTGTTGCAATCAGCGCCTCAGAAATGCCCGGAGCAACGGCGGCAAGCGTTGCCTGCGAGCTAGTGGCCAGACCTCTAAATGAATGCATAATGCCCCACACCGTGCCAAACAAGCCCACATACGGACTGGTCGAGCCCACCGACGCCAAGAACGGCAAGTGTTGCTCTAATCGATCGCTCTCGCGCATCAAAGCGACCCGCATAGCCCGACGTGACCCTTCGACCATGGCATCAGCATCCATATTTTCTTGACGCGACAACTTAGAGAATTCCTTAAAACCTGCTCGAAAAAGCGCTTCACCACCCGTGATGTCAAAGCCCTCGTCAATCGCGGTTGAACCCTCCCGGTAAAGCTGAGCGAGATCCATTCCAGACCAGAAGCGATCCTCAAAGTCGAGCAACTCAGCATTCGCCCTCTGCAAGATAATGACGCGTTGAACAATCATGAACCATGAGGCGACGGAGGCCGCTAACAGCGTCGCCATGACGAGTTTTACCGTGAGACTCGCACCCATGATGAGTTCAATAACACTCAGTTCATCCGTCATGATTTACCTCGCCTTTGTGTTCATTCGCTTTCAGGGCCGCGCGCAACGCGGCCGGCATACGCTTAGGTCGGCCTGAAGCACCCTCTGTGAGCGCCACCGACACACGCCCCCGCGCAAGTTCAACGCCCTCTCTCACCACAGCCTGCTCGAATTCAATCTTCGCCGCACCCGACGCGATCACGGTCGCTCTGGCCTCAATACAATCATCCAAACGCGCCGGCTTTAGATAATCAATAGACGCTGAGGTCACAACAAAGACCGATCCATCGTCCATGACCGCGGTCTTATCGACGCCCATGGCGCGAATAAGTTCCGTTCGCGCCCGCTCGAAGTATTTCAAATAGTTCACGTAATACACGATGCCACCGGCGTCTGTATCCTCAATATAGACCCGAATGGGAAGTCGGTATTCAGTCATCCGAGCCCTCACTGAGATCCTGCAACACGCTACTGGCCGCCTCAACCGTCTGCGGCGCGGCCAATCCAAAGTGCCGGTAACCTGCATGGGTCACAATGCGACCGCGCGGCGTGCGAATAATCAGCCCCTGTTGAATCAGGTAAGGCTCAATGACATCTTCTAAGGTGCCTCGCTCTTCTGACAGGGCAGCTGCCAAACTGTCAATGCCCACGGGACCGCCCTCAAACTTCTCAATGAGCGCCAGCAAAAATCGTCGGTCGAGGTGATCAAACCCTTGGTCGTCAACACTCAACATATCAAGCGCCGCCTCGGCGATTGGCTTCGAAATAATGCCGTCACCTTTGACTTGCGCATAATCTCTGACGCGACGCATCAAACGGTTTGCGATCCGCGGCGTCCCTCGCGAGCGCTTCGCTATTTCGAGCGCTCCAGCGTCGTCAGTATCGATAGAAAGAATGCTGGCAGCACGCGATACAATGCGCTTTAGGTCGCCGACTTCATAGAACTCCAGTCGCTGAACAATCCCAAACCGGTCTCTGAGCGGCGATGTTAATAGTCCTGCGCGCGTCGTAGCGCCGACTAACGTAAACGGCGGAAGATCCAATTTTATGGAACGTGCCGCAGGTCCCTCGCCGATCATAATATCCAGCTGAAAATCCTCCATCGCAGGGTAAAGTATCTCCTCTACGTAGGGACTCAGTCTGTGAATTTCATCAATAAAGAGAACATCGTTAGGCTCGAGATTCGTCATGATGGCCGCGACATCGCCCGCTTTTTCAAGCACCGGGCCGCTGGTTGTCTTAAGCTGTACGCCCATTTCATTGGCAATAATACTGGCAAGCGTTGTTTTACCCAGACCGGGGGGACCAAAAATAAGCGTGTGGTCGAGCGGTTCACCGCGTCCTTTTGCGGCCGATAAAAAAATATCCATTTGCTCTTTAACCGCAGACTGACCAATGTAGTCCTCTAGGGTTTGTGGCCGGACAGCCCGGTCTAAAACAGTCTCACGACTGTCCGTCGTTCCTCCCGCTACCAATCGATCGGTCTCTATCACTCAAGCATCCTTTCTATGTAGACTTTTCTAACGCATTGCCGACTGCAAGGCAGCCCGGATGAGCCCTTCACTACTGTCAATGTCGCCCGAATCTACAGCAGCGATTAGGCGAGACGCCTCCGTGGGTTTATATCCCAGCGCCACCAGTGCTTGCTCGGCTTCGCCTCGCACATCGACCGACGGCGTCTGTGACGAATGAGCCCGCTCAGCCGGCAGTACATCGGACAACCATTGCCCCGCTTTGTCACGCATTTCAACCAACAGTCGCTCGCCGGTTTTCTTGCCAACGCCAGGAAGCGCAACAAGGGCTTGAACATCATTGCGGTTCAGACAGTCCGCAAACTGCTCTGTATCCATGCCAGAAAGGATCGCTAACGCAAGTTTAGGGCCCACGCCATTAACCTTGATCAAATCCCTAAAGAGTCGACGGTCGATTTCTCGAACGAATCCATAAAGCTGTTGCGCATCCTCGCGCACCACAAAGTGAGTGAGCAAAATCGTGGTCTCACCAATCGCCGGAAGCTGGTAAATCGTCGTCATGGGCACACGAACCTCGTAGCCGATGCCGCCCACATCCACGATGACTTCGGGGGCTTGCTTGGCCAAAATAGTTCCGCGCAGTCGTTCTATCATCCGTGTGCTCTCATGGGTTTATTTGAGTCGTCCAGTGGCAAAAGCCCTTGCACCAGTTGCACGCATCACTGCATCACCACTAATGTGACACAGTGCAGCGGCAAGCGCGTCACTGGCGTCCTCTTGCGGCGTCGAGGGTAATCGCAAGAGCCGCGTCACCATATGCTGAACCTGCGCTTTGTTGGCGCCACCGGTTCCCACAACCGCTTGTTTGATTTTTCGCGTCGCGTACTCATGGACTTCAAGTCCCTCCAGCGCGCAAATCACCATTGCAGCGCCACGCGCTTGACCAAGTTTGAGGGCCGAATCGGCACTTTTGGCCATGAAAACCTGTTCTATGACAGCGACGGTTGGCCGGTATTCGCCAATAATTTCTGTCAATGATTCAGCAAGCACTTTTAAGCGCGGCGCTAACGGTTGATCCACGGGCAGTTTGATTACACCACTGCCCACGTAACGCGTGTTCGTGCCGTCTGTCTCAACCACACCAAACCCGGTCTTACGCGAGCCAGGATCAATCCCTAAGATAAGTGTCACAGTGCCTCTCCGCCCATGCCTAGATTGTGCGGGAAACTGACGCCGACGTCATGTCGTCACTGCAATTACTTATCAGGCGCCCTCAATCGAATACTGAGCTCACGCAACTGTTGCTCAGACACTTCACCTGGCGCATCAGTCATCACGCATTGGGCCGATTGCGTTTTGGGGAAGGCGATGACATCACGAATGGACTGGCCGCCGACCATTAACATCACAAGACGATCCAGACCAAATGCCAGGCCTCCGTGAGGGGGAGCACCGTGTTTCAACGCAGACAGTAAAAATCCAAACTTTGCATCCGCTTCTTCTTCGGATATTCCAAGAATATCAAAAACCGCTTTTTGCATTTCTTGGCGATGGATACGAATTGAACCTCCACCAACCTCACTGCCGTTGAGCACCATGTCGTAGGCTCGAGAGAGTGCGTTTTCTGGCGCTGCTTTGAGCGCCTCAGCGCTGCAAGACGGCGCCGTAAAGGGGTGGTGAATCGCGGTCAAACCACCGCTGGACGTTTCTTCGAACATGGGGAAATCGACGACCCACAGTGGCGCCCAACCCTCTCTGACGCTGTCGGTCATCGCGGCAACCTTCAGTCGCAACGCGCCCAGAGAATCATTAACAATCTGGCGTTTATCGGCGCCAAAGAAAACAATGTCGCCATCCTCAAGGCCGAGCCTTTCAACGAGGTCATGGATCGTCGATTCAGGCATGAACTTTAAAATTGGCGATTGAAGACCTGATACGCCTGATGCCTTGTCGTTGACTTTAATCCACGCAAGCCCACGAGCACCGTAAGCACTGATGTATTTTGTAAGATCGTCGATTTCCTTACGGCTGATCGTCGCTCCACCGGGTACACGCAGCGCAGCAACACGCCCCTTCGGATCGTTGGCTGGACCTGAGAAGACCTTAAATTCCACATCCGCCATGAGGTCATCGACCGAGACGAGTTCTAGATCAATACGAAGGTCCGGCTTATCAGAGCCAAAACGCTCCATGGCCTCATGCCACGTCATTTGTGGGAAATCGCCAAGGTCTACATTTAAATGCGTTTGAAACAGCGCTCTGACCATACCTTCTGTCAGCTGCATGACCTCCGATTCGTCAGTAAAGGACATCTCCACATCAATCTGAGTAAACTCTGGTTGCCGATCAGCCCGCAGATCTTCATCTCGGAAACACCGTGCAATCTGATAATACCGATCGAAGCCCGACACCATCAGTAACTGCTTAAAGAGCTGAGGCGATTGAGGCAACGCAAAAAATTTGGAGGCATTCGTTCGACTCGGGACCAAATAATCGCGAGCACCTTCAGGGGTTGCGCGGGTCAACACCGGTGTTTCGATATCCAAAAAGCCAGCGGTTTCAAGATACTGACGGATCGTTGAGGTGATTCGCGAACGCGTCATTAAATTTTGTTGCATCGACTCACGACGAAGGTCCATGAATCGATAACGAAGGCGAACATCCTCCCCCACCGTCTGATGCGCATCCAGTGGGAAGGGGGGTGGAGCCGCTTCATTGAGGATAACGAGCTCTTTACCTAAAACCTCAATGTGTCCCGTCGCCATCGACGGATTCACGGTCTCAGACGCGCGCTCCCGAACACGGCCAGTAATCTGCAGGACATACTCACTGCGCACACGGTCAGCCAACTCAAAATACTCTTTGGTGTCTGGGTCAAAAACGACTTGGACAATGCCTTCTCGATCACGCATGTCGAGAAAAATCACACCACCGTGATCTCGGCGTCTGTCCACCCAACCACAGATCGTCACCGTTTCGCCGATCGAAGCGTCTTTTGTGGCCCCGCAATAATGTGTCCGCATGTGTACTCTCTAGTTTCGTGTCGTTCTAGTCAGACGAATCCGAAGACGATGCCGTGTTTTTGACACCGCCTGACTCAGAGCCTGGGCTGTTCGCTAAGTTTTTCTTTGCACCCGTTTTGAAGTCAGTCTCGTACCAGCCTTTACCCGAAAGCCGAAACGCCGGCGCTGAAACCTTTTTCTTCAACGATCGCGCCCCGCACGCAGGACAGTCGGTCAGCGGGGCATCTGACATCTTTTGCAGTGCCTCGTGCGCATCTCCGCAGGCACCACATACATACTCGTAAATTGGCATGCGGAAACTCTCTATGGTTGCAAACGTACTGCGGCTGTAAAGCGCAGAGCGCGAGAGATTACACTAATCAGCGCACGAGGTTAATGGCAATTCTAGGCGCAAAGACGAGGATTACGAGTTTGAGAAGCTTTTCAACTTTTTGAGTGCACGTATTTTTACCGTTCGGGTCTCGGGTCGCGCCGCAAACAGCGTTTCCTCGCCGGTAAATGGATTTACTCCTTTTCGCGCACGGACAGCAGGCCGTGTCGCCGTTGTGAATTTCGCAAGGCCGGGCAGCGTCATTTCACCACAGCCCTTCACACTCATCTGATCAGCCAATACCTGTTCAAACTCTCGAAACACATCACCGACTTGTTTTTTAGTCAGACCGGTCTTACTTGCAATTTTACGGTGCAATTCGCCCTTAGACAGTTGCCCAGTGACTTTCTTACTATTCGTTTTCTTGGGCTTAATCTTGTCCGTTTGCACTGTGATTGCTCCCTTTCCCCTAAAGTCGATGATCGTTGTATCGATGCTATAGGATGTAACACCAAATAGGGTCGGTGATTCAAGCCCAAACCATCGCGAATGAGCGCACTGGCTATCGCGAACTGCCCCCCGAGGTTTGATACACTCGCGGTCCACCGGACAGTGCCACACGACGTTAGGCAGCCACTTACAGGAAACGTAGATGCGATTTTCAAATTTCCCCTTGTCGACCACCAAAGAAACTCCCGCCGATGCTGAGGTAATCAGCCATCAGCTGATGCTTCGAGCAGGGCTGATCAAGCGGATCGCCGCGGGCATCTACACGTGGATGCCGCTGGGGCTGAAGGTCGTTCGCAATGTCGAGCGCGTTGTTCGTGAAGAAATGGAAAACGCGGGCGCCGTTGAACTGTCTATGCCTGTCGTTCAGCCGGCTGAGTTATGGAAAGAGTCTGGCCGATGGGAGCAATACGGGCCTGAACTGTGCCGACTCCAAGACCGTCACGACCGTGACTTCTGTCTCGGACCCACACACGAGGAAGTGATTACTGATCTGGCCAAATCGGAAATTCGCAGCTACAAGCGACTACCGATCAATTATTTTCAGATCCAAACCAAGTTCAGAGACGAGATACGTCCGCGATTTGGCGTGATGCGCTCACGCGAATTTGTAATGAAGGACGCCTACTCATTCCACATCGATCAGGACTCTCTCGAGCAAACCTATTGGCGTATGCACGAGGCTTACTCGACGATCTTTACCCGGCTTGGCTTGAACTTCCGTCCAGTTGAAGCGGATACGGGCTCAATTGGCGGGAGTCACTCTCACGAATTTCACATGCTGGCAGACTCGGGGGAGGACAGTATTGCCTTCTCCACAGAGAGTGACTTTGCGGCAAACGTTGAGCTTGCAGAGGCGCTCATGCCGCAGGCCGTGGCAGCTGAGTTTGAGACGATGACCCTGTTTAATACGCCCGATGCCAAGACCATTGACGCCCTTTCCAAGAACCACGACATTGCCCCAGACACCTCTCTTAAGACGCTGTTCGTGGAAGATGCACAAGGCGGCCTCGTTGCCTTGGTGCTTCGCGGCGATCAACAACTCAACGAAATTAAGGCCGAAAAGATAAGCGGGATCAGCCAGCCTTTGCGAATGGCTCAAGAATCAGCCGTAAGAACCGCAACCGGCGCTTCGTTTGGTTCTCTAGGCCCTGTGGGACTCGACGTCCGAATCGTCGTAGATCGCGCCGCCTCTGTGCTGACGAACTTTGTCTGCGGTGCCAACGAAGACGGCAAACACCTCAAAGGTGTCAATTGGCAGCGCGATATTCCCAAATTTGAAGTTGCGGATTTACGCACAGTCTCTGCTGGAGACCCCAGCCCCTGCGGTACGGGCCATCTCGAAATCAAACGAGGCATTGAAGTTGGGCACATCTTCCAACTGGGAACAAAGTATTCAGAGGCCATGAGCGCCGAGGTGCTGGATCAGAACGGCAAGTCGGTTCCCATGAGTATGGGGTGCTATGGCATCGGTATTACCCGAATCGTGGCGGCGGCTATCGAACAAAACAATGACGCGCGCGGCATCATTTGGCCTGCCACAATGGCGCCGTTTTCAGTGGTCCTTATCCCACTGGGCATGGATAAATCCGAGAGTGTCGCTGACGCCACCGAAACGCTTTACCACGAATTGCGTGCACAGGGCGTTAATGTCGCTATGGACGATCGAAAAGAACGCCCCGGCGTTAAATTTGCTGATTGCGAACTGATTGGGGTGCCTTTACGCGTCACCATCGGTGAGCGGTCGCTGAAAGAGGGCATGGTTGAGGTGCAAGGACGCTGTGACAGCGAAGCCGAGCACGTCACGATCGCTGCAGTGAGCAATTACGTCTTGGAACGCGTCAAAGCACATTGAAAATGCAGGTCGCAGTGCGCCCACAGCGGTCTGCCCCACGCCCAATTGGATTGACCTAAGGTAAGAAACCTTCCACTCTTGAGTCAGGCCTTACTAGGAAGACAGCGAGTGGAAATAAACGCCTTTCAGCGCTGGAATAGCGATCTAGCGAACATTGTTGCTCACGTGGGCGAACCCATTTTTTTTCAGCAGGTGTTTGCAGCGATCGAGGCGCAGGTGCCCGTGGCATTGCCGCAAGCCTGGCTTTACCACAAAGACTTGCCGCCTAAACTCCTTGATCACAAAATCTCAAAAGAAGCCTACACCTCTCAAGTCGATGAGTACCTTGAAGGCCCCTACCGAGAAGACCCCTTTTTTAAGATTTCACTGAGCGCCCCTAGGAATAACTGCTATCGGTTGTCGCGATTGATTACCGGCAACTTCGAAGACAGCAGCTATCACCGAGACTACTACGGCAGTACAGGTACCGTTGATGAAGCCATTATCGTGACGCGGCTTGGCGACGGCAGCGTCGTCAACATCAGCTTCATGCGACTCGAGAGTCATGGTGAGTTTAGTGATGGCGAATACAACTGGCTATACAGCGTTAGCCAAGTCATTGCGGAACTCATCGAGCTTCACACCCGCAGAGAAGAGTTCGTGGAGAGCAACCTGTTACAACCCGGTGTAGACCATCACATACAACAGGGCTTTGAATGTTTTGGCACCAGTTACGTGAGCGAACGCGAGCAAGAGGTTCTGGAATTGCTACTCAGAGGTTACGGTGCCGACACCAGCGCAGAACGGCTCAATATTTCACTTGAGACCGTTCGGCGCCATCGAAAATCAATATACAAAAAGCTCGACGTGAACAGTCAGGCCGATCTCTTTGCCCTGTTTATCAACACCATTCCCTACGTTGCACAAGCAAAAGGGCAAGACCCGCTTCAAATTTACATGAATTAGGTCATTAATGACCCACGTTAGGCATGACTTGCCCCAACTTGGGCATTGTGGGTGAGCGCGCAGCCCTAGATGATTCAGGCTTAATTTAGCCGAGCCATTTTCGTGCATTCGACACAACAATTTTTAACCGCTTATCCTGACATTACGATGGTCGAGGCGCTCATCACCGACTGCAATGGTATCGCGCGGGGTAAGTGGCTACCGGTTCAAAAGCTCGATTCGATCGAAAAACAAGGTCTTAAGCTGCCTAAATCAGCCTTAGGGCTCGACGTGTGGGGTCGTGATATTCCTGAGCTGGCGCATTCCAATGGCGATATTGATGGCTATTGCCATCTGGTCGAGGGTTCGCTTCGCCCCTTACTAACCGAACGTGGTGTTGATCAAGCGCAAGTGCTCTTAACCATGTTCGATAAGGACAAATCACCCTATATGGGCGACCCAAGACAGGTGCTACAAGCGCTTGTAAATCGCTTCTCCGAAAAGTCCCTAAGGCCCTGCATGGCCGTCGAGCTCGAATTTAGCCTGCTCCCAAAGCCAGAGACCAACGAGTCCATAGGATCTGCCCTTAAAAACCAAAACACAGTGGGCGGTAACCTCTACGCGCTGAGTGAATTGGATTACCACGGACCCCTACTTGAAGCCCTCAGACAGGCCTTTAAAACTCAGGACTTGCCCTACGAGGGAATCATTAAAGAGTCGGCGCCAAGCCAGTTCGAAATCAACGTGGCGCACAGCAACGACACGATGCTCCTTGCCGACCAGGTCATTCGAATGCAACGCACGATTCGGTCGGTTGCGGCACGACACGGTTTTGTGGCCAGTTTTATGCCAAAACCCATCGATGACGAGGCCGGGAACGGCCTTCACGTCCACTGCAGCTTGCTCGAAGAGAACGACGTCAATGTCTTTGACAATGGCGGTGAAGAAGGCTCTGATCTACTAGGCTACGCCGTTGCGGGCTGCCTCGAACTTCTCCCAGCATCAATGCTTCTTTTCGCGCCCAGCTTCAATGCCTACAGGCGATTCCAACCAGGAAATCACGCGCCGACTGAGTCTGCCTGGGGCTACGACAATAGAACAACCGCCATTCGGATTCCCGAAAGTCCGCCCTCAGCGCGTCGCATTGAACACCGCGTCGCCGGTGCAGACGCAAACCCCTATTTGGTGCTTGCAGCCGTACTGGCTGGCATTTGGCACGGTATCGAAGGAAAACTGACGCCCCCTCCTGCAATCGAGGGCAATGCCTGGGATCAAGACATCAAGGCGACCCCGTTACCCACGACCATGGATCAGGCGATCGATGCGTTTGACGGAGCACAAACGCTCTCCGAATACCTAACGACTGAGTTTAAAACCCTCTTTTTGGCCACAAAAAAACAGGAGTGGAGTGAGTTCGCTCGCCACGTCACCGAATTCGAGCTGGAAACTTACCTTCGAATGTAGTTTGCTCTGCGGCTGACCTTTATAGAGATACCGCTATGACCAGCGTTTACGACTACTCGGCAACACTCGCCGACGGCACAACAACCTCACTTTCAGACTACAAAGGCCAAGTCCTGTTAATTGTTAATACGGCTTCAAAGTGTGGCTTTACACCTCAGTACGAAGGCCTGGAAAAGCTTCATGCGACGCACAAGGACGCAGGATTTGCTGTCTTGGCATTTCCCTGCAATCAGTTTGGGTCTCAAGAACCGGGAAGTACTGAGGAGATCGTTGAATTCTGCGAAATGCGCTTTCAAACGAGTTTCCCGCTGTTTGAAAAAATTGACGTGAACGGCACTAACTCCCACCCGCTCTACAAACACCTCAAGTCTGAAGTCAAAGGCCTTTTAGGGACCGAGCGAATCAAATGGAACTTCACAAAGTTTCTGATCAATCGAGACGGCAAGGTCGTCGGTCGATTTGGATCGCAGAAAAAACCTGCTGATATCGAGTCCGAAATTATGGCCTTGCTCTAAGCGCCAGACGCAGCAGACATCGCCTTCAGGTCTGCCGTCACGAGCGTCTAATGCTCTCGGGTTTCGCGAAATGTAATATCAGGCCATCGCTCTTGCATGAGCGATAGGTTAACCCGCGTTGGGGCCAGGTAAGTCAGGTAACCACCGCCGTCCTCGGACAGATGATCAGATGCTTTTTTCCGAAAGTCGTCTAACGTTCGAGCGTCTGCTGCATCAAGCCAACGTGCGGTGTAAATGTTGACGGGCTCATAAATCGCATCGACCTTATACTCGTCCTTAAGTCGATGCGCCACGACGTCAAACTGAAGCTGCCCCACCGCTCCAACAATGAGATCGGTCGAATTCAAGGGCGAAAACACCTGAGTGGATCCCTCCTCCGACAGCTGCTGCAACCCTTTTTGCAGGGCTTTCATCTTCATGGGGTCTGACAGTCGAATCTTTCTAAACAACTCGGGCGCGAAATGCGGAATTCCCGTGAACTGAAGCGACTCACCCGCGGTAAAGGTATCGCCAATTTGTATCGTACCGTGATTGTGCAACCCAATAATATCGCCGGCCACAGCCGACTCCACCAAATCGCGCTCACCTGCCTTGAACGACACTGCATCGGCGATGCGAATGTCCTTAGCAATGCGCACATGTCGCATCTTCATGCCCTTTTCATACCGCCCTGAGCAAAGACGTACGAAGGCAATACGGTCGCGATGCTTGGGATCCATGTTCGCTTGAATTTTGAACACAAATCCCGAGAAGTCCGCTTCGGTAGGAGCGACTTCACGCGATTGTGCAAATCGGGACTGTGGCTTAGGGGCCCACTCAACAAAGTCATTGAGCATCTCACGAACGCCAAAATTACCCAGTGCCGTACCGAAAAAAACAGGCGTCTGCTTCCCTTCCAGAAACAGGGAGCGATCAAACGTATGACTCGCACCACGCACCAGTTCTATTTCATCGCAGAAGTCCTCGTAGTCGTCATCGAGCAATGCTCGTGCCTCTGGCGACTCCAACCCTTTAATGCATCGGTCCGGCGGCAATACCTGTCCGTGGCCCTGTTCGTAACAGTGAATCGTATCGGTATAAAGGTTATAGACGCCCTTGAAAAATTTACCCATGCCAATCGGCCAGTTGATCGGCGCGGCTTCGATCTTCAGCACATCTTCAATTTCGTCGAGCAACTCAATGGCCTCGCGAATGTCACGATCGAGTTTGTTAACGAAGCCAACAATCGGCGTGTCTCGCAAACGACAGACGCTCATCAACTTAATGGTTCGCGCCTCGACACCCTTCGCACCGTCAACCACCATAAGCGCGGAATCCACCGCTGTTAGGGTGCGATAGGTGTCTTCCGAAAAATCTTCGTGCCCCGGTGTATCGAGTAAGTTGACCGTGCGATCGCGATACGGGAATTGCATCACCGATGATGTCACCGAAATACCCCGCTCCTGCTCCATCGTCATCCAGTCTGATGTGGCGTGAGGCCCTCGCTTTCCTTTCACTGACCCGGCAACCTGAATCGCCGACCCAAGAAGGAGTAGCTTTTCTGTAATGGTCGTCTTACCTGCATCGGGGTGCGAAATGATGGCGAATGTGCGGCGAGCGTTTATCGCATTGTCGTTTTCTGACATGAGTCCTCCAGTGACGCGGCGGATTATGCCAGTTAACGCACCATCTGTTTTATAGAAGCGGAAGATTTGCGCGTAAATGCTGCACTAATTCGTGGGCAACCTGTCCTTGAGAGGGGCAGGCATCCCCTAAAATTCGGGACAACGAGGTGACCTGTAAGCCCGCGTATCCGCAGGGATTAATGCGGCCAAAGTGGCTTAAGTCCGGATCGACGTTCAGCGACAACCCATGGTAACTCGACCCCCGGCTGATCTTAAGACCCAGTGCAGCAATTTTCTCACCCGACACGTACACACCCGGAGCCTTGGGATCCGCCAAGGCCTCAATACCGTGGGTCGCCAGAAAATCAATAATGGCGCACTCCAGTGCAGACACCAACTGTCGAACACCAACCTTCGCACGCCGAATATCGCAGAGCACATAGATCACAATCTGCCCTGGACCGTGGTAAGTCACCTGTCCCCCTCGATCGGTTTGAACCACTTCAATATCGCCCGGTGACAGGAGGTGCTCTTCTTTGCCCGCAATACCCTGCGTGAACACAGGCGGATGCTCTAACACCCACAATTCATCGGGGGTTTCACGCCCCCGCGCTTTTGTAAACGCCTTCATCGCCTCGATCGTCGGACGATAATCCACATTCCCTAAGTTCCGGACAAACACGGTTTAAATCACCATCGAGACGCGGCCTGAGGCAACCAGCTCCTTGTGCAAAGCCTCCAGCTGGTCCGTTCCTGTGGCCGTAATGGTGAACGTTATCGAGTCGAACGTGCCCGCACGACTGCTCTTGGTGACAATATCCTTGTCGATAAGCCCTGTTGTGTGTCGCTCAAAAATTGCTCGAATGGCGGTCGCGTAGTCAGGGGTTGAACGCCCCACCACTTTGATCGGATAACGACACGGAAACTCTATTGTTGGCGCTTCTTTATCCTGCATAAATCAGCCGACTAAATTCTGAAACCACAGTATTAATGCGTCGAATAAACGCTTAAAAAAGCCACCACTTGGGACATCCTCTAGGACTAGCAGTGGTGTTTCAAAGAGCACTTCAGCGCCCCGAACAATGCTCACTGTTCCAATTTCATCTCCCCGCGCAAGCGGTGCTTCGAGTTGCTCCAGCGCGACGACCTTTACCACGGCCTCAGTTCGCTCCCGGGGAACCGTCAACACGACCGACTCTAAAACACCCGCATGGACAAGCTCGCTGGCCCCTTTCCAAACCCTGGGTTCAATTAAGGTGACTTCTGCGGAGAGCGGGCGCAAATTCTGGAAGAAGCGAAAACCGTAGTTTAACAAACTGCTGTTTTCAGAGGCACGTGTTCGCTTGCTCGCACTGCCCAGTACGACCGATACAAGGCGCATACCCTCGCGTTGCGCTGAGGCGACGAGACCATATCCTGCCTCACTGGTATACCCAGTCTTCAGGCCATCGACCGATGAGTCAGAACGCAACAGACTGTTGCGGTTGTATTGCTTAATCCCGTTGTAGGTAAAGCTCTGTTCTTTGTAAATTTTGTAATGCTCAGGATGATTATTAATTAATGCGACTGAGAGTGTTGCAAGGTCGCGGGCAGTTGTTCTGTGCTCGGGGTGAGGCAATCCGTGAGGGTTTCGGTAGGCGGTATTATCCAGCCCAAGCTCGCCGGCCAGCTGATTCATGACATCGACAAAACTGGCCTCCGTCCCAGCGAGGTGCTCGGCCACAGCGACCGATGCATCGTTGCCCGAAGAAATAACGACACCGCGCTCTAGGTCCGAAAGACTGACGGGCTTCCCCGGTTCAATCCACATTAAGGACGAACCTTTAAAAGTGGGGTTTTGTGACCAAGCTGTTCGACTCACCGAAATAATATCATCCAGAGAGGCACGTCCCGAGTCGACCTCGTCTGCGAGCACATAACCGGTCATGATCTTGGTTAAGCTTGCCGGCGGCAGCGATAAATCGCCCTTATGATCTACCAAAACCTCTCCGGTACTCGCATCCACAAGGAAGTATGCATCTGCCGGCAATTTTGGCGGTGGTGGCACTGCGGCCATCGCGGACGACATACACAGCGCTAAGCCCCAAGCCAACAAAAATCGAACGTTACTCAACCGCATCATTTCCTTCATCCTACTGCCCCAATCCCAGCGCACTAGTGTACCAACTCAACGCCCGAACCGCTCAAGGCAAACGCTGCCCCTTGGACAAACCATTTTGATCCAGCAGCGCCTGCACGTCATCCAGATCTTCGGCTTTCCCAACCGGGCCTAAGCGAACACGATAAACCTCATTCGCGCCCTCTTTGACGGTCGTCACCTCCACCAAGATATCGTTGCCGATCGCTTCACGTACATTGCGCGCAATCGTCTCCGCCGCCACCCTACTTTGATATGCACCCACCTGAAGTCGACGATAGCCCTTCCCATGATGGTCACGCCAATCGTCTCTTCCAACCATATCGATGTGCTCCAAACGAACCCTCGCCGTACCCTGCTGATCAAAACCCAAACGGACAGCCGCGCCATAGGAGAGATCAATGAGACGATCGTCGACAAACGGCCCTCGATCGTTGACGCGAACGATCATGGACGTCCCATTGTCTAAATTTGTCACGCGTAGGTAGGAGGGTAACGGGAGGGTTTTATGAGCAGCCGTCGCTTTATAGACATCGAACACCTCACCGTTGGACGTCGCACGGCCTTGGAACTTCATGCCATACCAGGATGCTATTCCCTCCTCTGTATAGCCCGTAGCACTCGCCATCACCGCATAGCGCTGACCAAAAACCTCATACGGGCTTTTATTGCCCACAGGCAAAATGGGATCTGCCGTTGGCACAGCGTCGAGCACTGCGGCCGCTGAAATAGGCGGCGGCTGATAATCTGAAATAACCGGGGGAGCGCCGCGGCAACTGACTAAAAAAACAAGTGCAAGCGCCGCATAACCGCCTTTCACAACATGCGTGTCCGCAGAGCCTCGCTTAACTGATGCACCGCCATCGCGTACATGGCACTGTGATTGTAACGAGTGATCACATAAAAGTTGTGAAGCCCCAACCAATATTCATCGCCCTGCTTTCCCTCAAACTTAATCGGGGTGACCAACGCTGTCGCAGTCACCTCTTGAACAGGAACAAGGCCTTGCTCGGTAAAGTGGGCAACACTCATCTTAGGCTTCAATCCGGCATCAAACAGCGAGGCGTCGCCTGTGAAACGCGCCGCAGTGATAACGTCCTCGCCTGGCCGCCACCCATGAGCCACAAAATAATTCGCCACACTCATAATCGCATCGTGCGGATTGGTCCAAATATCGATCACGCCGTCACCTTCGAAGTCTTTCGCGTAAGCCTGATAACTCGATGGCATGAATTGGCCCAGACCCATAGCACCCGCATAAGATCCCTTGAGCTCACCCACAGGCAGCTCGGCTCGATAGGCAAGCTCCAAAAAAATCTCGAGTTCTTTGGTAAAGAACTTGGAACGGCGAGGGTAATCAAACGCGAGGGTTGATAGCGCATCAACCACACGATAACTCCCAGTAATGCGCCCGTAGTAAGTTTCAACGCCAATAATCGCGACAATGATATGAGCAGGCACGCCCGTTTCGGCTGAAACACGGTCGAGTGCAGACCGATTGGACTGCCAGAACGCCACCCCCTCTTGAGTTCGTCGGTCAGTTAAAAAAATATCTTGATAGGCTGACCACGGTTTACTCTTCTCAGCGGGACGCGCGATCGCCTTGAGAATACTCTCTTGTTTTGTCGCTTCAGCAAGCGCCGCATCGACCCAGGCGCGATCAACACCACGTGCCGATACGCGATCAGCAAGCGCCGCCGCGCTCGGATGACTGCTGTAATCTGCCACAGCGCTCATAGGCAAAACGCCCATTAACACCGCCAATAAAAATCCCATCTGTCGAATCACTTTACCCTCCGCTCCCAGTTTAAGCATTTATTCACTCACCATCAGGTTGCCGCCGTTATCGCATGCCCTGCGTTACCGAATGCTCGGTTGAAATGGCCATTAACATGCCAAACGCAATCATCATAGACACCATGGCCGTTCCGCCCCAACTCACCATAGGCAGGGGAACACCCACCACCGGTAACAGCCCTGAAACCATACCAAGATTAACGATGAGCCCAAAAAAGAACGTCGCAATTAAGGCGCCTGCAAGGAGTCGCGCAAAACTAGACTGTGCCCGCCACGAAATAATGAGCCCGCGCACCAAAATAAGGGCGTAAAGTAAAAAGAGTAGCGCCACACCGCGAAACCCGAACTCCTCGGCCAGTACCGCGATAATGAAGTCGGTGTGCCCCTCAGGCAGAAAATCCAACTGCGCTTGACTCCCTTGCGTCCAACCTAGCCCTTCCCATCCTCCAGAACCAATCGCCGTTTTAGATTGAATAATATTCCATCCGGCACCCAGTCGATCGGACTCCGGGTTAAACAGGGTCAGCACGCGCTGCTTTTGATAATCCTTCAAGACGAACAGCCACGCGGGCCAAATCGACAGGCCTGTCAAAAACAACATCGACAAAATATAGCGCCACTGAATGCCTGCCATGAAAATCACCGACAACCCGCTGATGGCAACCAGTAAGGAGGTCCCCAAATCGGGCTGTCCAAGAATTAAGAGCGAGGGCAGCGCAACCATCAAAAATGCAATCAGTAGTTCACGTCGCGCAGGGGCTAACGCTTTTTTTGATAACCACCAGGCCACCGCCAGCGGCATGGCCACTTTCATCACCTCTGACGGCTGAAATCGAATAAATCCAAGATCCAACCATCGTTGAGCGCCTTTCGCACCGACACCAAAGAACGCGACACCAATTAACAGCACCACCGTGATCGAAAAAATATAAGGTGATACCCCTTTTAACGTGGCCACCTTCAACTGCGCAGTCACCAAGAGGACAAAAAAAGCCACGCCCAGATTACGAATTTGCGTCATCAACATTGTGTCGGATTGACCACTTGCGCTGTAGAGCACAAACAAGCCGCTCACACTGAGTGCAATCAGTGGAAGCATGAGCCAGGGGTCAATGTGAAGCGCGTGCAAAATGCGCGTACGCGATCCAAGCTCGCGAGACGATACGTGCGCGTTACGGGAAAAATCATTGCTCATTTTGTTTCATCCAGTAATCGAGCATTGCTCGCGCCACGGGATAGGCGGTGCTGCCACCCCCTGTATTTTCGGTTAAAACCGCAAGTACAATCTCAGGATTCTCTGCCGGCGCAAAACCCACAAACCAACCATGCTCGCGCTGGTATTCTGACAAAAGATCTTCGTCATAAGTGGCGTCTTGAGCAATACCGACCACTTGCGCGGTGCCCGTCTTTCCAGCAACGCTGTAGGTGATTCCCGTGCGCATTCCAGCAGCCGTTCCGCGAGGTGAAAATACGGTATCGACCATGCCCGCAACGACCTCGTTCCAGTAGTCTGCTGGCGCAGTAACATCAAGCAACGGCTCGAGCGGTAGTGCAGCCCCTGCAACCGATGCAACTAACTTGGGTTTATAGGCAGTACCGCGAGTTGCCAAGGCGCTGGTCGCCACCGCCAATTGCAAAGGCGTTGCCAGCATGTAGCCCTGACCGATACCGACAATCAACGTTTCACCGCCGTACCAATTACTACCGATCACGCGCTTTTTCCACTCGGAGCTCGGCAATATGCCGCGCTTTTCGCTGGGTAGGTCGACACCCGTTAAACTGCCTATCCCAAACTCATCGAGCGATTCGGCAAGGGCGTCAATGCCCAGCCGATGCGCGAGATCGTAGAAATAAACATCACAGGACTGCGCGATGGACTCCCTTAAATTCATGTCGTCCGCATGCCCCGTACCGCGCAAGCGGAGGATCCAATCGCGGTATCTGCGAGGGTCTCCCGGAAGCGAGTACCACCCCGGGTCGGCGATGCGCGTATCAATACTAATCACATTTCGGTTTAAGCCTTGAAGGCCCAGCATCGGTTTAATGGTGGATGCCGGCGGATATTGACCCTGAATCACTCGATTGAGCAATGGTGAGTCACGCGAATCTCTTAACACCGCGTAATCATCAAAACTGATTCCGTTGACGAACTTATTAGGGTCGTATCGCGGGTTTGAAAAGGCCGCCAAAATACCGCCATTGCTGGGGTCGATCGCCACCACCGCACCGCGCATGTCACCCATTGCTTGAGCCACGGTTCTCTGCAACCCAAGATCGAGGTGCAAGGAGAGCTCAGACCCAGCAATCGGCTCAATCCGATCAATGACGTCCAGTTCCACGCCACGCGCATTAGTTTCTACTCGACTAACACCCAACCCACCTTTGAGTACGTCTTCGTAATAGGCCTCAAGCCCCACTTTTCCGATGTGGGTAATCCCACGATATTCGTCTTTTTTTGTGTCATCTACGTCGTCTATGCCAATACGGCCCACGTAGCCCAGCGCATGACCCACGAGATCACCCTCGGGGTAAAACCGGGTCAATTCTGATGCCACAGACACGCCGGATAAGCGGTGTTTGTTCACTGCAATAAGGGCCCGATCTTCATCCGAGAGCCTGTACTTAATGGGGACGGGGCTCATGGCTCGACGACGCTTTCGCGCATCTGAAAAAAGCGCAACGTCTTGGTCAGACAGGCCCAGGAGATCGCGCAAAGTCGTCAGTGTTTGTGCTAAATCATCAGCGCGCTCAGGTGTAATTGCGAGCGTAAACGAGGGTTGGTTAATCGCAAGAAGACTTCCATTCCGATCGACAATAACACCGCGTGTTGGCGCAACGGTTCGAACGGCAATACGATTTCGATCTGACTGGGCGCGATATTGATCATTTTGGAGGACCTGCAGAACGAAGTAGCGGTACAACAGTCCAGCCATGATCACCAGCATCATCAGCGCCAACACGACAATTCGCCCGTGAATGATGCGGGTTTCGCGTGCCCAATCCTGCATCTGATTTAGCTGACGTACCATTAAGATTCAATCCTGCGACCCGACATCACTTTGCCACACGCATTCTTTTTACGCTCGATGATAAGGGTGTCCCGCATTAATAGAACACGCTCGATAAAGCTGCTCTGCAAGAATCACCCGTACTAGCGGATGTGGCAAGGTAATGCGTCCCAGGGACCATCGCGCGCTAGCCCGCGCCTTGAGTGTCGGATGCAGCCCGTCAGGGCCTCCGATAATGAAGGCAACCTTTGCCCCTTCGGCCTGCCAGGAGGACAGGGCGTCAGCAATATTTTCAGTGGACACCGTCTTCCCGTCGATGTCTAACGCCACAATAAGATCTTGAGGCTTTAACCGCCGCTCAATCGCTGTGGCTTCATCCAGCATACGAAGCTCTGCAGTATCGCGCGTGCGTTTCGATGCGGGTAGCTCCACCCATTCAACCGATAACTCTCGTGGCATGCGCTTGAGATACTCATCAGAGCCCTCGGTCACCCAGCCGGGCATACGGGTGCCGATGGCAATGACACGCACGGGTCAGTTCCAGACCTCGGAGGTGTAGTCTTGCGGTGCAGTCAGTTCGGGCTCGCCCGACCAGAGTCGCTCCAAATCATAAAAACTGCGTGCAGCAGGCTGCATGACGTGAACGACCACGTCACCCAAATCCACTAACACCCAGTCTGCATCGCGCTCGCCTTCGACACCGATGGGAGGACAACCGGCCTCTTTCGCCTTGACCACCACGTTATCGGCCAGTGACTTTACATGGCGAGAGGAGTTGCCACTGGCGACGACGAGGAAGTCCGTCACGGAGCTTAAGTCGCGTACATCCACTATTTTGGTGTCAACGGCTTTGAGATCATCGAGCGCATCGACCACGAGGTCGGTGATGGTAGAGTCTATCGGGGTCAAGGATTCGCCTCAGCTTGGCTTGGAACAGCGTAAAGATTGTGGTGGGTAATATACTCTAAAACGGCGTCCGGAATCACCTCTGACACGGGACTGCCTAACTCAATAGCCGCCCTAATTGCTGTCGATGAAACATTAACAAGCGGGCATTCCACACGCGACACCCCCCCACACGAAGACTGATGCAACGCTTCCAGCGACATTTCGTGGTGATTCCACCATTCTTTCACTGTGGCGGGGACCGCTGGGAAAACACCGGGGCGACTGACCACAACAACATGCGCATAGTGGAGGATCTCTTGCCAACGCGACCAACGCGTCAACGAGGGGAGCAAATCGTCCCCCATTATGAAATACAGTGAGGCCTGCAAACCCAGCGCCTCGCGCAACTCTGTAAGACTGTCAAAAGTATAAGACGGCCCTTTTCGACTGAGCTCCCTCAAATCGAGGTCGAGCTCCGGGTGAGACGCGACTGCCAGCTCTAACATTGCCGCACGATGTTCAGCGCTGACCGAGTGCACGCCTTTAAGCGGGGACTGCGCAGCAGGCATGAGCGCCATACGATCGAGTTTAAGTGTTGCCTTAACATCGCGGGCAACACTCAAATGACCGCAATGGACGGGGTTGAAACTCCCCCCCATGACGCCTATGCGATGATTAACGCCGTGTTTGCCCATTACCCAGAACCACGTATTTCTGGCTTGTCAGGCCCTCGAGACCGACAGGGCCACGCGCGTGAATTTTGTCCGTAGAAATGCCAATTTCCGCACCCAATCCGTACTCAAAACCGTCGGCAAATCGGGTTGATGTATTGACCATTACTGAGCTGGAATCGACCGCGCGGAGGAAGCGCATGGCACTCGCGTGACAAGCGGTGACGATGCCATCCGTGTGTCCGGAACCGAACGTCGAAATATGCTGAACCGCGTGCTCGAAATCATCGACGACCTTAATCGCCAAAATTGGCGCCAAATACTCCGTCACCCAGTCCTCTTCAGAAGCCGGATTACACGCGTGAGACAATATTGCGCACGTTTTTTCGCAACCGCGCAATTCAACACCCTGCGCCACCAATGGCGCTGCAATACTGGGCAGCATTGACGCAACCTCAGCGTCGACTAACAGCGTCTCCATGGTATTGCACGTACCGTAACGGTGGGTCTTCGAATTTACAGTGAGCTCAATCGCCATCGACACATCGGCCTTGGAGTGGATATAGAGGTGACAAATACCATCCAGATGTTTGAGCACAGGTACCGTGGCCTCGGCAGCGACTCGTTCAATGAGCCCCTTACCTCCACGCGGCACGACCATATCAACCAAACCGCTCAAGCCTACTAACGTCGAGACAGCCGCTCTGTCGGTGGTATCAATAACTTGAACCAGCTCCTCCGGCAAACCAGCCTCTGCAAGCCCCGCTTTAATGCAGGTCGCAAGCACAAGATTAGAACGAATCGCCTCAGATCCGCCGCGCAGCAGTACCGCGTTACCCGACTTTAAACACAAGCTTGCCGCATCGATCGTCACATTGGGTCGCGACTCATAAATAATTCCGATGAGCCCCAACGGCACCCGCATTTTCCCGACTTGAATTCCTGACTCCATGGCCCTTAAGTCCTCGACACCACCAATCGGATCAGAAAGCGCCTGAACAATGGACAACGATGTCAGCATTGCTTCGATGCGCGCCTCTGTCAGTTCCAGTCGATCAATTAAGGCGAGGTCCAGACCCTTCTTCTTCGCGTTCAGAAGATCTTCGGTGTTTGCCGCAAGCAGCTCGGTCTTGCGCACTTTAACCTGATGGGCGATGGCCTGAAGGGCGGCATTCCGAGTTGATACCGGCGAGTTGGCTAAGGAAGCAGACGCGTGTTTTGCAGATGTAGCAAGCTCGGTAACGTGCTGATGAATGGACACCCTGATAACTCCCTAGTGATTGCCCGCCATTATACGGCATGATGCAAATTGTTTGTTGACAATAGTTCTCATTAACATTACGTTTCTCATATGTATGTATGTATCTGTAAAGGCGTAACCGACAGAGCGATCCGAGAACAGGTTGCGGCCGGTGCTCGCTCGCTTGCCGAAGTCAGTCGCGTCACAGGCTGTTCCACACAATGTGGTAAGTGCTCATGCTTCGCAGAATCGCTTGTCAGCGAGGCCGTCCACAGAGGCGTGCACATGCAGGCGGCTCGCCAGTCCTAAATGCGACTGCGGTTGCGAATCGTTCACATTATCTTTTCCTTATAAAACAACAAGTTACACTTTTTTAAATGCCGATATTTCGGTATAGTCCCGCTTGAAATTTAACTACAGCGGAGACGGCCCAATGAAAGGCAACCCAGACGTTATTCGATACCTCAACAAAATTCTCTACAACGAGCTCGTGGCGATTAACCAGTATTTTCTGCACGCTAAAATGTACAAGGATATGGGCCTCACGGAACTCGCAGAACATGAGTACCACGAGTCTATTGACGAAATGAAACACGCTGACGAACTCGTCGAGCGGATTTTATTTCTCGAGGGCATCCCTAACCTTCAAGATCTTGGCAAGCTGCGGATCGGCGAAACCCCGAGAGAGATGCTGGAATGCGACCTTCAGCTGGAACACGTGGCCCATGACGATTTGAAGGCGACTGTAAAGTGCTGTGAAGAAGTCGGAGACTATGTCTCACGTGATCTCGCCAAGCGAATTCTCGACGCCGAAGAAGAGCACATCGACTGGCTAGAGACACAGCTGTCCCTGATGGATCGGGTCGGCGAACAGAACTACTTGCAAACAGCCATGAAAACCGTGAAACCCTCAGACAGCTGAGTATAGGGGGGCTTCGAGGTTATGACTCGGAGCCACCCTCCCCAACAACGATCTCGCTCAACTCGCCACTATCACCCAGGTCGCAGACGATGTCGCATCCCCCAATCAACTCGCCATCGACCCAGAGCTGAGGGAACGTCGGCCAGTTGCCGTACGCGGGAAGATTGGCTCTTATTTCAGGATTACTCAGAATATCGACGTAGGCAAATTTCTGCCCGCAGGCCATAAGCGCCTGCACAGTGCGCGCCGAAAATCCGCATTGCGGCTGATTTGGGGAGCCTTTCATATAAAGGATTACACGATTGCCCTCGATCTGATCCTTAATGGTCTCCATAATGTCCATTGCTAATCTCCACGCTGTGTATTTCTGATAGTAAATGAATCAAGCAAGAGAGTTTACCAGAAAGCGGCTCGCCGTTAGTCTTTCATCGTCGAATTAAAAGGTTTCTCTCATGTCAGCGATCATGCCGACCTACGGTCGATTACCCGTTTCCTTTGCCTCTGGCGATGGTGCGTACTTATTCGACCAAAAAGGCCTGCAGTATATTGACGCGCTCTCAGGGATTGCGGTGACGAATATAGGGCACTCTCACCCCAACGTAACGCGTGCCGTTCAAGAACAAGCCGAAACCCTCATTCACACATCTAACCTTTACGGCATTGCTCAACAGGAGCGTCTGGCGGCAGAGCTAACGCAGCTCACAGGCATGGAAAACGTCTTCTTTTGTAATTCGGGTGCCGAAGCCAATGAGACGGCGATTAAAGTTGCGCGTCGACACGGCCGTAATAAGGGCATAGAAACACCCCAGATCATTGTTCTCGAGGGTGCTTTTCACGGCAGAACGATGGGCGCACTCTCCGCGACCGGCAATGCCGCGATACAAGAGTCATTCAAGCCGCTTCTGCCCGGATTCATTCGAATTGCGCGCAACGATATCGATGCTTTGGAATTGCTTGCCAAAAACCGCGACGACATTGTTGCCATTCACGTCGAGCCGATACAGGGCGAGAGCGGTATATGGCCTCTAAGCCCATCGTTCTTAACCCGAGCCCGCGAACTCTGCGATGCTAAAGACTGGCTACTGAGCTTCGATGAAGTGCAATCGGGCAACGGACGCTGCGGTGAGCTCTATGTCTTTCAGCGCCTTGGGATAACGCCTGATATTTTAGCCACCGCCAAAGGGTTGGGTAACGGCCTGCCAATTGGCGCGTGTATGACCCGAGATCGAGCGAGAGAGTTATTGATCGCTGGCGACCACGGCACCACGTACGGCGGCAATCCCATCTGTTGTGCGGCGGCCAGTGCCGTCATCAACACACTCAGTAGTGAGCAACTTTGGAATCGTGCCGATAAAATTCGCGATGCCATTTTTGAGGGCTTGGATGCCGAGCTCTCAGATCCGGCGCTTGTGCGTGACCGCCGAGGCATCGGATTGATGATCGGTATTGAACCCACAGTAGCGACCACAAATCTCGTCAAAATGGCGCTGGACCGTCGAGTCTTAGTCAACGTCGCGGGTGGGAACACCATAAGACTGCTGCCACCACTCGTGATGAACCTCGATGACGCGCGCATGGTCGGCGCAACGATTGCGGATATTTTGAATGCGCTTAAAGACGATAAAGGACAGGCCTAATGAATACTCCTCGCCACTTTCTGACGCTCAATGACCTCTCTAGAGACGAACTGCTCGCGATTCTCGCTCGCGCATCAACGCTCAAAACACTCAAGCGTAGCGGCACGGCACACGCAACACTCCCAGGCAAGGTTATGGCCATGATATTTGCGAAGGCCTCAACGCGCACACGAGTCTCCTTTGAAGCAGGGATGAGTCAGCTCGGAGGAAGCGCCATGTTCCTGTCGTCGAGCGAGACGCAAATGGGTCGCGGAGAGCCTATAAGCGATACTGCAAGAGTCATATCGTCTATGGTCGACATCGTCATGATTCGGACTTATCAGCACGCCGACGTCGAAGCATTTTCCGCCAACTCGCAGGTGCCTGTTATCAATGCACTAACTGATGACTTTCATCCCTGCCAATTGCTTGCAGACATGCAGACTTGGCTCGAGCACCGCGGCGACATGCGCGGCAAAACCGTGTGCTGGCTTGGCGATGGAAATAATATGTGTCAGTCCTACATTAACGCGGCAAAGATACTGGACTTCAAACTGACCGTGTCCTGCCCTCCCGGCTTTGAGCCCTCCGCCGAGGTCTTGCGCCAAGCGAGTGACCACGTTTCGATCGAGTCAGATCCTGAGCGCGCGGTTGCTGGCGCACACCTTTTAGTAACTGACGTATGGGCGTCTATGGGGCAGGAGTCAGAGGCAGATGCACGAATCAAAGCACTCGAGGCCTATCAACTGAACCGCCCGCTGTTAGGTCTCGCCAACCCAGAGGCGCTTTACCTGCACTGCCTACCCGCGCATCGCGGTGAAGAAATCACTGCTGATCTTATGGATGATCCGATGTCCGTGATCTGGGATGAAGCCGAAAATCGTTTGCATGCACAAAAAGCCCTCATCGAGTTCTTGTTACGCAAATAACACGAGAAACCCAGACCGACTCAACACGGTGGATTTACTGCACTGATGTGACACTCGCAGCTCATCACTGTGGGTTATTTGCTAACCGTGTTTTGCACCTTCCCTTGTTAGTAAGCGCTAACTTCTAAAATCACCACATCTTATCCACAAGAAATCCGCCGGGTTTTAGACTTGCATTCGGACCCAGACCGCCCTATCTTGGGTCCAGAACACTAAGCAACCCCAACATGTGGTAAGAAGTACGATAATAGACACCACACGGCAGGCCGGTTGCGAGCCCGCGAA
Source organism: Halieaceae bacterium UBA4438 (assembly GCA_002390485.1). Classification (GTDB taxonomy): domain Bacteria; phylum Pseudomonadota; class Gammaproteobacteria; order Pseudomonadales; family Halieaceae; genus Luminiphilus. The sequence goes on along the minus strand of DGPO01000024.1, from coordinate 9,738 downwards.
AAAAACAGTTTGAGGTGACCATAAAATGCAGACAGGCAGTGAATCGGTGAGCAGTACAACGCCCGCGACCCCCCCTATTACAGGCACGCCCAGCCAAACGCGACTGGCAGCAACAGCGCCGGGGCAAATGCGTGTCATTAAACGTAATGGCACCGTTGTGTCCTTCGAGGACAGCAAAATATCGGTCGCAATCACAAAAGCCTTTCTCGCAGTTGAAGGCGGTACCGCGGCAGCAAGTACTCGAATTCATGAGACCGTTGCAAAGCTCACCGCACAGGTAGTGGGTACCTTTAAGCGTCGCATGCCCTCGGGCGGAACGATTCACATTGAAGACATTCAAGATCAAGTCGAGCTCGCACTCATGCGTGCGGGGGAACATTTAACTGCACGCGACTACGTGATTTACCGAGAGTCGAGACGACAAGCACGCGTAGAGAAAGAGGCGCTGTCACCCGAGTCTCAGGCCGCGGCTGGCGCCATTAATGTTGTTGGGGCTGACGGAAACGCGAAACCACTTGATATCGAGCGTATCCGAACCATTGTGGCAGAAGCCTGCATGGACCTCAGTGACGTCAGCGAGGCGGCCATCATCGATGAAGCCCTCAAAAATCTCTATGACGGCGTGACAGAGCACGAGCTGAGCACCTCGTTGGTGATCACAGCGCGCACCATGATCGAGCAGGAGCCAAATTACTCGAGTGCAGCGGCGCGATTACTGCTCGACAATCTTCGGGCAGAAGGCTTGAGTTTCTTAAACGTCGCGGACTCTGCAACACAGAGCGACATGGAAACGTATTACCCACAGGCACTGAAGTCATTCATTAGTCGGGGCATTGAGCTCGAATTACTGGCGCCCAATTTAGCCGAATACGATCTCGACCGGCTGGGCGATGCGATACTGCCTGAAAGAGACCTTCAATTTAGCTATCTAGGCCTCCAAACGCTGTACGACCGTTATTTCATTCACAGTAACGACGTTCGCTTTGAGTTACCCCAACTGTTCTTCATGCGCGTTGCAATGGGTCTAGCCACTCGAGAAGATGATAAAAACGCGCGCGCAATTGAGTTTTATCAGCTGCTGTCATCGTTCGACTACATGAGTTCGACGCCGACACTGTTTAACTCCGGCACGTTGCGGCCACAGCTGAGCTCTTGCTATCTCACAACGGTGCCCGACGACCTTTACGGTATTTATGGTGCGATTCAAGACAATGCGATGCTGTCAAAGTTTGCGGGCGGCTTGGGGAATGACTGGACACCGGTTCGCGCACTGGGCGCCTACATTAAAGGCACCAATGGTAAGAGCCAAGGGATCGTTCCATTCTTAAAGGTGGTGAACGACACGGCGGTTGCCGTGAACCAGGGCGGCAAACGCAAAGGGGCAGTCTGCGCCTATCTTGAAACATGGCACATGGACATCGAAGAGTTCGTCGAGTTGCGCAAGAATACCGGTGATGATCGCCGCCGCACGCATGATATGAATACTGCGAACTGGGTACCCGATCTATTTATGAAGCGCGTCTTCGAAGACGGTGACTGGACGTTGTTCTCGCCTAATGACGTGCCCGATCTACATGATCTTTACGGCACCGCGTTCGAAGAGCGTTACAACCACTACGAAGCGCAAGCGCGAAGTGGGGAGCTCAAATTTCACAAAACGCTCAAAGCGCAAGCGCTGTGGCGAAAAATGCTCGGCATGATCTTTGAGACAGGTCACCCATGGATCACGTTCAAGGATCCCTGCAATATTCGATCACCCCAGCAGCATTGCGGTGTCGTGCACTCCTCAAATCTGTGTACGGAGATTACCCTCAACACCAGTAAAGACGAGATTGCGGTGTGTAATTTGGGCAGTGTTAACCTCCCACAGCACATCGAGAATGGCACTCTTAATATTGAGAAGCTGCGCAAAACAGTCACTACCGCAATTCGCATGCTCGACAACGTCATCGACATTAATTATTACTCGGTGGAAACATCCGAAAACTCCAATATGAAACACCGTCCGATCGGACTGGGCTTAATGGGCTTCCAAGACGCGCTCTACAAAGTCGATGTATCCTACGCTTCGGATCAGGCCGTTGAATTCGCCGACCAGACAATGGAGGCGATCAGCTACTTTGCGATCAGCGCGTCGACAAGCCTCGCAGCGGAGCGCGGTGCCTACGCGAGTTACGAAGGCTCACTCTGGAGTCAGGGCGTTTTCCCAATTGACTCACTCGCGATGCTCGTCGAGCAGCGAGGCGCCGACTACATCTCGGTTAACCAAGACAGCACGATGGATTGGGATGCATTGAGAGAGACGGTGAGTCAGCAAGGCATGCGCAACTCCAATGTAATGGCCATCGCGCCCACCGCAACCATTGCGAACATTACCGGCGTGTCGCAATCGATAGAGCCGACTTATCAGAATCTATACGTCAAGTCGAATCTCTCGGGCGAATTCACTGTCGTGAACCCTTACCTCGTGCGCGACCTTAAGGAGCACGGACTGTGGGATCAGGTCATGGTTAATGACCTGAAATACTACGACGGCAGTGTCCAAGCAATCGACCGCATTCCAGCGGACTTGAAGGCCAAGTATTCAACGGCGTTTGAGATCGAACCACGCTGGTTGGTGGACAGTGCGAGTCGGCGTCAGAAGTGGATCGATCAAGCACAGTCGCTCAACTTGTACATCAATAATGCCAGTGGAAAGAAGTTAGACGTAACCTATCGTATGGCTTGGTTCAGTGGCTTGAAAACAACATACTATTTGCGCTCTTTAGCGGCGACAGGCACCGAAAAATCCACGGTGAACACGGGGCAACTTAATGCCGTGTCGCAGCAATCAGAAGCACCTATTCAACCCGCACCGGTACCACAGGCTTGCTCGCTTGACGATCCAGACTGTGAAGCGTGCCAATAACCAAATAAGTTAGAGGAGTTAACAATGCTTAATTGGGACGATTACGACGTAGCAGAAGGCGAATCACAGGCCGCTACACAACAGCAGACACCGGTTCAACCGGAGGTCGTTAATAAGGCGCTAGAGGCCCTGGTCGAGGCGCCTGCCACTGCTGACGTTACTGCGACAAGCCAGTTGCAGGCGGCTGCAGCGGCCGTTGCTAATATTGATACAACACAAGGCTTGGCCGAGCTGGAGATGAGCGGATCGCGTATTTCAGTTGATGAAAAGGCCATGATCAACTGCCGTGCAGATCTCAACCAACTCGTGCCGTTCAAGTACGACTGGGCATGGCAAAAATACCTTGATGGCTGCGCCAATCACTGGATGCCGCAAGAAATCAACATGACGGCAGACGTTGCGACGTGGAAAAGTGAAGACGGTCTGACGGAAGATGAGCGTCGAATTGTGATGCGTTCTTTGGGGTATTTTTCAACTGCCGACTCGCTCGTCGCTAACAACTTGGTGTTGGGCATCTATCGATTGATCACTAACCCTGAGTGCCGCCAGTATCTGCTGCGCCAGGCGTTCGAAGAAGCGATTCACACGCACGCCTACCAGTACTGCATCGAGTCGCTTGGAATGGACGAGGGCGAAGTCTTCAATATGTATCGAGAAGTGCCCTCGGTTGCCAAAAAAGCGTCTTGGTCACTCGACAAAACGAAGGTGCTCTCAGATCCCAATTTCAACACCGGCACGGTCGAGGATGATCAGCAGTTACTGCGTAATTTAATCGGTTTCTATGGCGTCACCGAAGGCATCTTCTTCTACTGCGGCTTTACTCAAATCCTATCAATGGGTCGCCGTAACAAGATGACCGGGGTTGCAGAGCAGTTCCAGTACATTTTGCGAGACGAGTCAATGCACCTGAACTTTGGCATCGACGTCATCAACCAGATCAAACTCGAGAATCCGCACTTGTGGACCGAAGCATTCCAACAGGAAGTGATTCAAATGATTCTTGAGGGAACAGCGCTCGAAATTGAATACGCTCGCGACACCATGCCGCGCGGTGTTCTAGGAATGAATGCGAGCATGATGGAAGAGTACTTGCAGTTCATCTCAAATCGTCGTTTGACTCAACTCGGGTTGCCAGAGCAATTCCCAGGCGCGCAAAACCCGTTCCCGTGGATGTCTGAGATCATGGACCTTCGTAAAGAGAAGAACTTCTTCGAAACTCGCGTTATTGAGTATCAAACGGGTGGCGCACTGAGCTGGGACTAAAGCTCAAATGCATTCCACTAAAAGCCCCGCTAGAAGCGGGGCTTTTTTTTGCCCGCTGTTAACGACAAAATCTGCCTCGTTATGCCTCTAAACCAAAACACATCAGACAGTGAGTGTTTAACGTTCAATGTCAAACTGGTATCGCGGTAAGGTATCGAGAATGGCACGACCGTAGCGCTTCGTCACGATACGCCGGTCCAGCAAAGTAATGATCCCAGAGTCGGTCTCAGTCCGCAGTAGTCGCCCACAAGCCTGAAGAAGCCTGAGCGCCGCACTGGGGACCGTCAGCACCATAAAGGGGTTTCGACCCGCCGACTCCAGTAACTCTGCATGCGCTGCATCAATCGGATCGTCGGGCGCTGAAAACGGCAATTTAGCAATAATAACGTGCCCACAATAATCACCCGGCAAATCCACGCCTTCGGCGAAACTGGCAAGTCCAAAAATAGTGGATGACTTCCCAGAGTCGATACGGTGGCGGTGTGCGTCGAGGATCTCAGCCTTACTCATGACACCTTGAATCAATAACTCAGACTCAAAGCGGGGAGCCAACTCATCCACAACCTCTTGCAACTGTCGCTTAGAGCTGAACAGCACCAAAGTCCCTTGGCTGCTCGCCAGCAGAGCCGGTAGCAGCGCTACCAGCTCTGCAGTATGCGCTGCTGGAGCACTCGGGTCGCTGGTCATCGAGGGCACTACAAAGCGCCCTAAAGAGGCGTCAAATGGACTCTCGACACGCGCAAGTTTTGTGTCCGCTGGTAATCCCGACTGCTGCATTAAGTGATCAAATGATCCCAGGGCCGTCAACGTCGCCGATGTCAAAACTGCTCCTGCGACCCGATCCCAAACATGCTCCGAAAGAATGTCACGCGCGTAGATGGGGCTGGCGTAACACTCAATTGTGCTCTCGTCGCCATAATGCCGCATCCAACGAGCCCACGGCGTGCCGACCTCGTCGGCAGAACTTGCGTAACTTTCCCAGAGCGCAAGCTGTCCCTCAGCCCGTGACATGACGACTTGCAGATCATTAAGGTTGCCCTCCCAAGCCTCTCGCTGCTCCGCATCACCCTCTTCGACCAACGCCTCAACGAGTCCCACCAACGGTGACAGTCGCTGGATATGCAGCTTCCATAAGTCACGCAGCGCGGCAGAGGCGTCACGCAACTCAGGATCGACAACACCAAAGGGGAATCGCAAGTCAGCCCTGTCATCAACACGGTTTGACAGCGCGCCCCAGCACAAGGAATACGTATCGCGTGTCACCTGAAGCAAGTCTGTCACACTGGCACTTAACGCTAACAGTGCCTCTGGTCGCACCTCGTACTCAAGCAGTAACTCGCGCTTGCTGTCGATCCACTGTTGAGTTTCCGCAAGATTATTGAGCGTGCGTCCGCTGCGGGAAAAACACGCAAAGTGTTGTAAGCACTTCTCTGCCAGCTGATGGCCTTCATCAAAAATGTAAAAGCTGTCCTCCGGATTAGAGAGAATTCGACCTCCACCGAGTCTGAAGTCCGATAAAACTAAATCGTGGTTAGTGACGATAACATCGACTTCCTCAAGCCCCTCTCGCGCTCTGTAAAAACTGCACCCCGAGATGTGAGGACATCGACGACCTAAGCACTGCGAGTGATCAGTCGTGACGGAGCGAATCACGCCAGCATCTAACGCTTCGGGCCAAGAATCCAAGTCGCCGTCCCAACGATCCTCACTGACAGCACTCAACATGGCGTCGAAGGCGCGCTGCGTGTCTTCACCCTCAGGGAGATCAACCTCATCCGGGTACATCGACAACATGGGTGATTCCGCAAAACCCTGAATCAATTGATCAAGCTTGTATAAACACAGATAGCGACTGCGTCCCTTAGCCAGCTGATAGCTGAAATTAAGCCCGCTGTGACGTTTAATCTCAGGGAGATCTTTGAAGATCAGCTGCTCTTGTAACGCGACAGTCGCGGTTGCAATGATTAGTGTTTTGGACCGTGCCTTTGCGACCGGAAGGGCGGCGATGGTGTAAGCAATTGTCTTACCGGTTCCCGTGCCGGCCTCAATCGCCAGAAACGAAGATGCCTCGGTATCCCCAAATGCATTTGCCACCTCTGCAATCATCTGACGCTGGCCCCAGCGCGGCTTTAGATCTTTTGCCTCAGTGAGTGCAAAAAATGCCGCTCTAACTTCTTCACGGAGCGCTTCGGTTAACAAGCGTTATCAGTCCTTTTCATGACGGGCAACCCAGTTCAAAACAGGGCGCGCATACATCGAAAACGCGGCATGTCTCTCAGCCTCAGACAGCAGATCAAATCGCGACATGAATTGCTCGCGCGAGACAGTGGCAATAGCATCAGACCTTAGCGTTGCCGGCACCGGGTGACCCAGCGCTTCGACGGCCCATAGATTAGTTTGGAATACTCGATAGTGGTCGATCATGTGTGCATCGATCAGCTCAACTGCTGTCGTCACAGACAAAGTCTCCTGATTTAGTGGCTCGCCAAAGCGTAAATGAACACACCCTTTTTGACCCTGAATACCCTGAGCAATACTCGACAGATCTTCAAAAGGCTTTTTCGTATACCCTTCACCAAAGGAGAGCTCCTGCGCCTTGAGCACGTCACAAGGATCGAGCTCATAGGCAATGGTGATCGGCACAATATTGAGCTTTCCCAGAATCTGATCCGCCGTCTCGATGCGTTTATCGCGAGACAAGCTCACCATTTTTAGCACCGCCGCTTCGGTGCAATCATCACCGTCCTTCGCTCGTCCCTCTCGCTGAGCGATCCAGATAGGGCCGCGATTTTCAGAGATAGATTCCCGAATAAATCCCGCTAACTGCTTTGATGCCGCAAGTTGCTGCTTAGGCCCACTGAGGCTTCGCTTGACGATGAAGCTCTTATTAATTCGCATCAAGTCAGACACCCACGGCTTCTGGAGCAAATTGTCGCCAATGGCAACTTGTGCGGTGCGGTGGCCATGTGTCACCAAAACGATATTGGCGTATGCCGAATCCATGGCAATGTCTCGGTGATTACTGACAAATAAATAAGACTGAGTGGCATCCAGTTTTTCAATCCCAGCGCTACTGAACACGGATGTCGCGGCAACCACCCGATCCAGCCGGGGCTTAACCAGCGCCTGAAATGCGTCTACCGTAGAAACATCGGACAACTGCTTTCGTAAAGCTCGGCGCGCATAAAAGCGCGACACAACAGGGAACCACGTCGCTATTTTATTACCGTGTAGGGCGACCAAGGTGTCGATGAATTCATCATCAGCCAAAAGCGCATTTACAACGTCACGAACTTCCACGTCTCGGTAGGGCCGTATATCGCTGTAAAGGTCGCTCATTATTCAACACACCCTTGTTTTCGGGTCAGACACTCATTAACCACTAAGAATACGATTTTTAGCTCATAAATGCTTGGCTACAGCTCGTAATCTGTTAGGATCGCGACCCGTCGTGCACCCTACCTGCGGAGATGAAGAGATGGAAGCGTACAACGCTTATTTGATGTTTTTAGGAGTGTCCTGCTTGCTCGTCAGCTGGGCCTTGTTACTGATCACTGCGTGGAAAGAAGATTACGCATGGGGCATGTTCTCTTTACTCCTCCCGCCGATCGGTTATGGCTATGCTTTTTTCCGTCTGAATGAGGCGAAAGAAACGCTCATACTCGCGGGACTGGGCTGGCTTTTAATTATTCTTGGGCTGTAACTTAGACATTATTACCGTATGGGCTTAGAGCGGTTGACATAGGCACTGACCTCAACCACTATTTGCGCCCTTTGAATTCCGGAGAGATTTCGTGGCGAACTCACCACAGGCTCGTAAGCGAGCAAAACAGAACGACAAAAGACGTGCACACAACGCAAGCCTTCGATCGCTCGTTCGCACCAAGATGAAGCAAGTACTGGCAGCAATTGGTACCGGTGAACATGGCTCTGCTCAAGACGCCTACAATCAAGCCGTTCCCGTTATTGACCGCATGGCCAACAAGGGCATCATCAACAAGAACAAGGCAGCTCGACACAAGAGCCGCTTGAACGCCAAAGTTAAGGCACTCGCCGCTGCCTAAAACGTCGAGCCGCTATACAGCGGCTTGATTGTGAATATTCTATGCGAGTTTCAGGTCGCTCAAAGAGGCGACCTTGTTAAACTATCGACATGTCAAAGCATCCCTCCAACGATGATAGTTACCGCTTTCTTTTCAAGGATGCGGATATCCGCGGCGAGACCGTCACCCTCGAGCATGTGCTCACCGATTTATTAGCGGCCCACGACTACGGCGCAGGTGTCCGGCGCTTGTTGGGCGAGTTCGCTGCGGCAACAGTGGTCATTTCAAATAATTTAAAATTTGACGGGCGAGTCGTCCTACAAGGGCGAAGCGACGGCCCGGTGTCCCTGATTATGCTCGAGTGCTCGAGCGACGGCGAAGTTCGGGGCTTGGCTCGCGGTGAACTGGACGTGCCAGAGGGCCCGTTGAGCAGTCATCTTCCTCAGGGCGTCTTAACACTGACCGTCGAACCCGATATCGGTCAGCGCTATCAGGGCATCATTGCCGTACAACGGGACGAATTAGCAGACGTCCTCAGCGACTATTTCGAACAGAGTGAGCAACTGGCGACTAAATTTTGGTTGTCCACCCGAAACGGTGCCTCAGCGGCCCTGATGCTGCAACAGCTCCCGTCGCAGTTGGTGGCGGATGACGACGAGCGTCTCGACCAATGGGTCACCCTGTGTGCGCTTGCAGACACCCTTTCGGCCGACGAATTGATCGACTCAGAAACTGACACACTCTTGTACCAATTATTTAACGAATGGACCGTACACAGGTTCGAGCCAAAGCGTATAACGTTTGGGTGTAATTGCTCACGTGAACGCAGCTTAAACGCGATACGCTTGCTCCCTAACCACGAGATCACTGACCTGTTCGAAGAACAGAAAACAGTGACGATGAACTGCGAAATGTGTGGCGAGAGCTACCACTTTTCGTGCGACGATGTACACCTGTCAGAGGAGCATACGATCCACTGATTGGTTGACTGTTTCTTCACACTCACACTGGAAGCACACACCCATGACCGTTGAACAGAGTGCAAAAGCACCCAACAAACACACAGACAGCAATGCAGCACAGCTCATCGAGATGGCACTAGACCGGAATGAGGGCTGTCTCACCGATACCGGCGCCTTGCGCGTTGAAACGGGACACCGAACCGGACGCTCACCCGCAGACCGCTATGTTGTGCGCGAAGCATCGAGTGAAGATGCGATCGAATGGGGCAGTGTGAACCGAGAGTTCTGTCCCTCGAAGTTCGATGCGCTATGGGATCGTGTGAAAGCACATATCTCAACCCGAGAGCAGTGGGCCCAGCATCTACATGTCGGCGAGCATCACGACCACTATCTACCTGTAAAAGTGGTCACAGGAACCGCGTGGCAAAGCCTGTTTGGGCGAAATATGTTCATTCGTCCCGAGAATTACAACCCCTCGGATAAAGCCGAGTGGAAAATCATGAACGTCGCAGATTTCGTGTGTGACCCTGAGCGCGATGGCACGAACTCAGAGGGTGTCGTC
>DGPO01000131.1:6157-9771 GCA_002390485.1 Halieaceae bacterium UBA4438 | reverse complement strand
ACGTTAAACGGACGATTAATGATTTCGCCTGAGAAGTTCAGCTGTAAGTAGGCCGCTTTAGTATCTTCGCTGAAGTTATCTGCAGAATCAGGCGTCGAGCTTGGGCAGAATCCCGTCCCACAGTCACCACCGGTGCTGGCTTGTGCGAGATGCATTGGGTTGTTCTCAGACAAATTTTGGAGGAACTCAGCACGTTGGGCTAGATCTTCCATGTTCGCCATGAAGAAGTTGAGGTTGACCTGATCGCCACCGGCCAACTCGCTGTACACGCCAGCGAGCGAGGCAGGAACGGCGAGGTCAGCAACACTACCAAACGCAGACGTTTGGTTCTGACCCCAGGTATTACGCTGCACGTTCGATGACGCTGAATAATTTTCGACTTCAGTTTGAGCAAGGCCAAAGTCCAGCACCAACGTGTCAGTCAGCTCGAACGAACCGTCAAACTGGGTCTGCTCGATATTCATATCAGCCCAGTAGTTGTTGAACACTGATCCAGAGATTTGCAGATCATCGGGCGAAATAGGCTCAGCCATACCCACCGTCAGTACTGGCAGCTCATTACGGTAGTCAACGGACGTCAGCTCACGACCAAAGATCGACATTGATACTTGGGCTGAACTGCCGTAGACGCTGTTGGGGTTTCGCGTTGCGTCTGAGTCATGGTAATCCAACGCCAAGCTCAGTCGGTCTGTTGGATCCCAGGCTATATTGAAGCCCAGAGACTTTCGCTCGTTAATTGATGCGTCAGAGAACGCGCCCATCGACAAGTCGGGCTGGTTATTTGTTTCTGTGTAAACCAACGGACTGACAACACCGTCTTCATCAATCCAGTTGCCGGACTGGCCTGAAGGGCTGAACCACGCGCCCAAGCTATTGGCCGTGTGACGAAGGTCCAGCTCCGCATAGGTGTAATCTAGGGTTGCAGTCAACGTCTCAATGGGGCTCCACTGGAGCGTGACCTGCGCATTGGTGCGCTCTCGGTCCCACTCATCGAGCGAGTATGTTTGCTGCTGCGGCAGCCCCACGATATCGCCAGCCGATGGACCGTTTATTTGCTGTCCGTTGTCGGGGATGCCAATACCGTCGCGTTCGAGCCAGTTTCCGTTAGATGCCGAGGCTTGCCCTGACTGCCGCTCTTGGAAGCTACCTGTGATCGAAATGCCCACGGTGTCGTCTAAGAAAGTCTGCGATAAGAGGAAGGCAACTTCGGGCGTCCAATCGTCGCCCGAGAATGAGCTCTGATCTTTGACCCCTTTGGCGCTCAATGACGCGGTTAATCCAGGGTTATCCAATGGCTTCGAGGTCAACACGTTAATCGTGGCACCAATTCCGCCCGTTGGAACACTGGCTTGAGCCGTCTTGTAGACTTCAACGCCAGAAACGCTTTCAGAGGCGATATCACCAAAGTCGAAAGAGCGACCCAAACCGCTGTGAGTTGGCATCTGTCGGCCGTTGAGTGTGACTAAGTTGAAGTCGGCTCCGAAACCACGAACGGTGACTCGTGCGCCTTCACCACGGTCTCGGTCAATGGCTACACCGGTAATACGCTGAAGTGCTTCGGCAAGGTTAGTATCAGGGAAGTCACCGATATCTTCGGCGGTAATAGCATCCACAACACCCGTGGCGTCTCGCTTGGTGTCCATCGCACGCTTGAGGCTTGATCGAATACCGGTGACCACGACCTCTTCCATGATTTGACTGTTAGCGCTGTCGCTCTCTTGCGCCGCAACTGGTGCAGCGGCGACTGCGCCTAGCGCAACTGATACCGCGAGTGATACGCGTTTTTTAGCAAACAAGTGACGATCCATGTTTGGAGTAACCCCGACTAGTTATTAGTTTGAAATAATTTGCAGACGCTAACATCCCACGAGCGCCTGCGGTAGGACAGGGACCTTGAGATAAGTCGGGACGTCGGTGCGGTAAATGGGAAACACTGCGCACCCTTTTAAATCTGACGCGACAGCGCCGGTGTTATCCCCATATAATAAGGGCCTTGCGACGCCTAATCATTGCTGAGTCGGTGAGTGCCTCACGCACGTCCATTTGACCTCTTTAATTGACCTTATTGTCGCAAAGCCCGTGCATCGATATCCGATGACGCAGTAATTTTGCTCATAGAGAACGACAACCACGCCACACAAGTGTGGTGACACAAAGCTTAGGTGAGATGCGTCGCAAGCAGGCGATGATTTCAACCACACATAAATCCAAGGTAATTAGGGGAAGAGAGTGCATTTAAAGAGTGTTGCGGCAGCTGTTACTGTCGGCGCGGCCGTGTTGGTGGGGTGTGAATCGCCAGTCCCCAATAAGCTTTTGGACCTCTCTTGTGCGGCGAGCGCAGATACGAAGTCGGAGCGCAGGGCCTGTGTCGATGACATTGTGTCCAATATGACGCTCGAGCAGAAAGTGGCGCAAATGATTCAGGGAGAGATTCGAGACGTGACTCCCCAAGACGTAATCGAATATGGCTTGGGAAGTGTGCTCAATGGCGGTGGTGCATTCCCTCAGGAAAACAAATACGCCTCAGTTCAGGACTGGGTTGAGCTTGCAGACGCCTACTACTTGGCGTCTGTCGATACCAGCGGTGGTGGTTCGGGCATCCCGATTATCTGGGGCACTGATGCCGTGCACGGACACAATAATGTCATGGGCGCCACCTTGTTCCCGCACAACATTGGCCTGGGTGCGACAAGAGACCCGGAACTGGTGAGTCAGATTATTGGCGCGACAGCACGCGAGGTCAAAGCCACAGGCATCGACTGGATCTTTGCGCCTACAGTCGCTGTTGCCAAAGATGCGCGTTGGGGAAGGACTTACGAATCGTTTAGTTCCGACCCCGCGATTGCGGCGTCGTTCGTGGCACCCATTGTCACGGCGATGCAGGCGGAGGGGGTTGCATCAACGGCAAAGCACTTTATTGGGGACGGTGGAACACTGCGGGGTGATGATCGCGGCGACACGAGTATGCCCTTGGACGAGTTGGTGGCGATTCATGGGCAGGGATACGTTGAAGCGATAGACCAGGACGTCATGAGCGTGATGGCCTCTTTTAATAGTTGGTACGGGGAGAAAATTCACGGTAGCGAGGACATTCTCACGGACCTCCTTAGAGATGAGATGGGTTTTGAGGGAATGGTGGTGAGCGACTGGCACGGCGTGGGTGAAGTGAAGGGGTGCACAAATGATGATTGCGCCCAAGCCGTAAATGCTGGGGTTGATATGCTCATGGTCCCGACCGACTGGAAATCGCTTTACCACAACACGCTTGCACAGGCGAAGTCCGGCGAAATTCCCGCGACACGTATCGATCAAGCCGTTAGAAATATTTTAATCATGAAAATCAGGGCGGGGCTTTTTAACCGCGGGCTCCCATCGTCACTCGCGGCGCAGTACCAGGACCAAATTGGTCACCCAGATCACCGTGGTATTGCGCGAGAAGCGGTCAGAAAGTCTCAGGTGTTGCTGAAAAATGAGAATCAACGGCTACCACTTTCGCCTAGCGGAACCTACTTAGTAGCGGGCCCTGGAGCAGACAATATTGGACAGCAAAGTGGTGGCTGGTCGGTCAGTTGGCAAGGGACGGGTAACAGCAACAGCGATTTTCCCGGCGGCAC
>DGPO01000131.1:820-6052 GCA_002390485.1 Halieaceae bacterium UBA4438 | reverse complement strand
ATGCCGATGCCGATATCGATGCCGCTGTCGTGGTGTTTGGAGAGACGCCTTATGCTGAGATGCAGGGAGACGCATACACCGTTGCTTGGTATGACAAGCGCGGCGAACGCAAACTCATAAACGCGCTGGTGGAAAAGGGTATTCCGGTCGTTGCAGTGTTTCTGACCGGTCGTCCCATGTGGATAAACGACGTGCTGAATCAGAGTGATGCGTTTGTGGTTTCGTGGTTGCCGGGCACGGAGGGCGAGGGTATTGCAGATGTATTGCTGCGAGACGCCAACGACGAGGTGCAGTTTGATTTTGTGGGTAAGCTCCCGATGCCGTGGCCCGCGCTGGACGTCAACGCTAAAGATCGCGACATGCCCGTCGACGCGTTCGTCTTTCCGATTGGTTATGGTTTGTCGGTGACGCAGGACACCGTTTGGTCGACGCTGTCCGAAGAGCTTATCGGTGCTGATAACAGTCTGGACCAAGAGGTCTTTAAAGGCGGTCCCCGCGGGTCGTGGAAGCTATTTACAGGTGATAAAAGTGACTGGACTGTGGAAGTGACATCGAGTGTTGCCCAGTCTTCCAGCGGCAGTGTTGAGGTCCGATCCATTGACCGCGAGGTGCAGGAAGACAGTCGGCGTATCACCTTTGCTGAATCGGACGGCGATCTTTCGCTGGTCTACATGCAGTCAGAGTACCCCACTGACTTGACAGACCTTAACGAGGCCGGTGGTGCTCTGGTCATCGAATTCAGAGTAGTGGAAAAGCCAACGGCGCCCACGATACTGCGCATGGACTGCAAATACCCGTGTTCGGGCGAAGTGCAGTTTACGAAAGTCCTGCTCGATGCATCGGTGGGCGAATGGACACAAAAGGCCATCCCGACCGCGTGCTTTGCCGATGCTGGACTGTCACTTGAGCAGGTCAATACGGCTTTTGTAATGGCGACTGCCGGCGACTTGACGGTGGATATTACGGAAATCAAACTGGCGACGGCGCCCGCGATTCGCTCTATTGTGTCGTGTGCTGACTTGGTCAACGATACAGAGTTGCTCAACTAGAGCGACGACTAAGAACAATAAAAGGATAGCTTCATGACAACTATTGATATCGTGATCGTCGCCATTTACGCCGTGGGGCTGTTTAGTTTAGCGCAATGGGTGTCGCGAGATACGGGCAAAGCCAAAACGACTGAGGATTACTTCCTCGCCGGAAGGACACTTCCTTGGTGGGCGATTGGCGCTTCATTGATTGCTGCCAATATTTCAGCCGAGCAGATTATTGGTCAGTCGGGTCAGGGTTACGTGGTGGGTCTTGCGATCGCCGCCTATGAGTGGCAAGCCGCTATTGTGTTACTGATCGTGGCTAAATATTTCCTCCCGATCTTTCTCAAGCGCGAAATTTATACCATGCCGCAGTTTTTGCAGACGCGCTACGGCACCGGTGTTAAGTCGCTCATGTCGTTTTACTGGATTGTGCTTTACACCGCGGTCAACTTAACGGCCGTCCTCTGGCTGGGCGGTCTCGCTATAGAAAGCCTGACCGGCTTGAACGTCATGACCGCCATGATCAGCCTGGCCGCATTTGCAGTGTTGTACTCACTCAACGGCGGTTTAAAAGCGGTTGCGCTGACTGACATTATTCAGGTCGTCATACTGATTCTGGGTGGTCTTGCCATTACATGGCTTGCGCTGGACGCGGTGAGTTCCGGGCAGGGCGCTTTGGCGGGTTTGGCGCGGTTGGGTGAGGAGGTCCCGGGTCATTTCAAAATGATTTTAGACGAGGCGCACCCGAATTACCGCGATCTGCCCGGCATATGGACATTGCTCGGTGGGCTTTGGGTGCTGCATTTTTCATACTGGGGATTTAATCAATACATTATTCAGCGAGCCTTGGGCGCTGAGAGCCTTGCTGAAGCGCAAAAGGGCTTGGCATTTGCGGCTTTCCTAAAATTGCTTATTCCTGTGATTGTTGTGGTTCCGGGCATCGCCGCGCTGGTGTTAGCGCAGGACGGTGCGCTAGCGGCCAATGTGCTTAATAGTCAGTCTGACCGGACCTACGGTGAGTTGATGAAGCTGGCGCCTGCTGGGCTTCGTGGGCTGGTTTTTGCGGCACTGATTGCTGCAATAGTCTCATCGCTCGCATCAATGATGAACTCGATCTCGACGATCTTTACGATGGATATTTATCGGCAGTACGTGGGTGAAGCGCGTGATGAGTCGCATTACGTCATGGTCGGACGCGTTGTGGCACTTGCGTCAATGGTTATCGCACTCGTCTTGGCCAGACCCTTCCTCGGGGGAATGGAAAGCGCCTTCCAGACAATTCAGGAATACACAGGGTTTATTGCACCGGGCGTGGTGACCATTTTCTTGCTGGGCTTCTTCTTCCAGCGTGCGAACGAGGCCAGTGCCTACGCCGTTTTGATTGGCTCAGTGGTGGCCAGCCTGGCGCTGAAAGTCGCGATGCCCGATCTGCCCTTCGTACTTCGTATTTGGTTGGTTTTCTTAATCAATGTTGCGCTTGGCGTGGTCGTTGCGCTGGTGACACGTGAGCCTGAGGCCGGTCAGCCTGTTCTGCTTAGCGATATTCAGTTTGGAACGACTCAGGGGTTTAATGTATCAGCGATTGCAGTCTCTCTGATTTTAGTACTGATCTATGCGGCCTATTGGTAACGGATGGGTTTTTGTCAGGTCAAAAAAAAGCCCCGTTAGGGGCTTTTTTTTTAGCAGCTACTTCATGCTTTTCTTGGTTAGAAAGCGGTACATCTTATCCTTGTAACCGGTGTAAGGCGGCGCAAGGAACTTGTTCATCGTAAAGTTTGCTTGGTGGAAGACCGGGCGTAGTTTCGAGCACGAGGTAAAGCCTTCTTTGCTGTGGTAGTGCCCCATGCCACTGCCGCCTACACCACCAAATGGGAGATCGTGCTGCGACACGTGGAGTAACGCGTCATTGATACTGACACCGCCAGACATAATCTGATTGATGTAAAGGTCGGACAGCTTTTTATTGCGGGTAAACGGGTACATCGCCAGCGGACGTTCGCCTGAGTTGACGTGATTGATGACGTCTTCTGGCGTCTCGTAGGTCACAATCATCAGCAGCGGTCCGAAGGTTTCTCTGTTTCGGATAATCATCTCGGGAGAGGTATCGACCACGAACTGTACCGGTACCTTTCTCGTATCAGGATTGGGCTCTTCACCGGTTGGATTAATGACTCGTGCACCATGGCTGCGTGCGTCGTCAAGGGTGGCCATCATGCGGTCGTAGGCCCGCTGGTCAATCATCGATGTGTAGTCATCGCTGTTGATCGTCGGGACTGTGTCTTTAAGCCACTGACTGCAATGCGCAATGAACTCATCAGCCTGAGACTTATGCACTAAAACGTAGTCCACGTTCACGCAAATTTGCCCGGCGTTAAACTGCTTAGCAAACATAATTCGCTCAGCCGCTTTGGCGAGGTCATAGTCAGGATCGATAATCGCCGGGGACTTGCCGCCCAGCTCCAAGATCACCGGCGTTAAGTTCTGCGCTGCGGAGGCCATTACTTTTTTGCCTGTGGCGCCCGAACCCGTAAATATAATGAGGTCAAACGCGAGTTTCGAAAACTCGATACCCACACCACCGGTTTCCTCAATGAAGAAGAGCTTGTCCTCGGGTAAATATCGCGGTGATAGCTCTTGGAGTAGGCGCGTTAGGTGCCGACTGTTCTCTGACATTTTAACCATGGCCCGGTTGCCCGCACCAAATGCTGTCGCGATTTGTGAAACAGCCAGAAACACGGGAAAGTTCCAAGGCACAATCAAACCCATGACGCCCAGTGGCTGGGGGATCACTGTATTCGTCGCAAACGGGAACATGCCTTGGTCGACGTGACGCTTTTCCGGCTTCATCCAGCGTTTGAGATTTTTCAGAATGTCAGTGATCGAGCCGCCCGTACCGATGAACTCGGCAAACATCGTTTCGTGTTCCGAGCGGTGCCCGTAATCCTGTGAAATTGCCTGTGAAATCGCCTCTGTATTTTCGCCGATTAACCGCTTGAGCTGCAGTAAATCGTGCTTGCGTTCAGCAAATGTAGGGTTCGCATTTTTCAGATGTGCACGGCGCATTTCATCAAGCTTCATTTGCATAGACGCTTGAATGGCTTGGGCTTGTTCGACAGACGCGGCTATCGATGGATTGATTTCTGCAATCGAGTTCATAGTGGTCTCGTGGTGTCTTATTGTTTACTGACAGTAACGCTGTACTTGTGCCAATGCAAACAAAGCAGCCGGGGTTTTTCTTCGAAAACGACGTCCTTGCCGGATGAAAATAACGGCCTGCAGTGCATTGGTTATTTCGTTTGTAAAAACACCCTATAACGCCTATTGCTAAAGTCCATTGCTGCCGATGCGCGGCAATATTATCCTTGGCAGGTGGACAAATTAGGTGGGGTGCAGAGTTATGTCAGAGCGAGTGTTAGTTACGATAGAGGAGGGTGTCTGTCATGTTCGGTTAAACCGAGCTGAGAAAATGAATGCGCTGGATCCGGCGATGTTTGACGCCGTTCTCTCGACAATTGAGACACTGAGCGATAATTCTTCGATTCGTGTCATTGTGTTAAGCGGCGAAGGCAATGCCTTTTGTGCAGGCTTAGATGTGTCAAGTTTTGGTGTGAGCGAGGACGGTCCTTCTGATTTGCTCCCAAGAACCCACGAGAAAGCGAATTTCGTACAGCAAATGGGCTGGGGTTGGCGACAGTTGCCTGTGCCCGTCATTGCTGCCGTGCACGGCATCTGCTTTGGCGGTGGAATGCAGTTAATGGCCGGTGCCGATGTCAAAATCATTCACCCCGACACGCAATGTGCGGTCATGGAAATGCGCTGGGGTCTTGTCCCCGATATGTCAGGCTACCCGCTTTGGCGTGGCAATGTCCGAGACGACGTTTTAAGGCGTCTGGTCTACACCAACGAAATTTTCTCCGGCAGCGATGCTCAGCAGTTTGGATTTGCGACCGAGACAAATGACGATCCACTGGCTCGAGCACTGTCGCTTGCGAAAACGATAGCGACAAAGAATCCTGATGCTATTCGGAGTGCGAAACGTCTCTCTAACCACATGGGCGACGCAACAGATGCCGAGTTGCTCACCGCTGAGTCAGTAGAGCAGACCGGTATTATCTATAAGCCGAACCAACTCGAAGCGGTTGCCGCATTTTTTGAGAAGCGCCCAGCCGCTTTTGAATAGACACTTCTCCCAGCGAGG
>DGPO01000131.1:0-740 GCA_002390485.1 Halieaceae bacterium UBA4438 | reverse complement strand
GTAATTGCAGCAGCTGCAGCGCTCGTTGCGGAGACGTCGGTTAGCTGGCGCTCGAGTGGTCCGTCGGCCGCCCCAAGTTCGGCAAGAAGGTTGGGGGCGATGGTCAGCCTGTCGCAGCCGGCTAAAGCTTCAATTTGCCCGGTGTTCCTAAAGCTTGCGCCCATGACCACGGTTTTGTAGCCGTGTGATTTATAGTGATTGTAAATTCGGTGTACCGACTGTACGCCCGGATCCTGCAAGGGTGTCTCAATACTGACGTCTGTGTTGGCCTTGTACCAATCTGTAATTCGGCCAACGAAGGGCGAGATAAGAAATACCCCGGCATCGGCACACGCCTTTGCTTGCTCAAACCCAAAGAGCAAGGTCAGGTTGCAGTGAATGCCGCGCTTTTCTAGTTCAGCGGCCGCACGAATACCTTCCCAGGTCGACGCTATTTTAATAAGAACTCGACTGGAATCGACGCCAGCCTTCGCGTAACGCTCGATGAGCGCTTCGGCTTTTGCGACGGTCGCTGTGGTATTGAATGAGAGCCGTGCGTCGACTTCAGTACTGATGACGCCCGGTACGAGTGAGACGATTTGTGAGCCCACTCTGACCGCGAACTCATCTGCGGCGTGATCACTGCCTTTTAGCGAGGTCACGTCGCTCTCAAAGCGCTCAAGTCCGGCGGCTTTCAGAAGCAACGACGGATTGGTCGTGGCGTCGACTGGTTTGAGCGTTGCGATAGCATCAATGTCTCC
>DGPO01000065.1:6617-22793 GCA_002390485.1 Halieaceae bacterium UBA4438 | reverse complement strand
TTCACCGATGCCATTTCTTCGCATACGGGCCACAAGATTATTGTCGTCGAGTACAGTGAACACACGTTGGGTTCGGACGCAGATGCGGAGGCTATTTGTTATGTTCAGCTCGCCATTGATGGCAGCCGAGTATGTGGTGTAGGGCGCAGTACTGATATTGTCCATGCCACTATGAGCGCAATTTTATCCGGTCTGCATCGACATGTCGGACCTGTGGTGCGCGCGGCCTAATGTAGCGAGAGCTAGGGAGTGAAGGAGTTGCGTCGTATTTTTTGCAACGAATAACCTATATTTTTGATCTTGTAAGAAAAAACAACA
The DNA here is from genome assembly GCA_002390485.1 of Halieaceae bacterium UBA4438. GTDB lineage: Bacteria > Pseudomonadota > Gammaproteobacteria > Pseudomonadales > Halieaceae > Luminiphilus. The sequence continues at coordinate 22,475 of DGPO01000065.1, read as the reverse complement.
GTCCTGGGGATAGATGCTCAATGCGAAATCCGTTTACCAAAACAGTCAAAGACGACGACGGACGCTATGATGCGCCTTATCAGCCCTCGCCTTTCGAGAGCGCTGATTTCCGCGATATCACGCGATCATCGATACTCTATTTATCGGCGTTTATAACTGCTGGCGGATTGCTCAATATTATTCGGCGGGAAGAGCTCCACGTCGCGATGTGGCTTTCTCTTTTCGTTGCATTTTTGGCGCTCGTTTTCACCTGGCGGGTACACTCCTCGTCACGTCACATGATTGCGAGCCTACATGCGCTCATGATCGTGATGGTTTGTAATATTAGCGTGCAGGTTATTCACGGTGTGAGCCATCAATTGATGTGCATCCTGCCATTTTTCTTGATTTGGATCGGGTTGTTACCGACGCTGGTCGTTGCGGTGTCCGGCTTAGCCGTAATTTTGATGATCATCGCGCTCGCTGGAACTAATCCTCTTGTGCCGGAAAATGTAATGTTGGCGGTTTCATCCGGTATTGTGGTTCACTTTGCAAAAGTGCAGGTACGTCGTCAACTGCAGTTAGCGTCGAGTGACGTCCTGACCGGCGCGTTGAATCGGCGTTATTTGCTAACGCAACTGAGTGCAATGCGCGCTGAGTTTGTCCGGACAAACCGTATTTCCAGTTTAGTGATAATCGATGTTGATGGCCTCAAGGCCATTAACGATAGCTTTGGTCATCGTGCTGGAGATGATGTGCTGATCTCATTTTCTCGAATAGTTCGAGAACGTGTTCGTGGTTCGGACTTATTGTTTCGTGTAGGCGGAGATGAGTTTGCATTGATCCTCGCAGATGCGAAGTCACATGCAGCGTTGACGGTTGCAAATGATATCCGGCAACTCGTAAGAGAGCATTTGTTGAGCGGCCAGCCCAGTTTCTCGGTTTCTTTTGGCGTGTGTTGTGTGAATGACTCTGCATCATCTGAAGACTGGCTTGAGCGGGCCGATGAAGCGCTTTACGGCGCTAAATTAAGCGGCGGTGACACTGCGCGATTAGCCGCCTGAATGCGGTGTCTGGCGCGTTTAGGCACTGCCCGCCTGGTTGCGGGTTGTCTTGTCGTGGTTGTTCTTACCGGCTGTTCCGCTAACCGCTTCATTTACAACCGCGCCGATACTTTTGTGCGCTGGATTATTGATGACTATGTTGACCTTAATCGTGACCAGCAAGTCGCCTTTGACACTCATTTGCAGCAGTTTTTCGACTGGCATCGCCGTGACGAGTTGCCACAATATCGACAGTTCATTGTGTCCTCGCGCCATGCCTTGGGCGATGGCGTAACACTTCAAGAAGCTGTAGCCATCTCAGAATCGATTGAAGCGGCGGCCGATCGGATGCAAATAAGGCTGGTAGATCTTCTGCTGCTCAGCGCCGAAGACCTCTCAGATCGTCAGATTCAAGACTTTTTAACCGAGGTTGATCGGCAACAAGAAGACTACGCGACAAAGCGCCTGACCCGTGATGAGCAAACGTATTACCAAGATTCCTCGGACTCTCTTGCGGGTCTTGCGAAGCGCTTAATGGGGCGGCTGAGTAAGGCGCAGAAGGCGCTTATAGAGGCGGAGGCGGTAAAACTGACGCGCTTAGATCACCTTTGGCACCGAGACCGCGCCGTGTGGGGCGCGAAACTGCGAGCAATACTTGAGCGCAAAGCACCCGATTGGCAGTCCCAAGTCCGTTTCCTGGGAGACACTCGATCGCAGGCGCGTACGCCTGAGTACATAGAAGGGATCGAGCGCAACGGCGACATCATACTTGCGCTCTTGGTTGACCTCATTAACACGCGAACCGAGCGCCAAGATAAGCATCTGCAGCGCTTCTTGAGCGGCTTAATCAACGACATTGATGCGTTGCTTGTCCCTGATTTAGCGGAGCGCCTAGTCCTCGAGCAGTGACAGGTCTCTCACGGCACCACGGTCGGCGCTGGTCACTGTTTTAGCGTAAAACTTTAGTGCTGGACTGACTTTACGGGGACGTGTTTTGACGGGCTTAAATCCGCTCGCTGCTTGCTCAGCTCGCCGCTGAGTGAGCTCAGTGTCAGTGACCTGCATATTGATGGCTCGGTTGGGAATATCGATCTGGATTTTATCGCCGTTTCTCACCAGCGCAATAGCGCCACCTGCCGCGGCCTCGGGCGAGACGTGGCCGATCGAAAGCCCGGATGTGCCACCCGAGAAGCGGCCATCAGTAATCAGAGCACAGGCTTTACCGAGTCCTTTAGATTTAATGTAGCTGGTGGGGTAGAGCATCTCTTGCATGCCCGGTCCGCCGCGGGGACCTTCGTAACGAACGATAACGACGTCACCGGCTTTCACCCGATCCTCAAGTATGTCAGCCACGGCGTCCTCTTGGCTTTCGCAAACGTGGGCAGTGCCCTCAAAGACAAGCAGCTCGTCGTCTACACCGGCGGTTTTGACGACACAACCGTCCTCTGCAATGTTACCGAACAAGACGGCTAAGCCGCCCTCCTGAGAATACGCGTGATCAGCCGAGCGGATGCAGCCGCCCTCGCGATCCAGATCAAGTGTGGGCCAACGTGTCGACTGACTAAACGCCTCTTGTGTGGGTATGCCTCCTGGTCCCGCTTTAAATCGTGACAATGCAACGGCGTTGTCGGTGGTTGCAATATCCCAGGATGCAATGGCGGAGCCAATCGTCGGGCTGTGCACCGTGTGGCATTCGGTGTTCAAGTGCCCCGAGCGCGCAAGTTCGCCTAAAATCGCGAGCACACCACCGGCGCGGTGAACGTCTTCCATGTGGTAAAGCGGTGTACTCGGCGCAACTTTGCAGAGTTGTGGAACACCACGCGACAGCACATCGATATCGGTCATCGTGAAATCCAGTTCTGCTTCTTGCGCTGCTGCAAGCAGGTGCAAAATCGTGTTCGTGGAACCCCCCATGGCAATATCCAGACTCATGGCGTTTTCAAATGCGGCACGGCTGGCAATGTTGCGCGGCAGTACGGTCTCGTCGTCTTCAAGATAGTAGCGTCGCGTCAGCGCCACAACGGTGCGCCCGGCCTCAAGAAACAGTGCTTTTCGATCGGCGTGGGTGGCGAGCAAGGAGCCGTTACCCGGTAAGCTCAGACCCAGCGCTTCGGTTAGGCAATTCATCGAATTCGCAGTAAACATGCCCGAGCAGGACCCACAAGTGGGGCAGGCAGAACGCTCGTAGGCGTCTACCTTGGCGTCGTCAGCGCTGCTGTCAGCAGCAATCACCATGGCATCCACTAAGTCGAGTTTGTGTTCGGAGAGCGCTGTTTTGCCGGCCTCCATCGGCCCGCCTGAGACGAAGACGACGGGAATGTTGAGGCGCATCGCAGCGTTGAGCATTCCCGGTGTAATTTTGTCGCAGTTGGAAATACAAACCATGGCATCTGCACAATGCGCGTTCACCATATATTCAACAGAATCGGCAATGATGTCTCTCGACGGCAAGCTGTAGAGCATGCCGTCGTGGCCCATGGCGATGCCATCGTCCACCGCAATGGTGTTGAACTCTTTAGCCACCCCACCGGCCTGTTCAATTTCTCGTGCAACGAGTTGACCCAGGTCCTTAAGGTGCACGTGACCGGGCACAAACTGGGTAAACGAATTGACCACCGCGATGATCGGCTTCTCGAAGTCGCCATCGGTCATGCCGGTTGCGCGCCAAAGCGCTCGCGCCCCCGCCATATTGCGTCCAGCGGTCGATGTTCGTGAGCGATACTCAGGCATCTACTTTCTCCAGTGATTCAGTGTGCCGCTAACCAAGTGAGCGGACCAAAATGTTCGAATTGCGGTCGTGCTGGGCTTTCTGGCGTTCTATGTCCGGCAGCTCGGTTTCAGCAACGGCCTTGAAACCCAGCTCTTGAAACCAGTGCCCGGTCTGCGTGGTACGTACGTAAACACGACGGATGTTAGATTCTTTTGCGTCTTGGACGAGTCTCTCGATGAGTCGCTCTCCCCAACCGGAGTCACGATAGTCGGGGTGGGTGGCGACGCTTGCGATTTCAGCAATGTCGCTGTCATTGTTTTTGATCAATGCGGCGCAAGCGATGACACGACTGTCTTTCGTGACGACGGTGTAGTGCGTTAGATCACGCTCTATCTGATCGTTTGACCGCTCGGCTAACACCCCTTCGCGTTGCAGTGGCCTAATTAATTCAATAATACCGGCGAGGTCATGCGCTTCGGCAGGTTTAAGTTGCTCGTATTCGCCCGGCGAAATCATAGTGCCGACCCCGTCGTGGGTGTAGAGCTCTTTGAGCAGGCCACCATCGGCCTGAAAGCTGATGAGGTGTGCGCGCGGAATGCCGGCGTCGCAGGCATCACAGGCAAGCGCAATGCATTCGCGTTGCGCAGCCGTTGCTGTCAGCACCTCACTGCGCGCCGAATCGACCGTCAGCTGCCGATAAAGACTGCCGTCTGCGGCTTCGATACCGTTAAAGTCAGACATGATAATAAGCTTATCAGCACCGATACTTCTGCCGACAACGCGCATCACGTCGAGCGCATCCAAGGCGAATAACTCACCGGCAGGGGAGTAACCCAGTGCGGATAAAAGGCAAATGGACGACCCATCTAACGCGTGGGTAATGCCGCCAACATCGACGTGTCGAACAAGGCCTCGAGCGCCATGATCAACCCCGTTAATCACACCGACTGGGCGTGCCGTGACAAAGTTTCCCGAGATGACGCGTAATCTCGCGTTGTGCAGCGGCGAGTTAGGAAGACCCATCGAAAACATTCGCTCGATTTGTGTTCGCGCGTCCAGAGTCGATGCGATTAACGTCTCCATGGCCTCTGACGGCACTGGGGTCAATGGCATTGGCTGGTGCTCGTGGACAATGACGAGCCGCAGTCCCAGCGACTGCATCAGCGCAAGATCGTGAACCACGTTAATAAAATTGTGATGAGTCGTCGCACCGTGACGCAGACCCACGATGACCGTGGTCCCACGATGCGTATTGATGTAGGGCGCGGTGTTTCTGAACCAGTCCAAGGTGTCAGTTTGAGTTGTTAATTCGGCCATTCTTAGCGCACTGAGATGTCGAAGGGGTAAGAGGAGCGCATGACAAGCACCGGTAACGCCGAGCGAACAGGCGTGCACGCATTAGCGACGGTGTCCCACACGCTTAAAGTGCCAAAACCTAGGGCTACTAACAGCGTGATCTCGTTGCTGGCTGCAATTATTTCCATCTGAAAACCCTGTGAGGCTGTTGTGACTTGGCTTAAGTAATAGTGACGTTGCGGGTAAAAAGCACGACGAGCATCGATCGGATGGGAGTATATTAGGAGTTGGTTACTGTTCCTAGCCTTAGCCTCTCGCCGACGCGGGCCGTTTGAGCCGCGACGCGTTGGCCTCGGCTGTAAAAGTGAGACGAGTTTCTATGTCCGTTGAAGATCAAATTGCGCTGCTGACCCAACGTGTCGGTGTTGATCGATTCAACCGACTAGTGAGTGATTTAGACCAGGCAGCAACTCGCGGTGATGCTGAGCGCCTGTTGCGCGCCAGTGCGTTTTTTAGAGCGCTGTTTGAACGTCAAATTGACTGGTTGGAACACGAAGCCGATCTCACTACGAGCGCCCTTTCAGCAATTTTCACTGACTTCGATGCCCGTCTTGACCCAACCCGCTCGGAAGTGGCCATCAGCGCTGATCTGCGCGTCTTGCGCCAACGCGCCATGCTGCACATCGTCTGGCGAAGTTTTACCAGCCAGTCCGGGCTCGACGAGACACTGGTGGCAATGAGCGCGCTCGCTGACTTTGTGATTAAGGTCGCGGTCCGCGTGGCCAATACCGAGGTCACTCAGCGGTTCGGCCAGCCGATAGGCGACGACACCGGCTCGGTACAAGGTCTGATTGTTATCGGCATGGGCAAGCTGGGAGGGCGCGAGCTCAATCTGTCATCCGATATTGACATTATATTTGCTTATGACGAGTCCGGATCGACACAGGGAGGTCGCTCGAGCACCAGTAATCAGGAGTTCTTTACTCGCGTCGCGCAACGGGTGATTCGGCTGATCGACACGGTGACACAAGAAGGTCGTGTTTTTCGGGTGGATACACGACTCAGACCCTTTGGTGAGAGTGGCGCCTTGGTCGCAAGTTATCAATCGCTCGAAAATTACTACCAACAGCACGGGCGCGACTGGGAGCGCTATGCGCTGCTTAAGGCGCGCTGTATTACAGGCACGTTGGAACAAACACGCGCCTTTGAACAACTGGCTCAACAGTTTGTTTATCGGCGCTACACCGACTTTAGCGTCATTGATGGCTTGAGAGATATGAAGGCGCTGATTGACGCCGAGCGTGTGTCGAAAGGCTTAAGCAGTGATATTAAGCGCGGACCTGGCGGCATCCGAGAAGCGGAGTTCGTGGTGCAGTCGCACCAACTTGTCCGAGGGGGTCGGATACCCGCAATTCAGAAAGCGGGGTTTCAAGAGGCCGCTAAGGCACTGTCTGAGGCGGAGTGCTTGGCGCACGAAAGCGCGCAAACATTGCTCGAGCAGTATCGGTATCTAAGGCAAGTAGAGCACGCGATACAAGCCCTGCGTGACGAGCAAACACACGCCATACCCGAGACGGACGAGGCGCGTTCAGGGCTCTGTCTACTGCTGCGCTACGACAGCTGGGACGCGTTTTATACTGAGTGTCAGCGTAGCCGAACGATCATTGCAACGGCATTTGACGCCCTGCTCGAGACAACTTCCGAGCACAGTCAGTTGATTGTTGGCATTGACACTGAGGCGCCTGCACTCGACCTCAATGCGTTGAAAGCACTGCAGGTGGTCTCGGAGCAAGATCTCGCAGCACAAATGACGCTGTTTGTTGCTGAGACCCGATTTCGGGTCATGGAGCCCGAGGGCAGTCGGCGGCTGCAGAAAACGCTGCCGCTCATCGTGAAGGCGGTTGATCGCTACAGTGACCCGGCACAAGTACTGCAACGCGTACTGGCGATTGTAACGTCCGTCCTCAAGCGCAGCGCCTACCTCGTGCTGCTCAGTGAAAACCCGCGCGCTTTATCACGCCTTGTGGACCTGGTGGCTAAAAGTCGACCCATTGCTGACAAGTTAGTCGAGTCTCCTGAGTTACTTGATGAGCTTTTGTTTCCAGATCGGCTACTGACCGCGCCCAGCAAGCGAGACATCCAGCAGCTCGCTGATTCGGTGATGGCCTCTATTGAATTTGATGACCTTGAAGCGGTCATGCAGCACCTTCGGCGGTTTAAAGACGCGATCGCTTTTCGTGTCGCGGCCAGTGAGCTTGAAGGTTCAATTGCGCTGATGAAGGTCAGTGACAATTTAAGCTTTTTAGCGGAAGTCATTGTTGAGCGATCCGTCGCCATCGCGCAGCAACAGTTGATTGATAAATACGGGCAGCCTGGCGATGGTGCAGGCTTTTGCGTTATGGCTTATGGAAAGCTGGGCGGTTTAGAGCTGAGTTATGAGTCAGACCTCGACCTGGTTTTTGTCTGCAGTGGTGAGAACGGATTTACCGACGGGGCCAAGTCGATCGAAAATCAGCGCTTCTTCACACGCCTCGTACAGCGGGTTATTCACATGCTTTCCACCAACATGATGGGTGGCCGACTGTATGAAGTTGATCTTCGGTTGCGACCTAACGGCGACTCGGGCCTGCTGGTGACCTCCTTTGCCTCATTAGATCGTTACTTAGGCAAAGACGCCTGGACGTGGGAGCACCAGGCCTTGGTGAGGGCGCGCGTCATTGCGGGCGACCCCCCGCTCGTTCAGCAAGTGGAGGCACTAAGAGCGAAGATCTTGGCGAATCCGCGTCACCCTGAGGTGTTGGGTGAAGAGGTGACCTCGATGCGACGTAAAATGCGAGAGCACCAACCGGTGGTCCGCACCGAAACACAACGAGCAACAGTTAAATACGGTCGCGGCGGTATTGTCGATATCGAATTTGTGGTCCAATACCTCGTGCTTAGGCACGCGACGCAGCACCCCGGTGTGGCGCGGTGGTCCGATGTCGTGCGGATACTCGATGAGCTCGAACAGTGTGAGGTGTTGAGTCCTGGTGACGCCAAAGGTCTTCGCGATGCGTACTTAGGTTTGCGCTCGGTAATGCATCGCGCTGCGATGTCTTATGCAACCGACGCTGACGCGGCAGTCGCGGCCGACTTAATGACACAAGCAAACGCAATCTGCACGCGCTTGTTACCGAATTTATGATCACTTGCAGGCGATGCCTGGAAGTTTACTAAGGATAGATTATGGACCTGTCTCAATTGACTGGATCGATATGGCTTGACGGTGAGCTTGTCCCTTGGGGAGAAGCCAAAGTTCACGTGCTTACCCACACGTTTCACTACGGATTAGGGGTGTTTGAGGGTGTTCGTGCCTACGAAACGGCAGATCAAGGCGCGTGTATTTTCCGCTTGAAAGAACACACAGATCGCTTATTTCGTTCGGCCAAAATTTTGCAAATGGACATGCCTTTTGACAAGGACACGCTCAATGAGGCGCAGCGCGAAGTCGTTCGAGTGAACAACCTCAAGGAAGGGTACATTCGGCCGATGTGCTTTTTAGGCTCTGAGGGCATGGGTCTGCGCGCCGATAATCTGAAAACCCACGTGATGGTAGCGGCCTGGCCATGGCCTTCTTATATGGACCCCGAGGCGCGCGACCGCGGTATCCGTGTTCGAACGTCCAGCTACACGCGCCATCACGTGAACATTACGATGTGTAAGGCCAAGGCGAACGGTAATTACATCAACTCGATTTTGGCGCTTCGAGAGGCGCTCGATGCAGGGTGTGAGGAAGCACTGCTTTTGGATAACGAAGGCTACGTGGCAGAGGGCAGTGGTGAGAATGTGTTTTTGGTTCGCGATGGAACAATTTACACACCAGAACTCACCTCGTGCCTTGAAGGAATAACACGAGACAGTATTTTCCGGATTGCCGCTGATTTGGGCTACCAAGTTAAAGAACGTCGTATTACNNTGAGGTTTACATCGCTGATGAGGCCTTTTTTACCGGTACCGCGGCGGAAGTCGTTCCGATTCGCGAGCTCGACAGTCGCCCGATTGGCTCAGGAAGCCGCGGTCCTTTGACTGAGAAGCTCCAGTCGATTTACTTGGATACTGTGCGCGGACGCGAGGCGCAATATGCGGAGTGGTTGACACCGGTCAGCTAGCCTCGAACACAAGGAAAATTGCGATGGTGGCGTCTACGAGCAGTCTCAAGAGTGGTATTTTCTACCGGCACTGGGCTGCCGAGGGTGTCCCCCAAGGCGTCGTGCTGATCAGTCACGGGTTGGGAGAGCACTCGGGCCGCTATGACTACGTGGCCCAAGCATTTATTCGTCAACAGTTGCACGTTTACGCGTTGGACCATATCGGTCACGGGCACTCGCCAGGAAAGCGCGCCTTTATCAAGGAATTTAGCGAACTAACGCAAGGCGTGACTGAGCTCCGAGCTGAGATCGCAGATCAGTGCCCAGACCTTCCCGTGACACTGGTGGGGCACTCCATGGGTGGCCTCATTGCTGCGCGCTTGATGCTGGACGCGCAAGACGACTACAGCGGTCTTATTCTCACCGGACCCGCTCTGGGCGTGCCGACCCCACCCCCGCGGTGGCAGGTGGCGTTGCTGAGAGTCTTGAGCGCCCTACTGCCCGCTTCAAAGGCGCTGGAAATAGACGCAAAGGCCGTTTCAAGGGACCCCTCAGTTGTCGAGGCTTACGTCGCCGACCCGCTGGTTCACCACGACAATATTCCGGCCAGAATGGTGGTCTCACTCTTTGATGAAGGGCAGTTTGTCGTGGACAATGCGGGCCACATAACGCTGCCTGTATTGCTGCTTCACGGCGAGGAGGATCAGCTCACCTCGGTGCCTGCGTCTCGTCAGTTCATTGAGGCGCTCCGCGCGTCTGACAAGCACCTGACGGTTTATCCTGGCATGTACCATGAGCTCTTTAATGAGCCTGAGCGGGACGAGATTATTGACACGTGCATTGCGTGGATCCGTCAGAGGCTCGTGTAGCGCGCGCGTTAAAACCCCATTAACGCGGTCATTTCTTGTGTCACAAAATCAGTATTGGCATACTGCCTGCCAACTTTAGGACGGTCTGTGTGAATTCTCGAGCACCCTCCCCATTGCCACCTCTTGAGCCGTTGACCACGCGCCCACTGCGTATTGCGCTGCTCGGGTATCGGTCTGCACCCCATTCGGGTGGGCAGGGGGTGTATCTAAAATATTTGTCCCGGTCCCTCGCAAAGCGAGGACACACGGTGACGGTCATCTCCGGCCCGCCCTACCCGGTGCTCGATGACAATATTGCGCTTGTGCAGCTGCCGAGCTTGGACCTTTACGAGCATGGTTTGCGGTCAATTCGGCTACGGCAATTACTGTCGCGTCTTGAGCGCATTGAGTGGTTCAGCAAACTCACGGGTGGATTCGCGGAGCCTTATACGTTTGGCGAGCGTGTGAAGCAGTGGTTTGCCGGTCGTGGCGGTGAGTTTGATATTGTCCACGACAATCAAACTATTGCCGATGGTGTGCTCGAACTGCAGCGCCGAGGGGTACCACTGGTCACCACGATCCATCATCCCATAACCCGTGACTACCGCGTGGCGCTGGCGTCTGAGCCACGGTGGTACATGCGCGCTCTCATCCACCGTTGGCACGGTTTTTTGCGGATGCAAAAACGTGTCGCGCCCCAACTCCAATCGGTGGTCACGGTTTCGAGCGCCTCTGCGGCCGACATTGCCGAGGATTTTGGTGTAGACCCAAAGGCGATTTCAGTAATGCATCTCGGGGTCGATACGACACTGTTTAAACCGCTCAATAACCACGACCGAGAGGAACACCGATTAATGACGACCGCGTCTGCCGATGCGCCTCTAAAGGGCTTGGCGACGTTGCTTCACGCAATGGCTGCACTACTCCCCAGTTTTCCTGGGCTGCGGCTGACCTTGGTTGGTCGACCTAAACCCGGTGGTGAGACAGAGACGTTAATGCACGACCTCCATTTAGTGGACCATGTCGATTGTTTTAAGGGCATCAGTGACGAGGATATGGTCAGGAAATACGCTCAGGCGTCGATTGCGGTCGTTCCTTCGTTGTACGAGGGGTTTGGGTTGCCTGCTGTTGAAGCCATGGCGTGTGGCGTCCCCTTGGTCAGTACCAACGGTGGCGCGCTTGCGGAAGTTGTTGCCGAGGCGGGACTGGTGGTTTCGGCTGGAGACGCCCAGGCTCTAGAAGCCGCGATTCGAAGAATGTTTGACGATGAGTCGCTCAGAGCCGAGTATTCGGCACGCGGGCTTAAGCGTGTTGAACAGCATTTTAGCTGGGATCGATGCGCTGAGCGAATGGAAGTCTACTATCGAGAACGTCTGGCGCAATGTTAACGGTTGATTTTGAGTACTTCGATTTAGCACCCGGACAGGTCTGTGTGGATCTGGGGTGTGGCGAGGGTCGGCACTCATTGACCGCGTATTTGCAGGACGACGTCAGTGTGGTGGGCGTTGATCTGTCGTTAGACGATCTCAAAACGGCACAGTCTCGCATCGCCGATATGACGCCACACGCGCCACAGGGCGCGGTTGATTTTGTCCAAGCTAACGGCATGTCCCTTCCTTTGGCTGATCATTCAGTTGACCGGCTGATCTGCTCTGAGGTTCTTGAGCACATTCCAAATTATTTGAGTTTTCTTGAGGAAATTGACCGCGTATTGAAGCCGGACGGTCGTCTTTGCATTAGTGTGCCTCGCCAGTGGCCCGAGTGGATATGCTGGATGTTGTGTGACGACTATCGCCGCACCCCCGGGGGTCATATTCGTATTTTTAATGCGCGTCACCTCCGTCGAGAAGTAGAACGCTACGGATTTCAAGGCACACGACAACACGGTGCACACGCGCTGCATGTGCCCTACTGGTGGTTGAAGTGCCTGTTTTGGCACCTGACAAAGGAACCAAAGATTTTGAGTCTGTATCACCGGTTTTTGGTGTGGGACTTGATGAAACGCCCGTGGCTGACCAAGACCCTCGACGCGCTTTTTAACCCGTGGATGGGCAAGAGCGTGGTTCTGTATTTTGACCGTGCTCAAAACCGCTAGGCTCGCTGTATGACGACTCTCCCGCCCCTCCCTTATCCTGATCATGCGCTGCGCCCAACCGTTGACTACCTGCTCGCCTCACAGCGCGATAACGGCGAAATCCCCTGGTTTGAAGGGGGTCACACGGACCCTTGGAATCACACTGAAGCCGCAATGGGCTTGAGTATTGCCGGTGAGTTTGTCGCTGCCGAGCGCGCCTATGACTGGCTGGTGGCCGAGCAACTTGATGATGGCAGCTGGTGGGCGTCTTACATCAAGGGTCAGCCGTCAAATGTGACGCGCCGAGAAACCAACTACGTGGCGTACATTGCAACCGGGGTTTGGCATCATTATTTAATCAGCCAAGATCGCTCATTTTTGACGCGCTTATTTCCAACGGTGGAGCGCGCCATCGACTTTGTGGTCTCGATGCAGTCTGAGCACGGCGAAGTGGCCTGGGCCTGCGACACCGCAGGTGTGCCCATGGACGACGCGTTGGTCACGGGCAGCAGCTCGGTCTATAAGTCGCTGGAGTGTGCCCTGCACATTGCAAGAACTGTGGGCGTTTTAAAGCCCGCATGGCGCGATGCGCGAAGCCGGCTGGGCGCCGCGCTCCGTCATCGTCCTGAGCGATTCGACCGCAACTGGGAAAGCAAGTCGCGTTACGCAATGGACTGGTTTTACCCTGTTCTTGCCGGTGTTTTCGAGGGTGCACAGGGCCTTGAGCGCATTAACGCGCGATGGGATGAGTTTATTGAGGAGGGGTTAGGGTGTCGCTGTGAAAATCATCAACCGTGGGTGACAGTCGCTGAATCGTGTGAACTGACAATGGCGCTGCTGAGCGTGGGTGACCTGACCAGGGCCCGGACGTTATTTGAAGGGTTATGGCAGTGGCGAGACGCCGAGGGCATTTTTTGGACCGGTTACCAGTTCGTCGAAGAAATTCTCTGGCCGCTTGAGCAACCGACATGGACGTCAGGCGCGGTATTACTGGCCGCCGATGCGTTGAGCCAACACACCGCTGCGAGTCGTTTATTCACTGAAGTCGACACGCGTGATCACGCCCAACTTGAGCGTCGTCAACACCAAGGCTAGTTTATAAGCGCCGCAGTGCGCGCAGACTTTGGACTGCGCCCACTTCTTCAAATAACCCGGACTGCTTTGCGAGTCGCCAAATCGCATGAGGCGCTTGCCCACCGTCCGAGGCACTCGTGAAGACATCGTGAATCACCAAGAGCCCACCGCGTTGCACGTGTTGCGACCAATTCCGGTAATCGGTCAGTGCGGCTTGAAGGCTGTGACCGCCATCAATGAATAAAAAACCAAGCGGTGTTGTCCAGTGCTCAGCGAGTCTGGCTGAGGTCGACACAACAGGAATGACGACGTCTTCTGCCGCATGCGTTCTAAGATTGCGTCGGAACTCTGGGAGAGAGTCGAAGTACCCCTCCTGATCTGTCAGCGTCTCGTCGTGGAAGAACTCACCCGCCTGGTGCTCTTCACTGCCGCGATGATGATCAACGGCAAAGACAACGGTTTTTGCTGCTCTTGCCGCTTTTGCGAGCCACAACGTCGACAACCCGCAGTAACTCCCAATCTCCAAAAGTGGTCCTATCAACGCGCCCTGCGACGCCCATTCCAGCAGTTGTAGCGCCTCTTCTTGAGGCAGGAAGCCCTTTACGCCGTCAAACTCTGTTGTGCCCATGGTAGGCTCCCCGCAAAAGCGTCAGTATAGGACGTATCACTGGGTTCCTCGTAGCATCGAAGTTATGTCACGCTATTTTTACAGTTTGTTGATCACGTTGCTTGCGCCGCTTTTAGTCCTTCGTTTGTTCGTTAAAGGTCTGCGGGAGCCCGATTACGCTCGGCAATGGTGGCGGCGATTTGCGCTGTTTTTGCCGAAGCGGACGCGTGCGGGCGATGGATTAATTTGGGTGCACGCGGTGTCGGTCGGTGAACTACTGGCCGTATCACCCCTCATTGAACGCCTGCTTCAAGAGTGGCCGGACAAAGCAGTGCTCGTGACGAACACGACCCCCACCGGTTCGGCGCAAACAACGGCGTTGTTCGGCGATCGCGTCGAACACACTTGGTTCCCCTTTGACTTGCCGGTTGTGACGGACGTGTTTTTACGGCACTGGAAGCCCCAATTAGTTGTGATGGTCGAAACTGAAATTTGGCCTAATGTGTTGCGATCAGCCAAGACGCAAGGGGTTCCTGTTGCGTTGATTAACGCCCGACTGTCGGCGCGATCTGCCCGGGGCTACGCACGATTTGGTCATTTTACGCGCGACGTGATCAGTGACTTTGCGTTAATTGCCTGTCAGTCAAAGTCGGATCTAAGACGGTTTAAGAAAATCGGCGCAACCCAAGCGAGTCTTCACGCAGTCGGTAGCATAAAGTTCGACATTGACCTTGCTGCGCGCCGATTGCAGTTGGAGGATATTCGCGCGGACCTTGGCAGCGAGTGTCGGTCTCGACCGTTGTGGGCAGCGGCAAGTACGCATGAAGGCGAAGAGCAGTTGGTGCTTGATGCGTATGCTGCACTGCAAGCGCGCGGTATTAAGACGCGACTACTGCTGGCACCGCGTCATCCAAATAGGACGCCTGCGATCATTAAGCTTTTAGACGCGAGGGGGCTCTGCTTTCAAAAGCGCAGTGATCAAGCACTGCTCCACGCAGACACAGACATTCTACTGATCGACACACTGGGCGAGCTCAGTGCGTTTCTGGGACTCGCCGATGCAGCGTTTATTGGCGGAAGTCTGGTGCCCAGAGGCGGGCATAATCCCATCGAGGCAGCCGCATGGGGCTGCGCGGTGATGACTGGGCCCCATGTGATTAATTTTGCGACAATCGTCAAAGATATGGAGCGCAATGGCGCCATTCGCGTTGTTCAAGATGAGTCTGAGCTTGCGCGCCAGTTGGCGAGTGTTTGGTCAGAAGATCGGATCGACGACGAGGCGCAAGTGGCGCGTGCCTTCATTGAAACACGGCGGGGGGCGACCCGCCGTCAGCTGGACTTGATGAAAAACCTGCTTTAGTTAGCTGTCTTCTGAAGCTGTTGGCGCTGCCGGTTCAACGAGAAAGGTTTCTAATGAGGCAATGTCTTCGGGTGACAGCGTGCCCGCGTTTTCCTTGAGGCGCATGCTGTTCAACACGTAATCGTAGCGGCTGTTGGCGTAATCGCGTTGGGCAGAGAAAACTGCGTTTTGAGCATTGAGCACGTCGACAATGTTACGAGTGCCGACTTCGTACCCGGCCGTCGTTGCATCGAGCGCACTCTGAGTCGATTTTATGGCGCGTTTACGGGCGTTAACACGCGCCACATCCGACATTACGGTCATGTGCAGTGATCTGGCAGCTGTGACCGTATTTCGGGTCAAGTTGATACGCGTTTCGCGGGCCGCATTGAACTGTTCAGCGGCTCTTCGGCGATTCGCACTGATCGCACCCCCAGCATAAAGAGGGAGGTCGAGGCGGATTTGGAACGACTCATTCTCACCCTCAGAACGAGGCGGTAGGTTAAAGGCGGTTGGCGGTGTGACTTCGCCGTCGGTGTCGCTCTCGGAGTAGCTTATTTGCGCGCTGACGGTGGGAAGACGTCCCATTTGTCTGGATTTGGCTGTTTGACGGGCCGCCTCTTCCGCGTGACGAGACGCTGCAAGCTCAAAGTTATTGGCGAGCGCGAAGTCGACCCAGGCCGCGCGGTCTGTCGGTGTCGGTGTCTCCGGTACAAACTCGCTACTCAGTAGCCGCAGTTGACCATGCGCTTGGCCGGTCA
>DGPO01000065.1:2557-6449 GCA_002390485.1 Halieaceae bacterium UBA4438 | reverse complement strand
GCCCGCAACACACCAAAATAGGCTTCGGAGACTCTAACAATAAGATTTTGCTGAGCAGCAGCCAGCGTCGATGCGGCTTGGTCACTGCGGTTACTGCCTGCCTTCCAGTCAAACCAAGCCGAAAGATCGAACAGGGTTTGAGACAAGCTAATGTCGTAGTTGTTGGTGAACGTGCGCGACCCGTTGGTCACGTCGTCAATCACCACTTGGCCACCCTGGAACTCTGTAATGGTGAGCCTGGTGTTCTGGGAGTCGCGAAGGGCGCGTGAGGCGCCCGCACGCACTTGAGGCAGTAAGGGTGCCAGAGACAGTGTTTTGAGTTCTAAGTCAGCGCGATACCGTGCTGTTTCAGCCCTGAGCTGCGCGTCGTTGTCGAGCGCGATCTCATAAACGTCTAAGAGGCTCTCACTTGAGGCCATGTGCGCCAAAGTGAGCAGCGTCCCCGCAATTACGGTGGTCAGTGCGCGGCGAGTGACAGAACGGGACATACAATATTCCTTGCTGGGGTCTTTGGAGATCGGACAAAAAGAAGTTTAACATCCTATACGTATGGACGGCGAAAATACGTTCATCTTCTGTATCGACACAATTTGTGAAATTGATTGATACACTTCTTGAGAAACCACTGGGTTGGTGGTGCTTCCAAACGAGGGATGCTGGGTGCAAAAGAGTCGGAGTAAGCGACGCTTTAGAATGGATCTCACAGAGCTTCATGCGCTGTGTGAGGCGAACTATGCGCGTCTGTTACAGCTTTTTCCCGATTACCAGCGCTCGAACGAGCGTCGCTTTCGTTTGGGTCCACGCCGTGTGGTCCTGACGGTGATTGAGCGGGACCGGCACACGACGTCTCTGGCGATTCAGTACCACGCGCCTCAGCTGCCTGAGTTAATGGACTCTAAGTTGTTTCTTCGCATGTATCACGATGTCTCCATGGCCGAAGTGGTCAAACATCGAACAGGCCGTCGCCTGGAGTCGCGTTACGAATACCCCAACTCGGACATGCACCAGCCCGATGAAAAGCGTCAGCAAAACCAGTTTGTTTCAGAGCTACTGAGCCTGTGTTTGTCGAACGCTCACGCGGATGAGACGGTCTTTGAGGTCGACAATGACCAATAGTGCACTCCTGATCGGTGATGTCACGCTCAGCGACTCACCGGAGCACATGACCCTTGTTCAGGTGACTGACACGCACCTGACCGGCGATAGCGATGGCACGTTGCTCGGCATGAACACTGAGCGCTCGGCAAGACAGGTCATTGATGCGGCGCTGGCGAGTCAACAACCCGACTGCGTACTGGTTACGGGCGATATTGCTGCCGACGGTCAGGCCGCGGCCTACGAACAGCTCAATGGGTTCTTTAATCACCGAGTGCCCACCTTGTGGTTGCCGGGAAATCACGACGATGTCAGGGCGCAAAAAGGCGCTTATCGGGATCATCTCAAGCGACGGATTGTTGGGCGGCATTGGGATGTACTCATGCTCGAGACACAGGTTGCTGGGAAAGTCGGTGGCTATTTCTCCTCAGCGGAGCTCGATGCCTTGCAGCGCGCAGTTGCGGACGCGGCGGCGGGTGATAAGTCACTGCTTATTGCAACGCATCATCCATTGCGGGCCTTGCAGTCAACATGGCTGGATGAGCAAGCCGTTTCAAACGCGTCTGCCGCGTTGACCATCATGCAAGCACTCTCAGATCGAGTTGTCGTCGTCAGTGGTCACGTGCATCAAGAGAGTGACGCGGTGGTCCAGGGTGTGCGAATGCTGACAACCCCTTCCACGTGTATCCAATTTGCGCCTCAGTCCCATGATTTTGCGCTGGACGATAAGCAGCCGGGTTATCGCCGTATTGTTTTGCAGCCCAATGGTCAAATTGAGACTCAAGTAATACGCATTTGTGATGAAGAGAACCGTCCTCTCTCGGGTTCCTCGGGTTATCATTAGCGGGATCTGGCACTAACGCCGTAGCCCGCCTCACTCAATCAAGGTAGTCCCACGCAATGACGCAATACAACGCAGATGCCATTGAGGTATTGACCGGTCTTGAGCCTGTGCGCAAGCGACCGGGTATGTACACCGATACCGTGCGACCCAATCACCTTGCGCAAGAGGTGATCGACAACTCAGTGGACGAAGCGTTGGCGGGCCACGCCAATCAGATCGACGTTGTAATGCATGCCGATGGCGGCATTAGCATTACCGACAACGGTCGTGGAATGCCGGTGGACTTGCACCCCGAGCAAAAGAAACCGGGCGTTGAGGTTATTTTATCGACGCTCCATGCCGGCGGTAAATTTTCAGATAAGAACTATCAGTTCAGTGGCGGCCTACACGGCGTGGGTGTTTCAGTCGTCAACGCGCTTTCCAAGCGCCTGGACATCACGATTCGTCGAGACGGTAACGTCTACGCGATGGCTTTTGAAAACGGTGACAAAGTCGAAGACCTGACCGTCACAGGTCAGTGTGGCAAGCGCAACACAGGTACTGGCATACGCTTCATGCCAGACGAGACATTCTTTGACACAGCCATTTTTGCAATGTCTCGGCTTATTCACGCACTTCGCGCCAAGGCTGTTTTGTGTCCCGGTCTTCGCGTCACACTGACCGACGAGAAGAAAGGCGAAAAGCAAGAGTGGTATTTTGAGGACGGAATCTCGGACTACCTCGCCGATGCCACCATCGATTACATCGTCATTCCTGAAGAGCCCTTTACGAATACATTCTCCGGTGAGACAGAGGCCGTCGATTGGGCTATTCAGTGGTTGCCCGAGGGTGGCGAGATCACGGCAGAGTCCTACGTGAACCTCATTCCGACCGCGCAAGGCGGGACCCACGTTAACGGTCTTCGCTCGGGCTTATTAGAAGCGATGCGAGAGTTTTGCGAAATACGAAATCTGCTTCCGCGCGGCGTTAAGTTGACTGCGGAGGACGTCTGGGATCGCTGCTGTTATGTCTTATCTTCGAAGTTGGCCGATCCTCAGTTCTCGGGACAGACCAAGGAGCGTCTCTCGTCGCGCGAGGCCGCCGGGTTCGTCTCGGGCGTGGCAAAAGACGCCTTTGCACTTTGGCTTAATCAGCACACCTCTGACGCGGAGCTGATTGCTGATCTTTGTATAAACCGCGCACAAGCACGCATGCGATCGGCAAAAACGGTCGTTCGCAAGAAAGTGGTTTCGGGCCCGCAACTGCCGGGTAAGCTCGCCGACTGCACGGTGGAAGACCCTGCGCGAAGCGAACTTTTTTTGGTGGAGGGTGACTCTGCGGGTGGTTCCGCAAAACAGGCACGAGACCGCGAGTTTCAGGCGATCTTGCCGTTGCGGGGAAAAATCCTCAACACCTGGGAGGTCGATGCGAGCGAAATATTGGCATCTCAAGAAGTACACAATATTTCGGTGGCGCTGGGCATTGATCCCGCAAGCGACGACCTCGAGGGTTTGCGCTATCAAAAAGTCTGTATTTTGGCCGACGCAGACTCAGACGGGCTGCACATTGCAACGCTGATTTGTGCGCTCTTCCTTCGTCACTTTAGGCCGCTGGTGCGCGCCGGACACGTCTATGTTGCGATGCCGCCGCTGTACCGCGTCGATGTGGGTAAGGACGTTTACTACGCGCTCGACGAGCCCGAAAAGAACGGCATTTTAGAGCGTATTGCAGCGGAAAATTCACGTGCAAAACCCAACGTACAGCGGTTCAAGGGTCTGGGTGAGATGAACCCGTCTCAGCTTCGCGAGACAACTATGGTACCCGACACCCGACGACTGGTTCAGCTGGTGCTTGATGCAGACGACGACACCAACAGTATGTTTGACATGCTGTTGGCCAAGAAGCGGTCGAGCGATCGTCGAGAGTGGCTGGAGTCCAAGGGCGACCTCGCCGACATATAGGGCCGAGTCGAGC
>DGPO01000065.1:759-2530 GCA_002390485.1 Halieaceae bacterium UBA4438 | reverse complement strand
AGTCGAGCCCACGCATAAGCGCCGAAACGGACACTTGCAGGTGTGACGTGGTCAGCGCTATAACCTACTTCCTCTTTACTTGTTAACGGGTGCTTTCAATGAGCCGATCATTTTTCGTACAAGCCGCCACTTTGTTAATCACCCTCGTTATGACGGGCTCCGCGCACGCTGGCTGGGACGTCACAGCGTCGTCCCGCGTCGGGTTTGTGTCGATCAAGAACAACAGCATTGGTGAAAACAATGTATTCGAGCACGTCACGGGCAGTATTTCTGATGCGGGTCATGTGGCTGTTTCGATCGACTTAACGTCGGTTGAGACGGGTGTTGGCATTCGTAATGAACGGCTTCAACGCATGTTGTTTGAGGTCGCGAAGTTTCCGACAGCAACGGTGCAAGCAACGCTCAGCGCATCGCAGGTTGACGCCTTAAAAACAGGCGGCAGTGTCAGTGAGACCGTCAAGGTGACTGTGAGTCTCCACGGCATGAGTGTTGATAAGTTAGCGGCTTTGTCGGTAGGCGCCTCAGAGGACGGACTTCGTGTGACCAGCACCCAGCCGATTGTGGTGACAGCACAAGATTTTGGTTTGGAGTCAGGCGTCGCGGCACTTCAGGCTATTGCAGGACTTAACGCCATTAGCCGATCAATTCCCATTACGGTGGACCTGTCACTTCGCACAAACTAGCGCATTCCGGTCGCTTGCATGACTGACACGAGCTGCGCTCGGTAGCGCTCGTAACGTTGCCTGTCGCCGGCATCGCGCGCGAACGCTAACAGCCCGTTTAATATATCCGGTTGCCCCGGGTGGCTCGCATTGAGCGACTCCAGCACTGACAGAGCTTGCGCTTTGGCGCCCGTGTCGTTGAGTGCCACCGCATAGACATATCGGTGCCGTGACCCCTCTTGCTCAAGTGCAGCGGCTCTTCTTAAAGACTCAAGACCCGACTCGGTGTCACCGAGTCGTATGAGGTGCAGTCCTTGCGAAAACCAAAGATTCCCAGAGTCGGGCACGAGCGTGAGCGAGGCTGCGAGTAGCGTCGATGCGTCGTCATTTCTTCCTGTTCGTCTGAGCAGGTCGACCAGGTTAACCACGGCCGGTTCAAGTTGCGGGTTGAGATAGACGGCCTCTTCAAGTGCGCTCAGCGCTTGCTCGCTGTCGCCTCGGTCTAACCAAAAACTGGCAAGCTGCATGTGCACCGAGGGCATGTCTAAGTGATTTGCCTGGACCGCTAAATATTCCTCAAAAAGTGGCTTCAGATCGTCGATGTCTTGCGGGCGAAGTTCGCTTGCGGGTACGCCGGCGAGTACTTGGGCCACTTCCATGCGAATGGTCAGTACTGGGTCGCTAATGAACGGACGCAGCATCAAGTACCGCTGTGCAGGGGGCATCGAGCGTGTTGCGCGTACGGCCGATGCGCGAAGTTCGGGTGCATCTGCACGCAAGAGCATGGCGGTTAAGCTGGGCAACTGCCGAGAGCCGAGGTTGCCTAGTTGCTCAATCAGTGAGGCGCGCATGAGTGGTGATCGCTCGTCATCCGTGACAACCGACTCGAGCGTAGGAAGTGATCTCACATCACCCCGATCGGCCGCGAAACGCGCTTTTACCAGGCTCAGTTCCTGAAAGTCCGTGCTGACACCCCATTGCTGAAGGGCCTCATAGGCCCAGGAGTCGGTTCGGTCTTCGTGGCACTGGGTGCACGCGTTGGGGCTGCCGGTACTGAGTGACACGCCGGGTCGAGGAATTCGCATGCTGTGATCGCGTCGAGCATCGAC
>DGPO01000065.1:533-694 GCA_002390485.1 Halieaceae bacterium UBA4438 | reverse complement strand
CTTGTGGCGAGGTGGCGATGATGCGTCGGGGCATCATACGTTTCCGACTTGTGGCACTGTGTGCAGACCGCGTTACCCTCGGCAACCAGTGCATTGCTGTGCGGGTTGTGACAGTTGCTGCACACGACCCCGGCCTTGGCCATTTTGCTCTGCACGAAAGA
>DGPO01000065.1:0-347 GCA_002390485.1 Halieaceae bacterium UBA4438 | reverse complement strand
GTAACTCGGTGGGCGATATTTTCACCGGTGGTCCTTTGCCACTGGCCTCGTGCGGCGAGTGACAGTTGAAGACCCATTTCGGCGACGCTCTGCCCGCGTTTAACCGTTCCATTCTCGGCCCGTTTTACGTGTGTCGATCCGGGTCCATGACAGCCCTCGCAGCCCACGTCGATTTGGTCGTAGGTGGTGGCATACGCGCGCGTCGCCGCGTCATAACCTTTAACCACGTTGGTGCTGTGACATTCGGCGCAGCGACTGTTCCAGTTGTGGTAAATGCCGGTCCAATGGAGTGGGCTTTCAAAGGTAACCGCCTCCTCATTTTCGTATATATGATACCAACGTTGACC
>DGPO01000057.1:95729-97838 GCA_002390485.1 Halieaceae bacterium UBA4438 | reverse complement strand
CCGATTTATAGCGCCTGCGAAGTGGCGCGGACTGAGTCTTGAACGTCTTCCTAGGCTGGCGGACTGGCTCTCGTTGTTGAATTTCCAGGTGGCTCGGCCACGACACAAGTTAGTACTTCGCCCCTTGGGCAAAGGCGTCCTCTTCCGCTGGATGGCGCGCTTAGACGATTGGTTAATCGACCATCAGGTACCCTTAGGTGGCGCTTTTGTACTTCACGCAAAAAAACAAGTGGGGGCAGGCATCAAAGGTCTACAACGCCGCCGAAGTCGTCCGCGTCTTGTTCCAATTTCAGTCTCACGGCCCGTCGTGGGTGCAAAAACACATCCTCAACGCTCGAGCAGTCCATTAAATGAAAACAGTTGAAGCTTTTACTGATGGCGGCTGTCGGGGTAACCCAGGGCTGGGTGGATGGGGCGCTGTACTGCGCTTTGGAACGCACGAGAAAGAGCTCAAGGGCAGTGAGTCGGAGACGACCAATAATCGAATGGAGTTGATGGCCGCTATTAGTGCGCTTACAGCGCTGAGTGAGCCTTGTAGCGTCGTTTTAACGACCGATTCAACTTACGTAAAAGACGGCATTACAAAGTGGATTCGTAACTGGAAGGCCAACGGGTGGCGCACGGCGGCGAAAAAGCCTGTCAAAAACAAGGACCTCTGGCAGCAGTTGGATGTGCAGTGTCTACATCACACAGTGGACTGGCGCTGGGTCAAAGGACACACGGGCCATGAGGGCAATGAACGAGCCGATGCACTGGCGAATCTGGCCATGGATGAGGTTGAGAGAGACTAACGTGCGACAAGTTGTACTTGATACCGAAACGACAGGTCTTGAGGTCCGCCAGGGCCATCGTATTATCGAGATTGGCTGCGTTGAAATTGTCGATCGAAAACTGACTGGCCGGCACTATCACCAGTACGTTCGCCCCGAGCGGGCGATCGATCAGGGAGCGCTTGAGGTTCATGGAATCACTGAGGAGTTCTTGGCGGATAAACCGGTCTTCGCCCGAATCGCCGATGAGTTTTTGGCCTTTATCGACGGCGCTGAGTTGGTCATTCACAATGCGCCATTTGACGTGGGTTTCATCGACTCAGAGTTTCAAATAGCCAACGCGCAAGCGCAACGCCTCAGTACGCTCTGTAAAATCACAGACAGCCTACAGCTCGCTCGAAGCAAACACCCCGGTCAGCGCAATAGTCTTGACGCCCTGTGCCAGCGTTACGCGGTCGATAACAGCAATCGTACGCTTCACGGCGCCCTGTTAGACGCGGAGATACTTGCCGACGTTTACCTGTTAATGACCGGTGGACAAACGACACTGGGACTGGCAGCGGGCGAGGAGGGCGGGTCGACGGGAGCGGGCGCGCAAACTGCAATTCGTCGACTGACAGGCTCAAGAGCACCACTCAAGGTCATAAAGCCCTCGCCTGACGAAGTGGCAGATCACGAGGCACGCTTGGATACGTTGACTAAGACCTCTGAAAACGGCGCAGTGTGGCGCCGCTAAGCCGCCACGACTGCCCGCTGATGGTCAGAGCGTATAGATTACCGCGATAAGACCAACAACCGTCAGTACGACCGTGTACGGCAGCGCCATAATGACCATTCGACCGTAAGAGAGTCTAATGAGTGGTGCTAGTGCAGAGGTCAGCAAAAACAAGAATGCCGCTTGCCCATTTGGCGTTGCGACCGACGGGAGGTTGGTGCCCGTATTAATTGCGACCGCTAGCTGATCAAACTCCGCTCGTGTAATCACACCGTTGTCGAGTGCTGTTTTCACTTCCGATATGTACACCGTCGCGACAAATACATTATCTGAAATCATCGACAAAACGCCGTTCGCAAGGAAGAACATTCCTGGCCTCACACTGCTCTCCATCGCAAGCACTGCATTGATAACGGGGGAGAAAAGATGCTGCTCGTGGATCACTGCCACAATCGCAAAGAACACCACTAAAAGCGCAGTGAACGGTAACGCCTCCTCGAAGGCGTGCCCAAGCTTGTGTTCCTCGACAATGCCGTTAAAAGCGGTGAGTAGCACAATGACCATTAAGCCGATGAGGCCTACCGCAGCCAAGTGTAAGGCGAGACCCACAACGAGCACGCCAGC
>DGPO01000057.1:90164-95624 GCA_002390485.1 Halieaceae bacterium UBA4438 | reverse complement strand
GCGCCGTAACCCAAGATTTTTGTTTGCTCAAGCAACAGACAGGTCAGCAAACCCGCCGCCAAAACAGGCATCGTAATCGGCGCCATGAGCAGGAAGAACTCGACGAAATCCCAGCCCGCTACCGTGGCAATCAGAAGGTTCTGAGGCTCACCAACCAGCGTGCACACGCCGCCCAGAGCCGTACCGACGGCACCGTGCATCAGCAAGCTTCTAAGGAACGCTCTGAACCCCTCTAAATCAGTCTCGTTTTCCGCCTTCACGGCCTCGTCAGTGGTGTGATCGTGTTGCGAATCGTCAAAGACCGTTCCCGAGGCCACCTTGTGATACACCGTGAAGAACCCGACACCCACACTGATTAACACAGCGGTCACCGTCAGAGCGTCCAAAAACGCCGACAGCACGGCCGCCACTAATGAAAACAGGAGTGACAATAACTTTTTGGACTTAACGCGCAGTAAAATTTTCGTGAAAATATAAAGGAGTAACTCCTTCATGAAGTAAATACCCGCAACCATGAACATCAGTAGCAAAATGACTTCAAAGTTTGCCTCAGCCTCGTGAAATACGGTTTGAGGCTCGGCTAAGCCAATTGCGACGGCCTCAATGGCCAACAGACCGCCGGGCTGAAGTGGGTAACACTGCAGCGCTAGGGCAAGTGTGAAAATAAATTGCCCAATGAGCACCCACCCTGTAACGAAGGGGCCTGCCGTGTACAGCAAAATGGGGTTAACAATTAAAAACGCAATAATTGTCTTTTTGTACCAATCGGGCGAAGCGCCCAAGAAATTACTCCAATAAGGGTTACCTACCGCGCTATTCATACAACATCGTCCTTTTTATGGTGAGTGTTAAGGCGCCTTGAACACGTGTGAGTTACGCAGCCAACCCTCGATTGGACGAGTGACTGTCGTAGGCAGGTTATACGAACAACCGATTGATTGAAAAGACGTTTTGAACGATCCAAGGCGTAACACCTTGAGCGCAGAGGACGCTCTGACCTAGACTGTGCGCCAAAGGAGTATTCTATGTTGGATTTCGTAAGGCCCACAGGTCCCGCAGGTCCCAGTGACTTAGTTTGGGCTTTTCAAGGGCGCAACCTGATCGGAGAGCTGATGGGAGAGCAGGGTGCGCCCATTCCACTCGCTCAGTTAGAGTCAGATTTTGATCGTGTTTCTGGACTGACGCCGGTGGGTTTGCTGAACAAGAGGCCCGTCTATGCCTGCTCGGTGGAAACGAGCGCCATGGACATGATGAAGTACACCAGTGGGAACTTGTTTGCACTGTTGGGGCGCATATCCACGACAAGCTTCGACATTGTCGGGAGAGCGTATCAACTTCTGACCTGGGACCGAGAGCACGCTTACTGTGGTCGTTGTGGCGGAGTGACAGCGCTCGCCGATAAGGGACAGAGTCGATGCTGTAACGCGTGCAACCTTAGTGTTTACCCCCGATTATCGCCCTGTGTAATTATGCTGGTCACTCGGGACAATGAGTGCTTGCTCGCTGCGGGCGCAGGTGCCAATCGCCGCTTTTACAGTTGCCTTGCTGGTTTTGTAGAGCCGGGAGAGTCGTGTGAGCAAGCCGTCCAAAGAGAGGTCATGGAGGAGGTCGGCCTCACAGTTGATGACATTCGCTATCATGGTTCGCAGCCTTGGCCCTTTCCAGGACAGTTAATGCTCGGCTTTACTGCACGCTGGACAGGTGGCGAGATCAACATTGATCCGGAAGAGATTGATGAGGCGCTGTGGTGTAAACCTGATAACCTTCCACCGATTCCACCCGCCTTTTCAATTGCAGGCCAATTAATCAACTCGTTTTTGTCATCACAGAAGTAGGAATTATCTCTTGGAATTTTTGTATGAAATAGGGTTGTTTGCAACTCAAACGCTACTCATCGTGGTGGCGATCATTGCGGTTATTCTCGTTATTGCGGCAAGTGCCGGCCAGAAGAATAAGACTGCAGACGAAGGGTATATCGAAGTCCGATCCATTAATGATCGCTTTGACGCCTACAACGCCACCATTCGTGAGCTCTCTGACACCGAGCAGACGTCAAAGCTTCGAGCGAAGTTAGAAAAAAAGGCCGACAAAGAAAGGGCCAAATCAGATAAGGCACGGGCCAAGGCGGCCTCAAAGACGGCGACTGATGCGCTAGAGATTACCAGTGACAAGCCCCGCACCTTTATTTTGGACTTTGAGGGCGACACTATGGCGTCACAAGTTGATGCCTTAAGAGAAGAAATTTCAGCAGTCTTACCCAACGCCCAAGCGGGAGACGATGTGCTTTTGCGCTTAGAAAGCCCTGGCGGCGTTGTCCATGGTTATGGTCTGGCTGCGAGCCAACTCACCCGAATCCGAGCCGCGGGCGTCAACTTGGTCATCGCTGTCGACAAGGTTGCCGCAAGCGGTGGGTACATGATGGCATGCGTGGGCGATCGAATTATCGCTGCACCGTTCGCTGTCCTCGGATCGATCGGGGTTGTCGCCCAACTGCCTAACTTTCATCGCTTGCTAAAGAAAAACGATGTTGACGTAGAACAGTTCACTGCGGGTGAGTTTAAACGCACAGTCACTATGTTTGCGGAGAATACCGACAAAGGTCGCAGGAAGTTCGAATCTGAGCTCGAAGATACTCATGATCTATTCAAGCAGTTTGTTCTCGAAAACCGGCAAGCGCTTGATATTGATAAAGTTTCCACAGGGGAAGTCTGGTACGGCAGACAAGCGGTGGATGTGGGGCTCATTGATGAGATTACGACATCTGACGCCTATTTGTTGCAGATAGCTGAGGATCGCGAGCTGATCGAAGTTCGGTACAAACGTAAGCAGCGACTCGCTGAGAGGATCGGGGTCGGCGCAGAGGCCGTCATTGATCGGCTCGCCCTCCGTGTTTGGAAGCGCATTTCCGACCGACGGTTCCTCTAGCAGTAGCTGTGGCAATAATCCGGCCGATTCGGCGACACCCAAGTGGCGATGTTAATGACTAGGATGCGAACTTGAACCCGACTACGCTGTTTTCTCTCGCGCACAAGATTGCATTAGTGACTGGTGCCTCCAGTGGGTTGGGCGCACATTTCGCAGAAGTCCTTGCTGCGGCCGGGGCAACAGTGGTTTTAGCGGCACGACGAACCGATAAACTCGCCAGTGTCGTGTCGAGAATTGAGGCGGCGGGCGGCTGTGCCCATGCACTGGTTATGGACGTGACATCTGCGGAGAGTGTGCAGCAGGGTTTTACGCAACTCGACGAGATGTTCGAAACACTCGACATCGTGGTCAACAATGCGGGCATCGCTAGCGCGCCTAGAAGGTTTGTCGATGCAGAAGAGGCGCAATGGGCGGCTGTGCTTGACGTCAATCTGACCGGGGCGTGGCGAGTGGCCCAAGCAAGTGCGAAACGTATGAAGCATCAGCGCAGTGGCGCGATCGTCAACACGGGCTCGATTTACAGTCACGTCTCAGGCAATCAAAAAGCCGACTACAACGTGTCGAAGGCAGCAATCGACCAACTCACCAAAAATATGGCGATCGAGCTCGCGCGTTCAGGTGTTCGCGTCAACTCGCTGTGCCCGGGTTACTTTGCAACTGCGATTAACGAAGAGGAGTTTAATTCGGACCGGGGGAGGGCCTACATACAGCGTCTGGTCCCTCAACGAGTGGGCGAATTCAGCGAGTTAACGGGGCCATTGCTGCTACTCGTCAGCGATGCAGGCTCCTATATGAACGGCGCCTCGTTGATTGTTGACGGCGGGTCCGTCCTGGGGCCCATTTAGCGCTCAACCGACCGCCCAGTTAGTCCATAGCGTCAACGCGCTCGTGTTGACGCGGAAAAATATCCTCGATGTCCCGAGTGCCTACAGCCCCTAGCTTGTTAACGGGTAGATGCAAAATCGGCTCTCCAGTAATGGGATGGCGCGGAAAATTGCCCCCGCGAACGTTGACCTGAAGAGACGGCAACATCAGCTTGGGGGTGCCCAGCGTTGCGTCGCGTTGCCGCCGCATCGTGACAAATGACGCCTCTGACACTGTCTGGTTAACATGGATGTTGTGGTCTCGGTGCGTTTGGATGGACGCGACGTACTGCAGTGACCGCCCGTTAGGCTGATAGTCGTGGCAAACAAAGACGCGTGTCGTATCCGCAAGCCCCAAAAGACGCTGTATTGATCGGTATAAACGGCGCGCATCACCCCCTGGGAAGTCGCACCGGGCAGTGCCTGAGTCAGGCATAAAAAGCGTGTCACCGGCGAACAGCGCATCGCCAATGAGGTAGGCGACGCAGCCTGGTGTGTGGCCCGGCACATGCAGCACACGAATATCGAGCGATCCAAAAGCGAGCCTGTGCTCATCTTCAAGCAGGACATCGAACTGCGAGCCGTTACGCGCAAGCGGCGACGAATCAGAGTAGATCTCAGCGATAGTCGACTGAACTCCTGTGATCTCAGCGCCAATCCCAACCAAGCCACCAAGAAGCCGACGAAGGTAGTGAGCACCACTCAAGTGATCTGCGTGTACGTGAGTCTCTAAAATGTAATCAACACTAAGACTGTTTTCCTGCACATAGCGCACTACGTTGTCGGCGCTTGCTGTACCGACTGAGGCCGAGGCTTCATCGTAATCGAGCACTGGGTCGATGATCGTGCACTGGTTGCTTTCTGGCGAAGTAACCACATAGGTCAACGTCGAGGTCGCGGCGTCAAAGAAGGCTGCGACTTCGGGAGTGGCGTTCGCAGTCTTAGCGACGCGAGGAAAA
Source organism: Halieaceae bacterium UBA4438 (assembly GCA_002390485.1). Lineage (GTDB taxonomy): Bacteria > Pseudomonadota > Gammaproteobacteria > Pseudomonadales > Halieaceae > Luminiphilus. The sequence goes on along the minus strand of DGPO01000057.1, from coordinate 90,877 downwards.
CGTTCGTGCATAAGGCGAGGAGAGCACCTGATCTTCTAGAGCGCCGATCATAGCGAGGTCGCGGTTTGATTCCTATATAACTGCGCATAATGTATATTATGTTAAATAGTCAATGTAACGAAGCCGTCCAACCTGTACACACCCGCTTACTGTGGTTCTGAGCACAACTGCGATACTCTATGCCTCGCTGACAGCGGATGACTGGGTGTCTCCGTTCTTTACCACCCACACTGATGAGATTACGGCATGGTCGCACGAGTTTTAACGGCACTAGCTTGGGTTCTGCTTTCACTCAGTTATCACGGTCATGCGACCGCACTGACATCTACTGACCAGCAGTCTGAAACGTTGCGCGCGCTCATTGAGAAGCTCGAGGACAGTCACTACGTCGATCGGCGCTACAACGATGCGATGTCCAGAGAACACCTCAACAGTTATCTCGAACGGCTTGATCCCTCCCACCTTTACTTCACGGCGCGCGACATCGCTGATTTTGACCGGCTCGCGACAGTACTCGACGACCAGGGCCGCAAGGGTAATGTCACCGCGTCGTTTGAGATCTTCAACCGTTATGAGGCCATTGCAGGCGCGCGGCTCGACGAGGTCATCGACACGATGGATGTGCGTGTCGGCGGGTTCGACTTTGAGGTCGATGAGTTTATCGCCTCAGATCCCACCGAGCGCGACTGGGCGGTGAGCACCGCCGAACTCGA
>DGPO01000057.1:89556-90026 GCA_002390485.1 Halieaceae bacterium UBA4438 | reverse complement strand
AGCCAATACAATGCGCAGGATGTGTTCGCGGTCTATGCCAACGCCCTGACCTCTCAATTTGGTCCTCACACCAGCTACTTTTCGCCACGAAGAGCGGAAAATTTTGATATCGACATGAAGCTCAGTCTTGAGGGCATTGGCGCCGTCTTACAAAACGAGGACGAGTACGTAAAGGTCGTTCGCGTTGTGCCAGCGGGTCCAGCCGATAAGCAAAGCAATCTCAAGGCCGCGGAGCTTATCGTTGCGGTGGGACAAGGCGATGAAGGGCCGATGGTCGATGTCATCGGTTGGCGCCTTGACGACGTGGTGGACCTTGTTAGAGGTAAAAAAGGCACGGTTGTGCGGCTCGATGTTATACCGGCCTCCGGACGCTCTGACGAGTTGCGACGCCTCGCTATTGTGCGTAACGAGGTGCGGCTGGAGGAGCAGGCTGCGCAGTCAAAAGTGATTGAAATTAATGACTTAAACGA
>DGPO01000057.1:57901-89458 GCA_002390485.1 Halieaceae bacterium UBA4438 | reverse complement strand
GTTATTGACCTGCGAGGCAATGGTGGCGGCTCATTGCGCGAAGCCAATGAGCTGACTGGCTTGTTTATTGAGTACGGTCCGACAGTGCAGATACGCGGTTCCGGGAGTCGCGTATGGCGAGACGGAAAACGGCGGCGAGGCCCCTACTACGACGGCCCAATGGCCGTCATGATTGACCGACTGAGTGCCTCTGCGTCCGAGATTTTTGCCGGCGCATTACAGGATTATGGGCGCGCCATTGTTGTTGGCGATCAAAGTTTCGGCAAAGGCACTGTGCAAACGCTACTTGACTTGCCCGAGGGTCAACTCAAGATCACCGAGAGTAAGTTTTATCGCATCTCAGGTGACAGCACACAACATCGCGGGGTCATTCCTGATATCCGTTATCCGTCACTGCTTCAGCATGACGAGATTGGCGAAAGCGCGTTAGATAAAGCGTTGGACTGGGACAGAATCTCGCCAATTCGCCACAAAGACTATGGCGCAGTGAACACTATTCTTCCCACTTTAATCGCGAAGCACACCGAGCGTGCTAACCAAGATCCCGACTTCCAGTACATATGGGACCAAAAGACGCTTGCCAAGACGATTCGAGGCGCTGAGACCATATCTCTCAATCAGGCGGCCCGCGTAGAGCTGCGCGAAGCGCAAGAGCGGCAGTACTTGGCAATTGAGAATACGCGTCGGATTGCGAAGGGCCTCCCTACCCTCGCATCGCTAGACGATCTCTTTGTCGACACCGAGGAGAAGGATGTCAGTACTCAAGGGACTGATGATGCAGAGAATGGCGAGCTAGGCGCTGACGTGGAGGTAGAGGCAGACGCAGAGGCAGATGATGACGAGCAGGACGCACTCATCACTGAGACCGCGCGCATACTTGCCGATGCCATTAACCTGCGTGGACCTATTATGGCGAGGATCGACACGCCTTAACGCAAAGGCACCCTATTTCGTCGCGGCAATAGTGTCGCTCCCAAAATACGGAACGAGTGCCGCTGGGAGCGTGATGGTTCCGTCGGCCTGCTGCCCATTTTCCACTACCGCGACTAAGGTCCTGCCAACGGCAAGACCCGAGCCATTCAACGTATGCAGCAGTTCGGGCTTTCCCGTCTCGGGATTTCGCCAGCGTGCTTGCATCCTTCTGGATTGATAGTCTCGAAAATTCGAGCAGCTCGAAATCTCTCTAAAGGCACTCTGACCGGGCAACCAGACCTCCAAGTCGTAAGTCATTGCGGCACTAAATCCAAGATCGCCCCCGCACAATCGAACCTTTCGGTATGGGAGCTCGAGTAGCTGCAGTACCGCCTCTGCGTGAGACGTCAAGGTCTCCAAAGCGGCGTCGGACTGATCAGGACGCACCGCCTGGACTAATTCGACCTTTTCAAACTGGTGCTGGCGAATAAGACCGCGTGTATCGCGACCATAGCTGCCTGCCTCGCTTCTAAAGCAGGGCGTATGCGCCGTGAACTTAACGCCCTCCTCGCCCAGTTCATCGGACTCTAAAATACGATCACGGAGCATATTGGTTACTGGGACTTCAGCCGTCGGTATTAAGTAATAGCCGGAGTCACCTTCAATTTTAAACGCATCTTCAGCGAACTTGGGCAATTGGCCTGTGCCGTAGAGCGATTCACTGTTAACCATAAAGGGCACATAGACTTCAGTGTAACCGTGCTCTGTCGTGTGAAGATCGAGCATAAACTGAGCCAGTGCGCGCTGAAGGCGTGCAAGCGGGCCCTGCAAGACGCTAAATCGGCTACCCGTGATTTTTCCGGCCATTTCAAAATCAAGCTGGCCTAACGCCTCACCCAGATCGGCATGATCTTTTGCGTCGAACGACATGGTCCTCGGCGTGCCCCACACGAGCACTTCTTCATTGTCCGCCTCGTCCAGCCCTGCGGGCACCGCCGCGTCAGGGACGTTAGGCGTACCCATAAGGAGTTCATCGAGCAACGTCTGTACGACCTTTGCCCGCTCAACCGCCGCATCAAGCTCGCTCGATATTCGCGCTAATGAGTCGTTAACCTCTGCTTTTGCTTCATCAACAGTTTTACCTTGGGCGATCAGGGCGCCCACGGCTTTTGACGCTTTTTTTCGTTCGGCGAGCAGCTCCTGGGACCGAATATCTGCCGCTTTACGCTCCGAATCGAGTCGCAAAAACTCATCGACAGGAAACTCAAAGCGCTTTTTCTTTAACGCGTCTGCTATTTGGTGTGGGTCCTGCCGAACCTGTTTGATGTCGAGCATGATGTCATTCGAAGGCCGGTAATTGGGGCCGGTAGTTTACCGCTAAATTAAAATTAGTCGACAATCGATCGTGCGAAGGAAAAGCCGAGCATGCAACTGATGAGGCAAATGAGTACGGATAGGGTGGCGTAGAGGGCGGCGCGCACGAGATACCCCTCCTGAATATCGGATAAGAGCTCTAACGAAAAAGCTGAGAACGTGGTGAAAGCGCCAAGGAAACCGACTGTTAGGCCCATACGGAGTGCTTCTGGCGCCTCTAGACGTTCAAATGCAACAAACAGGAAGCCCATAAAAAAAGCACCGACAACGTTCACTGAAAATGTAGCAACATGCAGGTGCGCAACCCCGCTCGTCGTCAAAAGCTGTCCGATTCCGAAACGCGAAACGGCACCCAGTGCACCACCAAGGGCCAATGCTAAAACGTTCATGGCCTTGTCTCCAATGTGAGCCAGGGAGCGGCGGCTGAAGACTCGTTGTAAAACTCCGCGCCCTCAGGAAATTCGAACGCAAAGTCGCTGGGACTGAGATTCGAAGTCTCCATGAGTCTGAGCCTGAGAACAGTCTCTTGATCCAAAGCATCAGTGAGTCTGATTTCAATAGAGTCAGCGGCACTTGAGGTGAGCGTAATACGCTCTATGCCAGAGGGCAATGCGGTAGTAGACGTCTCGATTGATCCTGAGTGTCCTGAACTGCCCTCCCAGATTAGAGCCAAGGGCAGATCTTCGAGATTAGGACGGTCGCGCAGTATGACGATGTCGAGATCCTTATCCCACTGCCAAAACCCGTCTTCGTTGAGCAGTAAAAGCTGTCGATCAGGTGATTCAATCTCCCATCGATACAGGTCGGGCTTTACTGTGGCAAACGTACCGCGCGTCTCCACAAGGGTGGTCCCTGAGGAATCACTTAATATTTGTGAAAAAACGCCACTTGCCCTCACTGCAGTCGCCAAAGGCCAGGCCTCATCAGATCGACTGTTAGTACTGAGCAATACTAAACAAAGGCAACAGACTAGGCGAAAAATCAACCGTCGCTCCCTGGCGGTGGCGGCGCAAGAACCTCGCGCTGACCATTTGTCCCCATTGGGGTAACGACGCCGGTTGCCTCCATAGTTTCTATCAGCCGCGCCGCTCGGTTGTAGCCAATCCGTAACTTGCGTTGCACAGAGGAAATAGACGCACGCCTGCTGCTGCACACATAGTGAACCGCCTCGTCATAAAGTGCGTCACTCTCAGGATCTTCGTCCGACGACGCGGCAGACTGCAGCTCTTGCGCGGTAACAGGCGTCTGCCCTCCTTCGTCTAACAGTCCTTCAATAAAATCGGGAGTCCCACGTCTGCGCCAGTCTGCGACGACCCGGTGCACTTCTTCATCTGAGCAAAAAGCGCCGTGGACACGGGTCGGCGTGCTGGAGCCCGATGGTAAATACAACATGTCCCCATAACCCAGTAACTGCTCCGCACCGCCCTGATCCAAAATGGTCCTAGAATCGATTTTCGATGACACTGAGAAGGCGACACGCGAGGGTATATTGGCCTTGATCAATCCGGTAATTACGTCGACCGATGGTCGCTGTGTAGCCAGTACTAAGTGGATGCCGGCCGCGCGCGCTTTTTGAGCGATTCGGGCAATGAGTTCCTCTACCTTTTTACCGACAATCATCATCATGTCAGCAAACTCGTCAATAACAACGACAATGCTTGGCAAGGTTGTCAGTGCAGGCGCCGTTTGTTCCTCACCCGTCAACTCAAGCACGGGGTCGGGCTTCCAAAGCGGATCATCAATTGGGGTGCCTGCTTTTTCCGCATCCGCCACTTTCCGGTTGTAGCCTGCAAGGTTTCTGACGCCCAGCAACGACATAAGCTTGTAGCGTCGCTCCATCTCAGCGACGCACCACCGGAGGCCATTACCTGCGTCTTTCATGTCAGTAATGACCGGCGTCAGCAGATGCGGAATACCGTCGTAGACAGACAATTCAAGCATCTTAGGGTCTACCAAAATTAACCGGACTTCATCGGGTGTCGCCTTGTAGAGCAGACTCACGAGCATGCAGTTCACGCCTACTGACTTGCCTGAGCCAGTTGTTCCGGCGACCAAAACGTGGGGCATCTTACCCAGGTCGGCGACCACTGGAGTCCCCGAGATATCGTGTCCGAGCGCAATGGTCAGTGGTGACTTCGCGTCCGCAAAAATATCGGAGCTCAGTACGTCTCTGAAGTTGACGGTCTGACGATCGGCGTTTGGAATCTCAATGCCGACAACACTTTTACCCTGAATGACCTCGACCACCCGAACAGAATTTACAGCCAAGGAGCGCGCCAGATCTTTTGCCAGATTCGATATGCGACTCACCTTTACGCCCGCTGCAGGTTGTATCTCAAAGCGAGTCACCACTGGGCCTGGATAAACCGAAACGACCTCAGCGGTGATCCCGAAGTCTGCAAGTTTGAGCTCGAGTAACCGCGATAAAGACTCTAATTCTGACGCCGAGTACCCACGCGGGCCCGCGTGTGTCGGTGCATCCAAAAGCTCAAGTGGTGGCATTGGCATGAGGTCAGGAAGCTCAAACAATGCCTGCTGCTTGGCCTTCTCGACTTTTTTACTCACCCCATCTAAAAGCTTGGGCGGCTTTATTTTTAAAGGTGGTCTGCGCCTCTCCTTCTCAACATGCTCAGCAATCTGAATGCTTCGTTTACTCTTCTCCTGTCTGAGCTTTCGGCGATCATTAAAGTCATCGATGCGGACCCGTGCGGCAGTTATGGCCCCAAGTGTTATTGCACCGACTTTATCCGCGACCTTGAGCCAATCGACATCGAGCGCCAGCGTGCCGCCAAGCAATGTGCAAAAACTCAACAGCAGCCGGGCTCCAAAATCGGAAAATGCTGCCGTGAACCAATGGGAGATAGCGTACCCAACAATACCGCCACTGCCTTGCGGCAAAAACTCATTGGCAGGCAAAGCCAGGCTGACCAATCCCGTACTTGCGCCCAGAAAGGCGAGCCAGCCAAAGCCAGAGATTACGCGATCAGTCGACGTTAGAACCACAGAAGCTCTCGGTTTTACACGACGATACGCCCAAAACAGTAGGGACAGAGGAATAACCAAGGCGACGAAACCCACCAACGAGTAACTCATATCGGCGAAGTAAGCCCCGACCACCCCCGCTTGATTCAGTACGCCGCTGGCGGACCCACTAGAGCTCCATCCGGGATCGGCAGCATCGAACGTGGTCAGGCTGACGACGGCAAAAGAAGCGACTGCGAGGCCTGCGATAAAGCCAACGCTTGCAAGCACGCTTGGCGCGCTGGTGTCCTGCTCTTCCTTCACCGATTTTGAAGGTGCATTCTTGGCCGACACTGTGGTGCTCCTCCAGTTTGTTTGTCGCATCATATCACAAAGGAAAACGCCTATTTTCTTAAAATAAGATCTATTTTTCATGTACTTAGGCCATTTATTTCCGTGGTCTTGCGTTCATTGGCATTTCGAAAGCAGACAGAATGCGCTACCCTCCTCGCCACTTTTACGGCTTCTTGGAAAATCAACGCGAATGAGTACAAAAAATCATCACAGATTGGTTATTTTAGGCTCGGGGCCAGCGGGCTATACGGCCGCGGTTTATGCCGCAAGAGCGAATCTAGCACCCGTTGTCATCACGGGGATGCAGCAAGGCGGTCAGCTGACGACAACCACCGAGGTAGAAAATTGGCCCGGTGGTCCGGAAGGCCAGCAGGGTCCAGCGTTGATGCAAGAGATGCAGGCGCATGTCGAGCGGTATGACGCGTCTATTGTTTTCGATCACATCGACTCCGTCGATTTGTCGAACCGACCTTTCACCCTCAAGGGCTCACACGAATACAGTTGCGACGCGCTGATCATCGCGACGGGGGCGTCTGCTCAATACCTTGGCTTACCGAGTGAAACTGCGTTCATGGGTAAAGGGGTAAGTGCCTGTGCCACCTGCGACGGTTTTTTCTACCGGAATAAAGAAGTGGTCGTGGTGGGCGGCGGGAATACCGCTGTTGAAGAAGCGCTTTACTTATCTAACCTCTGCAGCAAAGTGCACCTTGTCCATCGCCGCAATGAGCTCCGCGCTGAAAAGGTACTGCAGGATCGACTTTTTGCTAGAGCTAAAGAGGGTCGAATCACACTGAACTGGCATCGCCAGCTCGAGGAGGTCGTCGGTGACGCATCAGGCGTGACCGGCGTCCGCTTGTCCTCCACCACGGACACAACCATGATGGATATCGCAGTCGATGGCGTCTTTATTGCTATCGGACACAAGCCTAATACTGAGATTTTTGCGGGCCAGCTTGACATGGCCGATGGCTATATTCGAACCAGCTCCGGACTCGATGGTAATGCGACACTGACGTCAGTTGCGGGCGTCTACGCCGCCGGCGACGTGTCTGATCACGTGTACCGCCAAGCCATCACATCCGCGGGGTTTGGCTGCATGGCGGCGCTTGATGCCGAAAAGTTTCTGGACGCTGAGTCTTAACGCTCGCTGATCACGGTCAATGGAACCCTTCCCACCGACCGGTACGGCACTGCAGGACCCTAACGGATTGCTTGCCGTCGGCGGCGACCTCAGCGTCGAGCGCCTGCTAGAGGCTTATCGGCGTGGCATTTTTCCCTGGTACGAGGCTGACGAGCCCATTCTCTGGTGGACCCCTAACCCGCGGGCTGTCTTGAAGCCCGAGAACTTTTACACCTCAAAGTCATTCCAGAAGTTCTTACGTCGCACCGATTGGTTGATTGAGGTCAACCAACAGTTTCATACCGTCGTCGATGCCTGCGCTACCCTCACGCCCGAGCGAGAAGCGACCTGGATTAGCACGCCAATGAAAGTGGCTTACCAAGAGCTTCATCGCCTAGGCTACGCCCACAGTATTGAGGTCATGGACCAGGGGTCACTTGTCGGTGGGCTCTACGGCGTAAAATTAGGGTCGATCTTTTTTGGCGAGTCCATGTTCTCAAGGGCGACCAATGCTTCGAAATTTGCACTTCATGCGCTGTGCAGGGGCGACGTATTTGCAGATTTAACCTTGATTGACTGCCAGATGCCCAGTGAACACCTGTCAGCGCTTGGCATGTCTCTCCTATCGCGAGAGGAGTTTGAGCAGGCGCTTCAAGCGGCAATCTCACCTTCAGACTGAGTGCTAGGCAAACACTTGACGCGGAGTATTCCACAAGTGGACTGAGACCACTAAGGGCTGGACGGGCTTTCGGCTCTCGGGCGCGATAGCCACGCATGAAAGGTCAGGACCATATAAATGGGAATGCCGAGCTCGAGCACCTCCTCGACAGATCCTGCCCAACGCGATACCTCAGCACTGGTCTCAATCCCAAAGGGTTTTAGTTTCCTGGCCAGCCCGTCGATAGACTTGGAGAACGCCAATAGGAAGAAGATGAGCGCGACGCCAAGGGCAACGGGCGCGCGCTGCTTCAGGCCGCGCATAAATTCAGTAAAATGGTGTCGTAGAAGCTGGAAGACTGTCCAAACAATGAGCGCAATAACGAGCAGCCCAATGACTTTTTCCTGTAGTGGAACGTCAGAGCTCAAGTAGAATCGGGACTTTAGAATTCCCATCGTCGTGAAGGCTTTATCGAAATCAAGCTCACGAAAACCAAAGAGCAGCGTCAAAACGACAAAGTAACCGCGTGAGGCAAGAAAATCTCGTCCACCGCGAGCGATCATGTACAGTGCGCACACAAAATAGCCCACCGCAGAGGCTACTTCGATCAGGCCTGACTCACCCATCAGTAGCTGACCATAACGTTCCCCAAAGTTCAAAACCAGGCCGCAGAGCAGTAGCAGCCCCAGTGCAAGAACCGCGTAGGACTTGAAGTAGCGGTTATCTGTCATTCTAAAGACTCACTCTTATGATGGATGGCTGACCCCGCAGTCGGGCCCCAACGTGATAGTTTAATATGGACGGCGGCGACCCGCCACACACTCAGTCGCGAGCAAGCGTCATTGAGTATGCCGTCTCCATGGGGCCCTACCCTCTTATTATGTCCTGGTAGAGGTCCCCAAGGCGTCCAGGTTAAAGTGGACCCGCGACCGCAAGTTGTTCGCCGCCCCCCTGTACGAAGCCGTCTGACCCCGCTAGGCTTGAGCCAGACGAAGTTAGAACGTTTTGAAGTCTCGGGGTATGCTCACACTGCCGCTGAGCGGTACGAACGAGGTGCTGGCCTTCATGATTGGGATAAAACGATAAGCCGTGACTGCGAACTTAAGAGAAATCAAGGTATTTACAACGTTTCCACACCGTTGCTCCTACCTGCCTGATAGAGAAGCCACCACCCTGTTCGTGGATCCTCGACAGAAGATTACGCCAGAGCTTTACACGGAGCTGTCAACGATGGGCTTCCGACGCAGTGGCGATCATGTTTACAGACCACACTGCAACAGCTGCAATGCGTGCACAGCGGCTCGCGTGGCGGTCCAAGACTTCACGCCGTCCAAAAGTCAAAAACGAGTCTTACAGGCCAACCGGGACTTGACGCTGAAAATCACAGACTCGGTGAATGACGACGAGGCCTACGCGCTCTACGAACGATACATAACACAAACGCATGCTGACGGAGATATGTACCCCCCCGACAGAGAGCAATATGAGTCGTTTTTAAACGACAGCTTAGCGTGCACGCAATATTTTAGGCTGTACGATCAGGATAAACTTATTTGCGTTGCCGTTTCCGACGAAATGCTTGACGGGCTAGCGGCGATCTACACGTTTTATGATCCCGACTGTGCCAAGCGAAGTTTGGGAACATTGGCAGTGCTGCTCCAAATTTCGCATGCGAAAAAGCTCAATCTGCCGTTTATCTATTTGGGGTACTGGATCGAGGGTTGCCGTAAAATGAGCTATAAGACCCGTTTCAGACCACTCGAGCTACTCAGTAATGGGCGTTGGCATGGGGTAGACAACGAACCGGTCAGCGAGCTCTCAGCAATCCCCGTCGTCAACATACCCAATGAATCGAGTGTTACTTAACGCTCTCGATAGGTAATTCGCCCCTTACTTAAGTCATAGGGGGTGACTTCAACCCGGACCTTGTCTCCCGTAAGAATCCGAATGTAGTTCTTACGCATCTTCCCCGAGATGTGCGCTGTCACGACATGCCCATTCTCAAGGCGCACTCGAAACGTTGTATTGGGGAGCGTGTCTATGATTTCCCCTTCCATTTCGATCTGATCTTCTTTAGCCATTAAGCCTTTCCAGTAATAAAGTGATGGCGCGCACTCTATAGGAAAGTGCGCGCTAGGAAAACCGTGAGTTTTGGACAAACGCTGCCGCGTTAGGCGGGCACTGCTTCGTCGAGGGTCTCGGTCTCTGAGGAGACTGTGAGTCCATCGCCATCAAGATTGACCGAGACCTTGGCAATACCGCCCTTGGCGAGCGCACCAAAAAGCACCATTTCCGCCAGTGGCTTTTTAATGTGCTCCTGAATGACTCGCTCCATCGGGCGAGCGCCCATATTTCGGTCATAACCCTCAGTGACTAGCCACTCGCGTGCCGGTTCGTCAACGTGCAGCTGAACCCGCTTCTCGTCAAGTTGTGTCTGCAGAGCGGTGAGGAACTTGTCGACGACCGTGAGGATCACGTCCTGACCTAATGGTTCGAAAGGCACAATGGCATCGAGTCGATTTCTAAATTCGGGCGTAAACAATTTATTAATCGCTTCTAACGCATCCGTAGAGTTGTCTTGATCAGAAAAGCCTATCGATCGTTTGGAGACGCTCTCAGCACCTGCGTTCGTCGTCATCACAACGATTACGTTTCTAAAATCAGCTTTTCGGCCGTTATTATCCGTCAGTGTTCCGTGGTCCATCACTTGAAGCAGTAAGTTAAATACCTCTGGATGCGCTTTCTCGACTTCATCGAGTAACACCACAGAATGTGGGTGCTTGGTGACGGCGTCTGTTAACAGACCACCCTGGTCATAGCCCACGTAGCCTGGAGGCGCCCCAATCAACCGCGATACGGTGTGCCGCTCCATGTACTCGGACATATCAAACCGGAGCATCTCAAGTCCTAACTGCATCGCCAACTGCTTGGTTATCTCGGTTTTACCCACACCCGTAGGGCCCGCCAAAAGGAAGCTGCCAATCGGTTTGTCGCCGGACCGTAAGCCGGCACGCGCCAGCTTAATCGAGCTGACCAATTGACTGACTGCCTTATTCTGTCCAAACACCACTAAGGAAAGATTGCTCTCGAGCTTTTCGAGTAACTCCCTGTCGTCGCTTGTCACTGTCTTTGGAGGGATTCGAGCGATTTTCGCAACCACTGCTTCAATATCGGCTGGACCTACTACTTTCTTGCGCTTACTCACGGGCTGAAGTTGCTGATACGCACCGGCTTCGTCGATCACATCAATGGCTTTGTCGGGCAGGAATCGATCGGTAATAAAACGATCGGCCATCTCGGTCGCCGTTCGAAGCGCCTTGTCGGTGTAGCGCAAACCGTGGTGCTCCTCAAAACGAGACTTCAGCCCCTTGAGAATTTTGTACGCATCGTCAACGGACGGCTCCAACACATCGACTTTTTGAAACCTGCGACTCAAGGCTTTGTCTTTGTCGAAAATACCGCGATATTCGGCGTAGGTCGTCGACCCAATGCAACGTAGCTTTCCGGAACTAAGTAGTGGCTTGAGCAAATTACTGGCATCCATAACCCCGCCCGACGCCGCACCCGCACCAATAATTGTATGGATCTCGTCGATGAACAGAATCGAGCCTTCGCGACGCTTAAGGTCGGCAAGTACGCCCTTGAAACGCTTTTCAAAGTCACCGCGGTACTTCGTTCCTGCAAGCAGCGCGCCCAAGTCAAGCGAGAACACCTCGGCGGTTTTTAATGTATCGGGGACCTGTCCGTCGACGATAAGCTTCGCCAGCCCTTCCGCAATAGCCGTTTTACCCACGCCCGACTCACCCACCAGGAGGGGATTATTCTTGCGCCTGCGCGCCAAAATTTGAGCGACACGCTCGACCTCATCCAGGCGACCAATAAGTGGATCTATTTGCCCGTGAGCGGCTTCCTCGTTTAGGTTCGTCGAATACTTATCGAGAGGACTCTCTTCTTCTCCATCGCCTTCCGATGACTCACCACTCGCTTGCAGCTCATCACCGTCAACACCCTCATCATTCTCGTCCTTACTCACACCGTGTGTAATAAAATTAACGATATCGAGACGCGAAATGTCTTGGGTCTTCAGGAAGTAGACCGCTTGGCTTTCTTGCTCGGAAAAAATAGCCACTAAGACATTCGCCCCGGTGACTTCTGTTTTTCCAGAACTTTGCACGTGAAAAACAGCCCTTTGAAGAACACGCTGAAATCCTAATGTAGGTTGCGTATCGACCTCGTCCTCACCAGGTACTAAAGGCGTTGTCGCATCGATAAACTCCGATACATCACCGCGTAACGCGTCGATTTCTGCGCTACAGGCTCGCAGGACAGCCTGCGCGGCGCTATCGTCAAGTAGCGCCAACAACAGGTGTTCAACTGTGATGAATTCGTGCCGCTGCGCTCTCGCTTGTTTAAAAGACTCGTTTAACGCTCTTTCGAGGTCTTTACTCAACACGTACCTTTCTCCTTAGTCTTCATCTTGCGAGGGTTCAACCTCGCATAGCAGTGGATGCCCATTGTCTCTTGCGGCCTGATTGACCAACTCCGATTTTGTTTCAGCAACGTCTTTTGTATAGATACCACAGACGCCTTTTCCCTGCGTGTGAACTGCGAGCATCACCTGGGTCGCCTTTTCGCGCGTCAGTGAAAAGAAGTGTTCGAGCACCTCCACCACAAATTCCATCGGCGTGTAATCATCGTTTAACAGCACCACCCGATAAAGTGATGGTCGCTTAAGTTTTGGCTTGGCAGGAGCAACCGCGAGATCGCCCTCGTCTTCGCCCGCCCCTGGCTTACTCGACATCAACGCAATGCCTTTCTTAAAATCGTGGTCAATCATGCTCATCATGTGTAACGGTGACACCTCATTATAGTGTATTACGAACAAATCAGCCTTTTGGTCGTTAGTTTGTCAAAAGGATTTCTGACTGAGAAAAAAAAGCCCGCATACGCGGGCTTTTGCGGTTTTAATCGCTTGCTCTAGGCCATATGGTCGACAATCGCATCGCCAAATGCAGAGCATGAGACCTCGGTCGCATTGTCGGTCAGACGAGCGAAATCATAGGTCACTGTCTTTGCCTGAATCGCACCGTTCATTCCGGTGATAATCAGATCAGCCGCCTCGTTCCAACCCAAATGACGAAGCATCATTTCTGCCGACAAAATCAATGAGCCAGGGTTCACTTTGTCCTGCCCCGTGTACTTAGGCGCTGTGCCGTGCGTTGCTTCGAACAGCGCGATGTCATCGGAAAGGTTCGCACCGGGCGCAATACCTATGCCGCCCACCTGCGCGGCAAGTGCGTCAGACAGGTAGTCGCCATTGAGGTTCAGGGTTGCAATCACGCTGTACTCCTTAGGACGCAATAACACCTGCTGAAGCATTGCATCGGCAATGACATCTTTCACGATAATATCGTCGCCATTGTTCGGGTTCTTAATCTTTACCCAGGGGCCGCCGTCCAGCAATTCACCGCCGAACTCTTCCATTGCGAGTTCATAACCCCAGTCACGGAAGCCTCCCTCGGTGAACTTCATGATATTGCCCTTGTGGACCAACGTGACCGACGGGAGCTCCTGATCAATAGCGTATTGCAGCGCCTTGCGAACCAGACGCTTGGTTCCCTCAACCGAAACCGGCTTAATACCAATGCCCACGTTTTGTGGGAACCGGATTTTTGTGGCGCCCATTTCTGTAATCAGAAAATCAACGACTTTGTCGGCTTCGGGAGATCCCGCTTGGAACTCAATACCCGCATAAATGTCTTCAGAGTTCTCACGGAAAATCACCATATTGGTATCGCCAGGACGCTTAACAGGAGAAGGCACACCTTCGAACCAACGAACAGGTCGTAAGCACGTATAGAGATCCAGCTCTTGTCTCAGAGCGACATTGAGCGAGCGAAAACCGCCGCCAACGGGCGTCGTCAAGGGCCCCTTGATCGCAACCAGGTAAGACTTAATCGCATCGAGTGTTTCCTGTGGGAACCAGTCGCCTTCATACAGCTCCGCCGCCTTCTCTCCGGTATAGATTTCCATCCAAGCGATACGCTTTTCGCCGCCGTACGCCTTCTCAACGGCAGCGTCTACCACCTTGATCATGACCGGACTGATATCGATACCGATGCCATCACCCTCGATGTAGGGAATGATCGGCGTATTTGGAACGTTGAGGCTGTAGTCTTCGTTAGTGGTGATGGGCGTCCCTTGCTCTGGGACTTTGATGTGTTGATATGCCATAGTAGTCAGATCCTTACCTGTTTGGTTGACTGGCTGGCCGAGCTCTGTAGCCCGCCCCCGGATTGAATCATGCTAAATGATTCGCTTAATGCGGACGGCAATACGTCCTTTTTGTTTTGTGGCGAGTTTACCACTTTTTGACGTCAACGAATCCTATGAGTCAATTGCTATTATTTAATAAGCCTTTTCGCGTCATGAGTCAGTTCACAGACCGTGATCGCCCGGACAATCCCCGATCAACGCTGGCCGATTTTTTAAGCGCGCCGGGGTTCAGACCTGCTGGCCGTCTTGATTATGACTCGGAGGGTTTACTCATACTCACTAATCATGGTGGTTTACAACACACGCTCGCTCACCCCAAGAAAAAACACTGGAAAACCTATTGGGTGCAAGTAGAGGGCTCAGCGACACAAGAGATGTGTCAAGCGCTCGCCCGAGGCGTCCAGTTAAAAGACGGATTGACACGGCCTGCTCGTTGCAGACTTCTCGAAATACCAACTATTTGGGAGAGAAATCCTCCCATACGCCACCGAGCGTCAGTGCCTGACAGCTGGATCGAGCTGTCAATACATGAAGGAAGAAATCGACAAGTGCGTAGAATGACCGCCGCAGTGGGATACCCTACCCTGCGATTGATTCGGCGCAGTGTCGGACCCTTCACCGTCGACGCACTCGCTCCTGGCGAATACCGCTATGAAGAGGCCACGACAATGGACCCTATCCGCCATGCCTGACACGCCGCGCTTTTTACCGCACACCACTGTTGCCACTGTGATCGAGCGCTCGGGACAGTTTTTACTGGTCGAAGAGGTGAGCCAGGGGATCGCGGTACTTAATCAGCCCGCCGGACACTTAGAGCAACACGAAAGCTTGATCGACGCGGCAGCGCGGGAGACGCTAGAAGAGACCTGCTGGCACAGCGACATTACGGCGTATTTGGGCGTCACCATTGTCACTGCCCAAAATGGCATCTGTTATCTACGACACAGTTTCGTGGCGACAGCACTGGAATTTGACAACACCCTGACACGAGACTCCAGTATCATCGACACTCATTGGATGAGTCGCGAAGCGCTTGTGGCTTCCAAAAAGCCGTTGCGACACGGCGTCGTACTTGACGTCATTGACCGCTATATTGCCGGCACTGCGGTGTCATTGGACTTAGTACGCCACTTATGAGTTTTAATCACACAACCAAAGTGATCGTCGGCATGTCCGGCGGTGTCGACTCTTCGGTCGCTGCGCTATTGCTTAAAGAGCAGGGCTATCAGGTCGAAGGCCTCTTCATGAAAAATTGGGATGAAGATGACGGCACTGAGTACTGCACAGCAAAGGCGGACTTGGCTGACGCGCAAGCGGTCGCTGACACCCTGGGTATTGTTTTACATGCCGCCAATTTTGCCGCGGAATATTGGGACAATGTGTTCGAACATTTCCTCGCCGAGTACAGCGCCGGCAGAACGCCCAACCCCGATATTCTGTGTAATAAAGAAATTAAGTTCAGAGCCTTTTTGGACTACGCACGAGCCCTTGGTGCGGACAAAATTGCAACTGGACACTACGCTAGAAAGGGCGTTCGCGGTGGGCGCGCAACATTGTTAAAAGGCGTCGATGCGTCCAAGGATCAGAGTTATTTTTTGCATCAGGTAGGGTATGACGCCATTGATGCCAGCCTTTTCCCTCTGGGCGAGCTGAAAAAATCTGAAGTGAGAAAACTCGCGGCAGCGCACGACTTTAAGACGGCCGATAAAAAAGACAGCACTGGAATCTGTTTTATCGGAGAACGACGATTTTCGGACTTTTTAGCCCAGTACCTTAAGAAAAACCCAGGACAAATAAAAACGACTGATGGTGAAGTCATAGGACGACATCAAGGTCTGATGTATCACACCATTGGACAACGACAAGGACTTGGAATAGGTGGCCTCAAAAATGCCGGTGAAGCGCCCTGGTACGTGACTGAGAAAGACGTCGTCACCAACACACTCTGGGTCTGCCAGCACAATGACAACCCGGCCCTATTTGCCTCTTCGTTGACTACGAGTGATATCTTTTGGATAAACGGTCAGGCCCCATCCGAGCCATTAAGCTGTCATGCCAAGGTGCGTTATCGACAAGCCGATCAGGCCTGTACGGTGAGTCGCTCGGCAGATCGCTACGAGGTGGACTTTGAGCAGCCGCAGCGCGCGATTACACCCGGGCAATCGGTTGTATTTTATCAAGATGAGGAGTGCCTGGGCGGAGGGGTCATAGAGACCGTCTACAACCCGGTTGCGGCGGCAGTGCAATGACGCAGTATTCCTCACTCGAACAACAAGTCATCGCGCTCGCAGGCGTCGTCCAAGCCGCCAGAATGGTGGACCAAGTCGCCAAAACGGGCTCGTATCCCGCGGCCTTTTTCGAGGCCTCCCTGCGTTCTCTTTTCGTCTTCGATGCGCCAAGTGTTGACGCAGTTTATGGCAATGTACAAGGGGTCAAGTTAGGTTTGCGCAGCGTTGTGGACATGCTGACGGACGCGACCAATGAGGACCACCTTGCCATGGGCCTTTACGTGAGAGCGTTACTAAAACTAGAGGGCCAGTTTCGAAAGCGACCTGACCTACAAGACGTGGTGGGCTCAAGGCTGAATCACGTGAGCTTCAAAGCCCAACATTTTAGCGACGACGCCGTAGAGCTTGCCGCCAGCGTCAGCGCAATCTACCAAGACACGATCAGCCATCTTCCCTACAGAATTAAAGTGAAAGGAAACGTTCAGCACTTACAAGCAACTAAAAATGCCGATCTTGTCAGAACACTGCTACTCGCCGGTTTACGCTCCGCTCGACTGTGGAGACAGCTTGGTGGTCGAAAGCACCACTTCTTGTTGAGGAGCAATAAAATCGTCGCGGCTGCGAGCCATCTTGGAACTCCATTGACGTCATCGGTGGACTCAAATTCCCTGCACTAGGGCGTTGTCGTGATAAACTTACGCCCTCTTCACGGAGCCTACGTATGACTTATCACACTGCCAAAGCCATTTCCCCACTCGATGGACGCTACGCTGCAAAAATTGACCCTCTACGAGAGATTTTTAGTGAGTATGGACTCATTGAGCGGCGTCTGTACGTCGAGGTTCGCTGGCTGCAAAAACTGTCCAGCACCCCTGGAATTGTGGAGGTCGAATCGTTCGATCAAGCCGCAACGGATCACCTCCAGGCCATCATTGATGCCTTCGATCTAGACGCTGCACACGCCATAAAAGCGATCGAACGAACCACTAATCATGACGTAAAAGCGATTGAATACTTCTTGAAGGATTCGCTTCAAACCAATGCTGCGCTCAATCAAGCCAGTGAATTCGTGCACTTCGCCTGCACGAGTGAAGACATTAATAATTTGTCGCATGCACTGATGCTCCGCGACGGCATACCGGTTATTGCGCAGGAAATGCGGGCCATTATTGCCGCCATCGATGCGTTGGCCACGCAATATTCAGATTTATCCATGCTGAGCCGAACGCACGGGCAAACCGCGAGCCCTACGACCTTAGGCAAGGAAATGGCCAATGTTTCTGCTCGGCTACGGCGGCAACTTGCCGGCGTTGAGTCGATTACGCCGCTGGGAAAGTTTAATGGTGCCGTCGGCAACTTTAACGCCCATTTAAGCGCATACCCCGATATCAACTGGCCGCAATTGTCTCAGGAGTTTGTTGAATCTCTGGGACTTGAGTGGAATCCGATGACCACACAGATCGAACCCCACGACTACATGGCCGAGCTGTTCCAAGCGATCTGCCGATTTAATACAATACTCATCGACTTTGACCGTGATATTTGGTCGTACATTTCACTGGGGTACTTTAAACAAAGGACGATCGAGGGCGAGATTGGCTCGTCGACGATGCCTCACAAAGTCAATCCAATTGACTTTGAAAATTCAGAGGGCAACCTCGGTCTGGCCAACGCGGTATTGGCTCATTTGAGCGAAAAGTTGCCTATGAGCCGTTGGCAGCGTGACCTTACCGACAGTACGGTCCTCAGAAACATGGGCGTAGGCTTCGGGTACTCGTTACTTGCGTACACAGCAACACTTAAGGGTATCAGCAAACTGCAGGTTAACCCGGCCCGTTTGGCTGAAGATTTGGACAACAGCTGGGAAGTGCTTGCCGAGCCAATTCAAACCGTTATGCGCCGCTATGGCATTCCCGAGCCGTACGAGAAGCTCAAAGCGCTGACACGCGGTCAAGCCATCACCCGAGATACGCTACATGCGTTCATCAAGACGCTTGATCTTCCCAAGGAGACGAAAACTCAGCTTCTTGCATTAACACCTGCAAACTACGTCGGACTTGCGCAGAAACTGACTGAAACCTGGGGTCAGTAATTCGCGTGATATCGCCTCGGTTCGACATCGACGTCCAGTGGTTTTTAAGCAAGTACTGGCAGCAAAAACCACTACTGATTCGCTCAGCATTACCTGGGTTTGAAGCGCCCATTAGCCCTGAAGAATTAGCGGGACTCGCGATGGAGCCCGAGGTCGACAGTCGAATTGTTAGTCGCCGAGGTAAACAATGGCAGCTGACTCAAGGGCCTTTCTCGGACGACAGCTTTGAGCGCACTGGTGAATGGAGCCTGCTCGTACAGCGCGTTGATGAGTGGTTCCCTGAGGTTGCGGCACTGCGTGGCTGTGTTGACTTTATACCCTCTTGGCGAATGGATGATGTCATGGTCAGCTATGCAACCGATGGCGCGGGAGTGGGTCCACACTTTGATCAATATGACGTATTTTTGCTGCAAGGTGCCGGAAAGCGACATTGGAAGGTTGGGCCGCGGTGCGACCACACCACGCCCGTCATCGAATCAGGCGGTCTCAAACTCATTGAGGAGTTTGAGTCATCGCAAACCTATGTATTAGAACCCGGTGATGTCTTGTACGTACCCCCCGGATTTGCGCACTGGGGATCAGCCGTCGGCGAGAGTATGACTTTCTCGCTGGGTTTCAGGGCCACTCAAATGACCGACTTAGTGGCGCGACTCTCTGACAATGTCATCGAATCACTTCGAGAGGATCTCCTTCTGGAAGACCTCGACAGCCTGTGTGAACAAAGTCGGCCGGGCGAAATTACACCTCAGCAGATTCAAAATGCACAAGGCGCAGTCGTCAACGCTATTGACGCCCTGGCCTCTGAAGACTGGTTCCCCGAGTTGCTGTCAGAAGCCCCAGTCGAGCCCATCCCGCAAGCGCTGCCAATGAGTGATCGCGTCATGCTGTCAACGCATCAGCGACTGTTATGGCGAGACGCAGGAGACGCGCTCATCGCCTACTTGGGCGGAGAGGCGCAGCGCTTAGAACCGGTTGACGAGCACTGGCTCGCAACGCTCTGCTCTGGTCGCAGTCTGTCGACAGCATCACTGGACACCCGTCAGCACGACATCCTTGCGAAGTGGTGGTTGCTGGGCTTTGTCGAAGAGCCTGAACTCGGGGTTGCACACTAATCTTCGAGAAGAATTCCCACCTCATTGCCCTCGAAGTGCACGGTGTATATCGGCAAACGGGCACATTGCCCCGAGAGGTGCTCACCGCTTATCAACGAGAAGGCAAAACCGTGCCGTGGACAATAAATAATCCCAGATTCGATTTGGCCATGCTCCAGTGACTGCTCTTGATGAGGACACAGCGCCGCAAACGCGCTGACCTCGCCCCCCTCTCTCACTAAAACGAGATCCAGCGAATCAATTTTAAACCGTTGTCGGTAACCTTCTTGCACGTTAATCAGCTTATCCAGTGCCAGAAATCGCATCGTCTCAGGACTGCCTAAGCTGGGCGATAATGCGGTTAGCAGCGGTCACCGGCGTCAATTCGCCTGCGCTGACCTGAACGAGCATCTGTGACAATTGTGTGCTGATTGCTGCGTTATCGTGCAACTGCTGACGCAGCATTTCATCGGTTAACTGCCACATCCACTGTACGTTTTGTTCGGCCCTTTTTTGATCGAATAATCCATGATCGGCAGCCTCTTCCTTGTAACGTCGCATCATCGCCCAACACTCCGTTAAGCCCTCTTGCTTGAGCGCTGAGCAGGTGTGCACCTCGGGCTTCCAAAAGTCACCCGTGCTTAGCAGTGACATGGCGGTCTGATAGTGAAGCTTGGTTTTTCGAGCAAGACTTGCACTTTCACCATCTGCTTTATTAATCATGATGGCGTCAGCCAGCTCTAAGATTCCTTTCTTTATGCCTTGAAGCTCATCGCCACCACCGGGCAGCAAGAGAATTAAAAAGAAATCGACCATGCTGCCAACTTGGTGCTCGGACTGTCCGACACCGACGGTCTCGACGATAACAACGTCGAAACCTGCGGCCTCGCAGAGGAGCATCGACTCACGCGTCTTCAGTGCTACCCCACCCAAAGCACGCCCGGCCGGCGACGGTCTAATGAACGCACGCGAATCGCGTGACAGCAGCTCCATACGGGTTTTGTCACCCAAAATAGAACCGCCCGCCTTGGGTGAACTGGGGTCGACAGCCAAGACCGCAACTTTGTGCCCCTCAGCAATTACGTGTTGCCCAAATGTTTCAATAAACGTGGATTTGCCAACTCCTGGCACCCCCGTAATCCCCAGCCGCAGACTTTTCCCCGTGTGCGGAAGTAACTCATTCAGGAGTTGTTGAGACGCTTCCCTGTCCTCGGCCCGCGAGCTCTCGACCAGCGTAATCGCTTTAGCCAGCGCGCGCCGATTCCCGGCAAGAATAGCTTCAGCTGTTGAGGTTAACGGCATCCAACACCTTTCGCGCAGCCTCTGGGATCGGCGTACCGGGACCAAAGATCAGCGTCACACCGGCATCGTAAAGGTATTGATAATCCTGCTGCGGAATAACACCCCCCGCAATGACCACAATATCATCGGCCCCTTCTGCCTTGAGTGCTTGGATCAGCTGAGGCACGAGTGTCTTGTGTCCCGCAGCAAGACTCGATGCACCGACTATGTGGACATCATTCTCAATGGCTTGACGCGCCACTTCCTCAGGGGTCGAGAACATCGGTGAAAGATCAACATCAAACCCCACATCGGCAAACGCAGTCGCAACGACTTTTGCGCCTCGGTCATGACCGTCTTGCCCCATCTTTGCCACCAACATACGAGGCCTTCGTCCATGCTGTTGCACAAAATGATCGATATCCATGCCTATTTTCTTCCATTGCTCGTCGTTCTCATAGGCGGCACCGTAAACGCCAGAGACGGTCTGCGCGCTGGCGACGAAGCGCCCAAAGTGCTCCTCGAGCGCATCTGAAATCTCACCAACCGTCGCACGATTCCGCGTCGCCTCAACGGCCAGCTCCAGTAAGTTACCCGTCCCCGACTTTGCCGCCGCCGTCAGAGCTGCCAGACTGTCACTCACTTTGACACTATCACGCGACGCTTTGATCGATTTTAGTCGCGCTATCTGCGCTTCTCGCACAGCATCGTTGTCAACCTCGAGAATATCAACTTCGTCTTGCTCGTCAATTTGATATTTGTTCACACCGACGATCACGTCTTCTCCTCGGTCGATGCGCGCTTGTTTCTTCGCCGCAGCTTCTTCTATGCGGAGTTTTGGCAGGCCCGTTTCGATGGCTTGGGCCATCCCACCCGCTTCTTCTACCTCGGCAATCAACGCTCTCGCTTTATCAGCCATCTCGCTAGTCAATGACTCCATCATGTACGAACCGCCCCACGGATCGACCACCTGACTGATCCCGGTCTCTTCCTGGAGCACAAGCTGTGTATTACGCGCTATCCGCGCTGCGAACTCTGAGGGCAACGCAATCGCCTCATCCAGCGCATTGGTGTGCAGACTTTGGGTACCGCCAAACACAGCTGCCATTGCCTCTATGGTCGTGCGCACAATATTGTTGTAGGGATCTTGCTCAGTCAAAGACCAACCCGACGTCTGACAATGTGTTCTCAACATCGAACTTTTAGGATTTTTCGGATCAAACTCGCTGACGATTTCCGTCCACAGCAACCGAGCCGCACGCATCTTGGCGATTTCCGTGTAGAAATTCATGCCGATGCCCCAGAAAAATGACAGTCGTGGTGCAAAATCATCGATGTTGAGTCCAGCCGCAATCGCAGTACGAATGTATTCCTTACCGTCAGCCAGTGTGTACGCCAGCTCAAGTGCCGCGTTCGCACCCGCCTCTTGCATGTGATACCCCGAAATAGAGATGGTATTGAACCGCGGCATGTTGTTTGAGCAGTACGCGATGATGTCGCCAATAATGCGCATGCTGGAGATCGGCGGGTAGATATAGGTGTTACGAACCATAAACTCTTTTAGAATATCGTTCTGAATCGTCCCCGCTAGGGCTTCTGGCCCCACCCCCTGCTCCTGGGCTGCAACGATGTAGCCCGCAAGTACGGGCAGCACAGCGCCATTCATGGTCATTGATACCGAGACCTTGTCCAAGGGGATGCCGTTGAACAACACTTTCATGTCCTCAACCGAATCAACAGCGACCCCCGCTTTACCCACATCGCCAGCGACACGAGGGTGATCAGAGTCGTATCCACGGTGTGTCGCGAGATCAAACGCAACCGAGACACCTTGTCCGCCGGCTGCAAGCGCCTTACGGTAGAACGCATTGCTCGCCTCGGCGGTCGAGAAGCCCGCGTATTGGCGAATAGTCCAACGTCGACCGGCATACATCGTGGCTTGTGGCCCCCGAATGTATGGACTGAGACCCGGCATCGTGTCGGTGTAGGGTAAATTTGCGGTGTCTTCGGCCGTGTAGAGTACTTTCATGGGGATGTCGTCAGGCGTGAACCACGTGAACTCGTCGGGCAGCAACCCCTTATTTTGCTTTGCTACCAGGGCAGCCCAGGCCGTCTTGCTCGAAGCCTCTGGATCATAAATGGGCATCAGTGCTCTCCCTGAGGCTCAGAGAGCTCCACCAGCACACCGTCGCAACTCTTCGGATGAATAAAAATAACACGAGCTCCGTGCGCGCCCGGTGTCGGTTTCTCCCCAATAAACTGATAGCCCTTCGCTTTGAGACGGATCACATCCGCATCGATATCATTTGTTCGAAAACACAAGTGGTGAATCCCACCGCCACGCTTCTCGAGGTAAGTCGCAATGGGGCCTGCCCCGTTTAACGGATGAACCAGCTCAATACTGGTCGGCGGAAGCGGGAAGAAAGCGGTCGACGTCTGCGCTGTCTCCACGTCCTGCGTACCTTCGTAATCCAATCCAAAATCGGTCATAAACCGTTGAATCGCCGCCTCTAAGTCAGGGACGGCAATGGCGATATGATCTAATCCTGTAATCATGTGATTCTCCGAACTTAAATGACTGCATCCAACAGTAACTGGGTGCGCGTTGCTCGTCGTGCAGCCAATGCCTCGGCTGAAATATCTTCAGGCTTTTCGTCAGGCGTCACTTTAAAGATAGGCTGTCCCTTTTTAATGATGACCCCATCGCCCTCAACAAGCACCTCATCAATTCGCCCGTCAAATGACGCATTAACCTTGTTGAACATTTTCATCACCTCGACGATGAACAGCGGGTCACCGGCTTTAAACGACCTCCCCGCTTCGACGTAAAGAGGCTCCCCAGGGGCCTCACGGCCATAAAACATACCGCCACTTGTGGCGACGATCTCATCGGACTTCGCCAACGGAGGCGGTGCAAGCGCTTTAGCCATTAAATCCTGATGTTTGTCATTTAGCAGGCGCTCCGGAATATGAATACTGAGGTCAGGTTCTACTGCCAAGTCATAGAAGCCCGTTTGAGCCGCAAGCGCAGGCAAAAGCAGCAACAGCGAAAGCCCCGCTTGATGTCCTGCGTGCGCAGCCCGGATCTGTGCCCACTTTTCATCAGAGAACTCAGCGCATGTCCCCTGTTCAAGCGCGGTCTCAAGCGAGCCCCACGAGTCGGCGTTAAGTACCCTCGCCGCATCCATGTAAAACGCTTCTGCCGTTTCCATCAGCGCCGCGTCATGCGACCAAATCTTTTCTGCAGCTGCCGCAGTCCCTTCGCTGTCGAGGTCGAGGAAGTGGTAGCAGTCGATTAACAACTCCACAGGATTCTCGGTAAATCGGACTCGATTTCCCTCAATCTCAAAAGAGTCCTGGTTCGCGCTCAGCCATCCCGACAGCGTGTGCGGGCATTGCAGTAGCTTCATCATCGGTCGAAGAATTAAGGTTTTCTTAGTCTCAAGTACTGAAGCACTGACAGCACGTCCAACGTGAGCGCGCCAAGCAAACTCAAGATCGACCTCTCGGGCCACTGACGCCAATTCACCGACCGCAGTAAGGTATGGCACTATAAACTTTGTCGTAGGCCGCGCGTTGACTGTTCGACTCAGAAACCAGTGAACTAGGCCGTAGTGAAAGTTGAGATTGGTGCTTAAATCCTGACCGCGTAACGTTGTTACCCTCAAAATTTCAGCCATTTCTTCGTAAGCAGAAAGCCGACTGTCGCCAACACTCAAAATCAGTGCGATATTTGAATCATAAGCACCCGCGAGCGTGTATTTCATAAAAACATCGGTATCT
Organism: Halieaceae bacterium UBA4438; assembly: GCA_002390485.1. GTDB lineage: Bacteria > Pseudomonadota > Gammaproteobacteria > Pseudomonadales > Halieaceae > Luminiphilus. The sequence goes on along the minus strand of DGPO01000057.1, from coordinate 65,328 downwards.
GGATTGTGTACACAGATGCCTTGATCGTCCCTAATTTCACCCGTGACGGCGTCCGACCAGTGCTCAATCTGGCCACCGGCATGCGGCTGGAGTGCATCGTTGGTTGCATTCATTCGGGCTTCAAGGCTGTCGTTGTTGCGAAGAATTCGTTCCGGTTTTGGCAGCTTGGGTCCATGTGCCGCCAATAAGACCATCGCCTCAACCAGCGAATTGACCGTAAAACTTTGCGCTTCGTCATCTGGCTTACTAAATTTCAGCGCGTAACACAGTTCCGAAACCCGATGTTCAACCTGAATTCGCGTGTTCATTTCCATGAAAAAATGACTGTCTGTATCGACAATACATTCAAAGGTGGACACCGAATCCAGTCCGACGGCGGCACCAAAGCGCGACGCTTCCTCCTCCATCGTGTCGAGCGTCTCAACGTCAGCACGTAAGACGCTGGCCTCATCGCCACGGCCAGAAGACTCTGCCTCTTGCGCGGCTTGAATCAGTGACTCTCGAGTCACTGAAACTTCGAGTAGCTTTTGCTCGTGCATTTGCAGCGAACAGTCTCTCCCACCCAGGGTGGTGCACCACTGTCCATTGCCAATAACCTGTATTTCTTGATGACGCGTAGACTCAATATTGAGCTCGACCAAGACGTTTTTATTGTCGCCCTTCCCAGACGCTTTAACCTCCTGGAGAATTTCTTTAACCAGTTCACCGGTCCGAGATGCTTCGCCACGCTCAACGATACGCTGCCCTTTACCACCGCCACCGCCGATGGCCTTCAAACGAACCCGGTTATTAGGGTACCTCTCGTTCATTCCGAGCACAGATTGCTCCAAAGTCGCAATAAGTTCGTCAACGCTATACACGTCAATCCCTGCGCGGTATGAGGCCAGTAAAACGCGATCCGCAATTTCTTCAAGGTCCGCACCATCAAAATCGACGTTGACCAGCCCCTCGCTGTCACATAGCGCCTTCAATGCGTCGATCGTCGGATGCGATTTAAGCAGTGTGAGCGCGGTCGCATTATCGATTCCAGGTGTTACCGACACCCCAGCCTTCAAGGCCGTACGCTTTGCTTCGTCCTTGAGTCCAGCCTGCCGTACAGTGCGCGAACACGGACCAATAAAATTAAGCCCCGCTGCTTCCATCGACGCTACCATGGCCTCGTCCTCGGCCATAAACCCGTAGCCGGCAAAGATGGCGTTGTAGCCATGACCATGCGCAATCTGAATGATTTCTTGAATTCTGGCCTCACGGTCCGCTTTATCAACGCCTGAATAGTCGCTCACGCGGTGGACTCGGAGCGGGTCACCGATAACACGCAACTCCGGTGCTATGGCCCTGGGGTAGACAATCGAGTCCTTTTCAGACAATAAAATTCCGTAGTCAGCAATGCCCATTTCTTCGAAGACATCCATAGCTTCCTTGCGAATGGGGCCCCGACAAATAATCAAGGGTTTGATGTGGGTGCAGTCAAACTGCCGAACCCAAGGACTACTGCTGTCACCAAGACGTCGTTCTTGATGGATCAGCGGGTTATGCAAATAGTGATCATTTGACACAGAAAAACTCCAATTTAACCGGCTGAATTTTTAGTGGAATTCGCGCTGGATGCCGCCCATCGGGCCGGGCTCATAATGACGCAAACAGAACATCAGGTGCTGACCAATAACCGAGCGGAGATCTGATGGCATCACGATTTGCGAGACCGAACCGAGACTCAGCGCCTCCTCAGGGTTCATTATTTCGCGCTCGTAACGCTTGGCAAGATCAGCTTCGGCCGATTTTACCCACTCGGCAACACTTTCCTGAGCCGAGGCTTTAGCCTCGTCCTGAGTCATCCCGTTTGCAATGCGCTCGGCAACGGCTTCCGCAACTTTACTCGATGCTGCACGCCGGATAGCCTTAAGCTCGTCTTTGTAAACGTACTCGACTCCAGCGGGGCCCATGACCGCAACGCGAGTCGTGGGTAAAGCGACGACGAAGTCTGCGCCCGTGGGATAGTTATTGTAGGAGGCATAGGCCCCCCCAAAGGCGTTTCTTATCAAAATAAGAAATCGTGGTGTTCTCAAATCGACGATTGCATCCAGCATGGCACGCCCAGCCTGAACAATTCCGCGATGCTCCTGCTCTCTCCCCGGGAGAAAGCCCGTCGTATCTTCAAGAAACATCACTGGGATGTTGTAAAGGTTGCAAAACCGAATAAACCGCGCATTTTTCAAGGCAGCGTCGATGTCGATTTGCCCCGAGGATACTGCTGAGTTATTGGCAACAAAACCAACGACATGGCCACCGATTCGGCCCAAGCAGGTAATTGTATTTTTGGCCCTCTCCTCTTGGATCTCTATAAAGTCGCCATGGTCACACAACTGCTGAATGATGATTGAACTGTCGACAGGGGTATTGAATCCGGTGGCAGACTCAAAAGCGGTTTTTAGCAACGTATCAATGTCGCTGGTGTTCCTGGCAATGGGGTCTGAGCAAACCTGTACTTTGGGTCCCGTCGCATTACTGTCCGGGAGATACCGCAGTATTTCTCTGACCTTTCGTAGCGCAGCCACCTCGTCCTCGACCACAAAGTCTGTGACGCCTGTTTGACTATGAACATCAGGACCCCCGAGTTCGTCGGGCGTGATGTCCTCACCTAAAACTGACTTGACCACCCCGGGCCCTGTCAAACCAAAAAACGTGTCTCGGGGTTGAATAAGAAAACTACCTTGCCGCGGCAAATAACTTCCACCACCGGCATTAAAACCAAACATACACATAATACTCGGCACGACGCCCGAGATCTTTCTGAGACCTGTGAATGCCTCTGCGTAACCGTCTAGCCCACCTACCCCTGCGGGAATGTATGCCCCAGCCGAATCGTTTAATCCCACTAGCGGAATCTTGCGTTGACCTGCGACCTCAAAAAGTCGAGCCAGCTTTTCGCCATTCGTCGCATCCATGGAGCCTGCTCTAAGCGTAAAATCATGCCCATAAATTGCGACGTCACGCCCGTCGATCTTCCCAATGGCCGTCACAAGCGACGCCCCATCCATATTTGGACCCCAGTTTTGATACAGAATCGTGGGAGTTTCGTCGACGAGAAAGTGAACTCGCTCCCAGACAGTCATGCGATTTTTACTGTGCTGGCGCTGAATATTTCGATCGGTCGCCGCGGTTGTGGGCAATCGCTGCAACTCGAGACCGCGTGCAATGGCGAGCTCATACTCAGTGCTGGGCCGCTGAGTATCACCGATCACCTCAAAAGGGTTTGTCAGTGTAGGCTCTAAATTATTATCAGGTGTTAAGTCCATTCTCTTTCCTACGTCTCTGATGGAGTGCGACCAAGGTCGTAAGCCAAAAAATAACCGGCGCTAGAGATCATACGCACACGAATCATTTCCGATGACCTCGACCATACTCGCATAGATGTTATGTAAAAAACCTCACCCATTTGCCGTATTTTTGTGCCGTTTGTCGCCTAAATCCGAGGAACATCGAGCCTTGAACAGAACTCGTGCCTTTCTTCAGGATCGGCAATTGACATCGCATGGCGCACAAAATCAGTGCTCAGATGAGGAGCAAGCTGTTCGATAAAGGCAAACATAAACCCTCTAAGAAAGGTGCCGCGTCGAAAGGCAATGCAAGACAGCATGGGCGAGAAGTACTTATTGCTGCCTATCCTTACCAAGTCATCATCAATCGACTCTTCAACGGCCATGGTCGATATAATGCCGACGCCAAGCCCTCGTCGAACGTAGGTCTTAATCACATCTGCGTCGGCGGCTGTAACAACGTAGTTAGGAATTAAGCTTCGCGCCTCGAAGCCCTCATCGATGCGATAACGCCCTGTGAAGCCTTCCGTATAGGTGATAATGGGGTATTGAGCGACCTGCTCAAGTGTTGGATCGACAACGTCGGTCAAAGGATGCCCTTTTGGCACCACCACGCAATGGGTCCAACGGAAAAACGGGAGGGACACAAGCGACGCATATTGCTGCACGGCTTCTGTCGCAATCGCAAAATCAACAGCGCCTTTCGCTGCCATCTCCGCGATCTGCTGTGGACTCCCTTGCTTCATTTCCAGGGACACATCCGGGTGTTCCTGAACAAACTTTGAGATTGACTCGGGTAATACGTAACGGGCTTGCCCGTGCGTTGTGGCAACAGACATGCGACCAGCCACGTTGTCTGAGTAATCCTGGGCGATACGCTTGATCGACTCAGTTTTTCGCAAAATCTCTCCGGCAATATCTATGATGGCTTCGCCGGCCGGCGTAATGTGGGTCAAATGCTTCCCACTACGAGCAAAGATCTCAACACCGAGCTCGCCCTCGAGCAGACGAATCTGCTTGCTAATACCGGGTTGTGAAGTAAAAAGACTTTGAGCGGTAGAAGACACGTTTAAGTCGTGGTGTGCCACCTCCCAGATGTACTTGAGTTGTTGCAACTTCATTAAGCACCTCAAGGAATAAAAATCGAGCCTTAAGATACTTTGGTTCTAAGGGTCTGTACAGTCAGTCGGTTGGCTGATTGGCAATACCGTGCGGCACATGCCCTGTCGCAATGTGATCGGCAGCGAGCTCACAGTGTGTCTCCTGATCGTCAAAGAACACGTCTGCGTCGTAGGCCTTTAAAAACTCAACTTTCGGCAAACCACCTAAGAAAATCGACTCGTCCAGTCGGATGTCCCACTCTCGGAGCGTTCGAATCACGCGCTCATGCGCTGGGGCAGACCGGGCCGTGACGAGTGCCGTTCGGATTAATTGATCATCCTCTGGCAGCGCTCGTTGAAGTGTGTGTAAGGCACTTAAAAAGCTCTTGAACGGACCACCCATTAAAGGCTCATTCCGTTGTGCTCGCTCGCTCGCTGTGAATGCCGCAAGACCCTCGGACTTATAGACCCGTTCAGCTTCATCCGAAAAGAGCACCGCATCACCATCAAAAGCAAAACGAATCGTTCCGCTCGTGCTTTCGCATACGGGCTTTGAAACTAATGTGGCTGCCGCGACGTTATTTTCAAGCGCCATTCGAACGTCATCAGCTTCAGACGAGAGAAACAAGTGACATCCAAAGGCTTGTATGTAACGCCACGGTGACTCACCACCGCAAAACGCCGCTCGAGTAATGGGCAGTCCATAGTGCTCGATAGAATTGAAAATACGCAGCCCTGTATCGGCTGAATTTCGCGATAAAAGAACGACCTCTACTCCCAAGGGCTCCGTCAACGCCGTATTAAGCGCCAGCAGTTTTTTCGCCAGCGCAAATGCCTGCCCAGGCTCTAGCGGCACGTCTTCATGTTCTATTTGATAGGCAGAATAGGCCTCAAGGCCTGCTTGCTCATACACCAAGTGCTCGGCATCGAGGTTAAAAAGAGCCCGCGATGAAATCGCGATAACCAGCTTCTCAGATGCGGCGGTCACCAATTTATGAGGCCTCTGTGGCGTCCGTGCGCTGCCTGTCTCGCGCGAAGTAATCTTTCGTCAACGCAAAAACCACGGGCGACAGTAGCAATAGTCCGATCAAGTTGGGAATCGCCATAAAGGCATTAAGCGTGTCCGCGATAAGCCAAATCAACCCCAAGTCTGCGCCTGCTCCGACAGGAATTGCTAATACCCACAGTATTCTGAACGGCATAATGCCCCGAGTACCAAACAGATAAACGACGCAACGCTCTCCGTAGAATGCCCAGCCCATCATGGTGGTGGTCGCGAATACGACAACGCCGATCGTCACTACCCATTCGCCTCCCGGCAGCACAGCGCCAAAAGCCATCGAGGTGAGGCTGGCCCCTGAAACACCAGAATCCAGCACGCCTGTCAGCACGATAACAAGTCCCGTCATCGTGCAGACGATGAGTGTATCGATCATGGTGCCCAACATCGCCACCAAACCCTGCTCTACAGGCTCATTGGTTTTAGCCGCCGCGTGTGCGATGGGTGCACTGCCCAAACCCGCTTCGTTTGAGAAAATGCCGCGTGCCACGCCAAAGCGGATCGCCGCCCAGACCGTTGCTCCTGCAAAGCCGCCCGCTGCAGAGGCGCCGTTAAAGGCGCTGTCAAAAATAACGCCAAAGGCGTCTGGCACCGCGCTGAGATTCAACGAGATGACGATTAAGCTCATGACAATGTACGAGATTGCCATTACCGGCACCACGGCGCCCGCGGTATCGGCAATCCGTTTGATTCCCCCTAAGATAACCGCGCCGACCACAAGCATCAGAACAATACCCGTCACCCACCAAGGGATGCCCGCATTGTCTGTAAGAACCTGTGCTACTGAATTCGACTGCACGGTATTGGCAAGTCCAAAACCGGCGGTTGCGCCAAAGAGTGCAAACGCAAAGGCCAACCCTGTTGCAAACGCACCGTAGCGAGGGCCCAATCCATTTCGGATGTAGTACATTGGACCACCGCTGAACCCACCCTGGTCGTCCTGCTCCCGATAACGAACAGCCAGGACGCCCTCCGCATACTTTGTCGCCATCCCAAAGAGCGCCGTAATCCACATCCAAAATAAAGCGCCCGGCCCGCCCAACGTTATAGCTGTTGCGACACCCGCAATATTTCCCGTTCCAATCGTGGCAGACAGCGACGTCATTAACGCCTTAAAGGGTGCGATATCGCCCTCGCCACGACCTGACACCCCGGAAAATAATAGCGACACGGCACGCGGGACTTTTCGCATAGTCATAAAGCCAAGCCCTGCGGTCAGGTAGATACCCGTACCCAGCAGGAGTATTAGCATCGGAAGTCCCCACGCCACTGCGTTAATGTCGCGAATTATTGTCTCAACCATGCCTACTCTCGCTCTTAATGTGGTGTGTCGACGGCTTGAACTCGCTGAAGCGAAGTTTGAAGCGCATCTGCATGTGGAAAGATACCGAATACCCCTCCCGTATGCACAAAAATGATATCCGCAGCGTCCGACTGAAACGACGAGTGCTCAAGATCAGTCACCATGCCGTGAAAGGCCTTGCCTGTATAGACGGGATCAAGCGTGATCCCCTCCAGTCGCGCCAACTGTGCCAGTGTATCAAATACTGCCTGATCAGCCCGTCCATACCCCGGTCCAATAAAATGATCATTGGTGACCGTCTTAATCGGCTCGACCGGCAAGTCAGGGGTCACGGCGCGCAAGGCTTGCCAGTCTTGCTGCGCCTTGTCGTTGAAATAGGCAGCATCATCGCAGACTGCATAACTGATAACGTCTGCTGGGAGGTTGTGCATCAGCACACCCGCATTTAAACCTGCCTGCGTTCCCCCAGAGCCTGTTGCATGGACAATGGCCGCGCGGCGTATCGAGTGGCGCGCCATGTCTGACGCGAGCTCTTCAACCGCTGCAATGTATCCCCAAATGCCGATTTCATCACTACCGCCAATGGGCAGAGACAAGGCCTTCTCTCCCCTAGCGGCCCAGCGCTGCACCGCGTTGGCTAAGTGTTG
>DGPO01000057.1:20853-57778 GCA_002390485.1 Halieaceae bacterium UBA4438 | reverse complement strand
GCGGTTGCTCGACAATGGTTACTCTGCAGCGCGCCGGCCGTAACCAAAACGGTACATTTGCGTGCTTGCGCCTCTGCCGCTATGAACTCGAGCTTTCTGACCTTGTTTCCAGTCAAGAGCGAGCCCGTGAGATCATCGCGCTTGCACCAGATTCGGCGTCCGCGGCCCCAACGAGCAGTTGCACGTTCGAGAAGCACAAAAGGCGACGGCAAGAGCGCCAGCGGCTCCCGCGGTGGGTACTGAACCATCGGCTTATGCGCCTAAGGTTTTAATCGTGCCTTTGGGTAATGTTGCGGTGACGTGCGTGCGTTGAAACTTAAGATCGACCTTGTCTGACACATTGACCACCACGTACAAGTCTGACAGATCGATAACTTTTCCCATGAGTCCGGAGCTCATCAAAACCTCATCACCCTTGGACAACGAGCTGACCAGTTCCGCGTGCTCTTTCTGGCGCTTGCGCTGAGGCCTAATCGTGGTGAAGTACATAAAAATCAACAAGCCAATCATCATCGCCGGGAGGAACCACTCCCCACCCGCGGGTGCTGAATTTGCCGTCTGTGCATGCGCCTGACTAATAAACATAACTAAACCTCATTAAATTAGTAACTTACAGAATAAACGTAATAATTTTTCTAAATCTCAAAATCAATAATAACAGGGGCGTGATCCGAGAATCGCGTCTCTTTATAAACGGCGACCTCACGCGCACGCCCTGAGAGCCCCGGGCTGACCAGCATATAATCGAGTCGCCATCCGGTGTTGTTCGCCCATGCTTGCCCCCTGTTGGACCACCAAGTGTACTGTTCAGGCTCTGACGTGAACTCCCGAAACGCATCAACCCAACCCTGCTCCTCGTATAAATGCGTCAGCCACTCGCGTTCATAGGGCATAAATCCAGAGTTTTTCTGATTATTTCGCCAGTTTTTTAGGTCAATATTCTGATGGCAGGTGTTCCAGTCCGCACAAATTATAAACTCTCGATCCTCGCTCAGCAGGCTTTTCAGGTGCGGGGTGAAACGCTCCATGAACACATCCTTACGTGCCTGGGCAGCCTCGTTACTTGACCCAGAGGGCACATAGAGTGAAATCACACTCAGTCCCTCGAAGTCCGCACGCAAATAACGCCCCTCAGAGTCAACCGGCTCCCAACCCACTTTTACCTCAATACTCTGAGGCTTTTGTTTTGCGAAAAGTGCAGTGCCGCTGTAGCCCTTACGCTCAGCATCATTGTAATAGCAATGGTAGCCTTCCGGACGAAACACATCGTCGACCAGTTGATGCTCCTGCGCCTTCGTTTCCTGAATGCACACCACGTCGGCGTCCTGAGTTGCAAGCCACTCAAAGAACCCCTTTCGGTTCGCGGCGCGAATGCCATTGGTATTACAAGTGATCGCTCTATACACCGTTTCTCAGTCCTTTTTCACACCCTGAACCATCGTTTGGGCGCCCTTAATGAAGTCTTTCGTCTCCTCAGAGTCCTCATTGCCGTCACGCAACAACCGCAAATCAACAGGAATGGCCAGTCCTTTTTGCGCCGCGGGTCGCTGCTTTATGCTCTTGTGCCATCGTTGAAGATGTTCAAGACCGTCAATGTCTATTCCGCTCCAGCGGTGTGTTCGCACCCACGCCCAGTTCGCCATGTCCGCAATGCTGTAATCACCGGCAAGGTACTCCGTCTTGCTCAACTGTGTATCGAGCACCTCAAACAGTCGGCGCCCTTCGCTCTGATAGCGGTCAATTGCCGGCTGTAACTTCTCTGGGAAATAGCGAAAAAAGACATTCGCCTGCCCCATCATAGGTCCTACACCGCCCATCTGAAACATAAGCCACTGAACGACGCGCGATCGTCCAACGACATCAGTCGGGAGAAATTTCCCGCTCTTTTCCGCAAGATGCAGCATGATGGCACCTGACTCAAAGATCGACAGATCAAAATCCCTGTCATAAATTGCGGGAATTCGGCCGTTGGGTGAGTGCGTTAAAAACGGCTCTCGCTTTTGCTCGCCCGAACGCAGGTCAATGGTGTGGAACTCATAGTCCAAGCCCATCTCTTCTAACGCGATCGAAACCTTATGCCCATTGGGTGTGGGCGAGGTGAAGAGCTCAATCACAGACCAAGCTCCGCTATCTTATTTAGAACCACCTCGTGGTGGTCTTTCGTCTTAAACTTGTCGAAAATCTGACGCAGCACCCCCTGTTTGTCGACGAGGTAGCTGGTCCTAAGAATTCCGTCGTACTCACGGCCCATAAACTTCTTGGGGCCCCATGCGCCATAAGCATCTGCCACTGCGTGATCCTCGTCGCTCAACAATTGAAAGTTAAGCTCATCGCGCTCAACAAACTTTGCTAACCGCTTCACCGGGTCTGGGCTGATCCCAAAAACGACGGTATCGTGAGCCGCCAATTGCTTGGCACTGTCTCTCAATCCTTGCGCTTGAACCGTGCATCCGGGCGTCATGGCTTTTGGATAAAAATACACCAGCACATTTTTCGCGCCCTGATAATCAGAGAGCGACACTGCGTTCCCGTGATGATCCATGAGTGTGAAAGCTGGCGCTGCGACGTCTATCGTGAGAAGTGACATATTAAAATCCTCTAACGTGTTTTTAGTGAAGTGGTGGGCGTCCCTTGATTACAGGCCAGTCAGTGCCAGTCAGCCCGCCCGCCTTTTCTGGTAACGAATCGTGCTGTTCCTGACTGGAAATTCCTGTGTTTTACGATCTTCAAAAAACTCTCTAAGCATCTCAACAACGACGGGGAAGGCGAGTTCGTCCCACGGGATTTCATCCTCGGCGTAAAGCTTGCTCTCCAAGCTTTCTGAGCCCGCGCCAAACTTCTCGTCAAGGACGTCGCAGCGATAAAACACGTAAACCTGACTAATGTGAGGCACGTCAAATATTCGATACAGCGCCATATTGACGGTACGCGCCTCGGCTTCTTCCCACGTCTCGCGCGCAGCACCCTCCTCCGTTGTTTCGCGATTTTCCATAAATCCAGCGGGCAAAGTCCATTTGCCATAACGCGGCTCGATCGCGCGCTTACATAAGAGAACTTTGTCTCCAATGGTGGGAATGCACCCTACAATCACCTTCGGATTGACGTAGAAAATTTCCCCGCACGCCGGGCACACGTCGCGCTCTCGGTCTTCACCCTCAGGAATCTCTCGCACCGTCTCGTGCGCACATTTAGAACAGTACTTCATGACGCTTTATCCTTATTAACCCAGCGAAGGCGACGATCCTTGTCCGAACCCTTCACCGTAACCCAGACAACCTCATCGTCAAACCGTTCTCGCTTCCAAAATGGCGCATCGGTTTTTAGTACGTCCATAATAAACTCGCATGCACTAAACGCTTCTGCACGATGGTCAGCACTGGTGGCAACAAACACAATCGGATCTTCGACGGGCAAGGTTCCAAAACGATGGACAATATTCCAAGCCTTCAAGCTAAAGCGCGACGCGGCCGCCTCGCCCAACTCTGTGAGTACTTTGCTGGCCATTTCGACGTAACACTCGAGAAACAAATCCTCGACCTGGCTGGTCTCATTGAAATCACGGACGAAGCCGACAAACGTGGTTACTGCGGCATGTGGGTGGCGCGCATAGAATTCAGCCGCTAATTGCCCCGGGTCGATCAGCTGGTCGGTTACCACCGCCCTCACCTCAACCACCGGTCATGGGTGGGAAAAATGCAAGCTCGTCACCGTCAGCGATGTTTTCTTCCGGGAAAACAACACGTTGGTTTACGGCTTGTATTAGGTTGGGGTGTGATAATGCGGTGGACCAAGCTTCGCCCCGCTCGCTGAGGACGGCCTTGACCTGCTCGACCGTTGAAAGCGATTCAGACCACTCTAAGACGAGCTGCTCCGTCGCAACAGCCTCACGAATCAAAGAAAAAAACTTAACCGTGATCGTCACTTCGCCACTCACCTGTTTTTCCACCCGACTTCTCGATCAACATGACCTCCTCGATCACCATGCCCCGATCAATTGATTTTGCCATATCGTAGATGGTCAGCGCCGCAACAGACGCGGCTGTAAGCGCTTCCATTTCAATACCCGTTTGACCACGCACCTTACAGGTGACCTCGATTACTATTCCGGGAAGCGCATCGTCAGCACGCAGCTCAACCGCAACCTTGGTGATGGGTAGCGGATGACATAGTGGGATCAAATCGCTGGTCTTCTTGGCGGCTTGAATGGCGGCGATTCGTGCTGTCGCAAGCGCGTCGCCTTTGGCGAGCTCGCTCGCCAAGATCACTGAGAGTGTTTCGGGTTTCATTCGAATCTGCGCGCGCGCGACAGCGACGCGGGAGGTCACCGCTTTGTCTCCAACGTCTACCATGCGGGCTTCACCCCGACTGTCTAAATGTGTCAACGGCTGATCTTTATTCATGGCGTAATGCTATCACGCCGCGCAGCGTTAAGCGCTGATAACAGGTGTGGTATCGCGTATCGACAATACCGTTTTACTGCACTGTCCACTGACTGTTTAACTCGTTTCAACGCGCGTGCTCGCCGGCAAGATAGTGTCGTAATTTGGTGAGCGTGTTTCACGGACCGATCGAATACCGCGACTTAACGGTCCGGCGGGGTCACCCGGTTGAGCCAGTGCGGCATCCCTTTAGCGATAGTGGCAGGATTTCCCTTTTATGGGCGCAAGACAACGCGTACTCTGCGCGCTTTCCCCACCCGTGCACAGACTATGACCGATACCACAACCAATCCTGTGGCTTTTGACAGCCTTGGGCTACCCCCGTTTTTGCTCGAGTCGCTCAGCGTTTTGGGTTACGAAGAGGCCACACCGATTCAAGCCGAGACCGTACCGGCACTGTTGGAGGGTAGAGACGTTGTAGGCATTGCCCAGACCGGAACTGGAAAGACCGCGGCCTTCGCACTCCCGGTGCTTGCAGTACTCGACTACAAAAACCGAGCCCCCCAAGTATTGGTCTTATGTCCGACGCGCGAGCTGTCAATGCAAGTTGCTGATGCCTTTCGTTCGTATGCAAAAGGGTCGCCCGGCTGCAGAGTCGTTACGCTCTGCGGCGGCAACGATATGCGGCAGCAACTGAAGAGTCTTAAAGAGGGCGTGCATATTGTTGTCGCCACCCCAGGACGCCTGTTGGATCACCTCAAGCGAGGCAGCGCCGACTTCAGTCAAATTAAGACGGTCGTTCTCGATGAAGCGGACGAAATGCTTCGGATGGGTTTTATCGACGATGTCGACCAAATTTTAGCCCAAACACCCAAAGGCCGAAGAGTCGCGCTGTTCTCTGCGACCATGCCTCCGCGCATCAGAGAGATCGCCAGCGAACATTTGGACAACCCCGTTGAAATAGCCATCACCTCTGGTGCAACGACCAACGTCAATATTGAGCAGTACTATTGGCTGGTCAAAGGTACGAACAAACTCGACGCACTGGCACGATTCCTCGGTGTAGAGAATACACAAGGTGTTATTGTTTTCGTCCGCACACGCGAGAGCACATCGGCCATCGCTGAGCAGTTGAGACAGCGGGGCTTTAATGCCGCGCCACTCAATGGTGACATTGATCAGAAGACGCGAATTAAGACGGTCGAGCAACTCAAATCGGGGCGTATCGATATTATTGTCGCGACCGATGTAGCGGCGCGCGGACTCGATGTCGAACGAATTACCCACGTGATCAACTACGACATTCCCTTTGACCGCGAGTCTTACGTTCATCGTATAGGCCGCACGGGCCGTGCTGGCCGAGAGGGTAAGGCCATTTTATTTGTCGCGCCCAGAGAGCGCCGAATGCTCAGTAATATTGAACGCGTTACCAAGCAAAAAATTCAGCAAATCGATTTACCCAGTCTGGCTGATATTGACGCCAAGGCGCGGGCTCGGCTGGTCGATCAGCTGAAGTCAGGGATGAGTCGGCCTGCCCACCCGCGTGCTAATGAAGCGATTGAGCAACTCATAAACGAAGGCCACACGCATCGTGATATCTCGATGGCGCTTGCAACCATGTTGATTGACGGAATCGACCCTGCGACTGCACCACACAAGGCGAAAACCACTCCGGCAGAGGGTGCTGCCAGACAAACAAAGGATAGAGTCCCCGTTCCAACGAAAGACAAGCAAGGGCAAGAGCGTAAGGTACCACTGACCTATACCGCTAAAGAGTTGGGACGAGCCACGCCGCTCGAGGACCATCCGGACGTCGTCATGGAACGATTCTGGTTGGCTATAGGGCGAGACAAAGGCGTCAAACCGCGAGAAATCATGGGTGCGGTTGCTAACGAGGTGGGGATCGAAGGACAATTTATTGGCAAGGTTAATATCTTTGAGCACTACTCGACCGTAGATCTTCCTGAGGGCATGCCCAAGCAGATTTTGAAGCACCTTAAAAAAGTGCGCGTCAAGGGCGCAAATCTAGGTGCTGTCAGGGTTGTCGATTCGCTCTCGGCGTAACCCCCCCGTCTAAATCCGGTCTAGAAATTTATTCTTGCACATGAGACGCTGATTACTGTGGATCGGTGTTTGATGTCACATGCAGCGCCGTTCCGCTCAACAACAATAAACTCAGCGGAGCGCAATGATGGATTTTCATTTCAATAACGTATGGACCGCGCTGTCGGAGGCATTTCCCGATCGGCCCGCGTTGATCTGCGAGGGCAACACCGTAACCTGGTCAGAATTCAATGACCGAGCTGCGCGGCTTGCAGGGCTGTTTCAGTCGCATAAGGTGACTTCTGGCGCATCAGTCGGCTTGTATATGCTCAATTGTAACGAGTACACCGAAGCGCATTTTGGATGCTTCAAAAGCGCCCTATGTCCGGTCAATGTGAACTATCGATACCGATCAGAAGAGCTCGTCTATCTGCTCGACAACAGTGATGCGCAGGTTGTTATCTACCACGCAAGCTACGCGCCCCGAGTCAAGGAAATTCGGGAGAGTCTTCCCAATATAAAACTCTATATCCAAGTCGATGACGAGTCTGGAGAGCCGCTATTAGAGGGTGCGATCGATTATGACGATGCGATTAGGTCCTCGGCACCAGTCCCCTTTACACCCGGCAAATTCGAAGACCGCTACATGCTCTACACTGGCGGCACGACTGGGATGCCAAAGGGAGTGATGTATGACAATGGTGCACTGGCTCACTGGCTATCGATCGGCGGTGTCACCTCCAGAGGATTGGCGCCCCCAAGCTCTGTTGACGATCTAATTGAAGCGGCACGAGCGATTACCGCGATGGACAAGGTGCATCGAAGCCTGCCTGCTTGTCCGCAAATGCATGGAACTGGAATGTGGATCGGCACGATGGTGGCACTGAACTGTGGGGGCACCGTGGTGACGCAGCGAACCTCCCACCTCGATGCGGATGCACTGATTCAATGCGTCATTGATAACCAGGTCACCGACTTAACGATTGTTGGTGATGCGTTTGCACGCCCTATTCTTGCTGCGCTCGATGCGGCTCAGGACGCAGGTACACCCTATGACTTATCTCGCGTGGGCCAAATCGCCTCCTCGGGCGTCATGTGGTCTTCTGAAATCAAAGAGGGCTTGCTCAGACACCATGACATGATTCTTAACGATATTATGGGCTCCACAGAAGGCTCTATGGGTGGGTCGATCAGCACGCGCGACGGCGCCGCCAAGACTGCGAAATTTATGGTCGCCGACTACGTGAAAGTTCTCAACGAGGACGACGAACCCGTTAAACCTGGGTCCGGAGAGATGGGGATGGTCGCAACGGCCGGTATTGTCCCTCGCGGCTATTATAAGGACGAGGAAAAGTCCGCACGCACCTTTCGGGTGGTGAACGGCATTCGGTACTCATTCCCAGGCGATTACGCCACGGTCGAAGCCGATGGGTCCATTACCCTACTGGGGCGAGGATCTCAGTGCATTAATACCGGCGGAGAGAAAGTCTTTACCGAAGAGGTCGAAGAAGCGATTAAACGCCATGTGGACGTTGAAGATTGCCTGGTCGTTGGGCTGCCCGACGAGCGATTGGGTAATCGAGTGGTCGCAGTGTATTCACAAAAAGCCCACACCGCTGCCATTGGCGAAGATGGGCTGCGAGAGCACGTACGAACCCAGCTGGCAAGCTATAAGGCTCCGAGGCAATCTATTCTTGTCGATGTGGTTCAGCGAGCGCCAAACGGTAAAGCCGACTATAAGTGGGCGAAGGCTACGGCGGAAATGCATCGGTAGACTCGTAAACGTAACGTGTTCGAACGATCCGGGCTTCCCCCCGGTTACGCAATACGGCCAAATCGCAAGAGAGTCTCTATGAAAATACCCGCTCTTATCTTCTCTCTGTCACTCCTTTGTACCGCCTGTGGAGGCGGTGGTGGTGGTGCAAGCACCACACCGCCCGCCCCCATTGCACAACCGCCTGTATTCGAGTCACCGCACCCTGCGACATGGGAAACGCAGTCGGCAGCGGACGCCGGATTTGACACCGCCGCCTTAGAGGCGGCCTTCGGTTATGCGATGGCTGACGGGTCATTCACGCAAGCCGCACTCGTCGTAAAAGCCGGCAAGTTGGTGGACGAGCGGTATCGCGGTATCGCCGAAGGTGAAGTCGCCACGATAACGTCGCTGTCCTCGACGCCTACCGCGCAAGACCCCGCATTTTGGCAAAATGATTTCGGGAGCAGAGACCGAGACAGCCTGGTCACCTCGTGGTCAACCGCAAAATCGTTCACCAGCATTCTCATTGGTATTGCCATTGAAAAAGGGCTGATTAACGGCACCAGCCAACCGGCCTCTGATTTCATTTCAGAGTGGCAATCGGACGAACGGTCGAGTATCACCATAGAGCAACTATTGGACATGCGATCGGGGTTAGTCCCTATTTGCTTTATCTCGGAAACGGGTAGTGCCGGCGAGTGCCAGAATGAAAGCGACGGTGCTGCCGGGGGAAATATTGTATTCGCTCAAGATCAGATGTCTGCCTGTATAAACCGACCCTTAGCCCGCGATGGAGCGTCCTATCCCTGGGTAAGCGGCGGCACTTACAAGGCGGGTGAGTTTCTCTACGCCAACTGCGACACCCAAGTTCTTGGGGAAATTCTATACCGCGCGACGGGGCAGGATCCCGGCATTTTTGCAGAGACGGAACTGTTTGAGCCGCTCAACATCGACGCATTTTGGTGGCGAGACAATGTCGAAGGTGGTCAATCCAACGGCAATTATCTGACTTACTGCTGCCTTGACTCGACGGCGCGGGACTTCGCCAAATTTGGATATCTCATTCAATTGGGTGCATTGGAACTAGAGGGCGGTAGGTACTACTCGAACTATATCGCTAGCGTCACCGCCATGAGCAGCTTTTACGACAAGCAGTTCTGGAGCTTTTGCGGTGAAACGAATGACGATGGCGAGTGCGTCAATACGGTAATCCACACCTCTGGATTTGACGGCCAATTTATTGTTATCGACCAAAAAAATGACTTGGTGATTGTTAGGACGAGTCTCTACCAGTCCTATCTGAATTTTTCCGACGAGCGCAAAATGCGATTAGTGCCCGGCCTTGTTGCCGAATCAAACTGGACAGGGTCCCTTCCGCAGGCCATGGCCATTCCCACCACGTCGAGCTTTTCCATTAGAGAATTTCACAGCCGTATCGTCTCAGCACTCGCGACGGGAGGTTGAGTGAAGGCAAGTTCATTGTATTGCTGCTTAATCAACCCAAGAACCGGGCTTGCAGAGGCGGCACTCGCCTGAGTGTGGAGCGGGAAACGAGATTCGAACTCGCGACCTCAACCTTGGCAAGGTTGCGCTCTACCAACTGAGCTATTCCCGCTTACCGTCAAGTGTAGCCTCCCCTGAGTAGCGGTCAAGCGCGTTCGTCGTCCCTCGTATCGGGCGAACTCAACATCGCCCCGAGGTAATTCCACATCGACCAAAGCGTTAACACTACGGCAGCCGCGAGACTCGCTAAACCCGACTGAAGTAACTGGTCGGAAAACGGCTCCCCCATGCGCCACAGCAATAGGATGATCGCAATCATCTGTAACGTGGTCTTTAACTTTCCCATCAGCGTGACTGCCACCGACTGACTTTGCCCGCGCCGCGCCATCCACTCTCTGAGCGCACTGACGAGGATCTCCCGACCAATGATGACGATCGCCGCAAGGGTCAGCCAGATCGAATCATAGTGGTCGACGAGCAATACCAAGGCGGTGGCAACGATCAGCTTATCTGCAACAGGGTCCAGAAAGGCGCCAAACTCACTTTCTTGCTTTAATAACCGAGCCAACCAACCATCAAGCCAGTCTGTAATCGCCGCCAAAACAAAAATAACGGCAGCAGCAGGTCCAGAGAAGGGCCCAGCAAAATAAAAGACACCCACTAACAGCGGAATACAGAGCACACGTGTCAGGGTGAGAATGTTCGGCAGGTTCCAGTTCACTGTGACTCCAGGGGTTACTGTTCTACGGTATGGAGATGATCATAAATGCTCTGCGCGAGCGTTGCATTGATCCCTTCGACTTTACAAATCTCATCAACAGAGGCGTTTTCCAACCCTCGGATACTACCAAAGTGGCGAAGCAGGTCCCTACGCCGTTTTGAACCCACGCCCGATACCCCCTCCAGTGCAGACTGCTTGCGGGCTTTTGCACGCCTGCCACGGTGACCACTGATCGCAAATCGGTGTGCCTCGTCGCGAATCTGTTGAATAAGGTGCAGCGCTGGATTATCACCTCGCAACTGACTCTCCGCACCCGTATCGCCATCAACGAGGGTCTCGAATCCCGCTTTACGCGTTGTTCCTTTAGCGATACCCACAATTTTGACTGTAGTCAGCTCGAACTGTTCGAGCACTTGCCGAGCCTGCGACACCTGCCCCTTTCCGCCGTCAATAAACAAAATGTCGGGCAGTACACCTTCTCCTTTGGATAATCGGCGATAGCGCCGCTCAAGCGCCTGCTGCATGGCCGCATAATCGTCACCACCTATAATTCCTTCGATATTAAATGTCCGATAGTCCGCCTTTCTTGCACCATTACTGTCAAAAACTACACACGAGGCCACCGTGGCTTCCCCCGAGCTGTGGCTAATATCAAAGCACTCCATTCGGACGGGTGGCAGATCAAGGTCTAACTCGCGCCTAAGCGCCTCTAAGCGCCCAGCCATGGTGTGTTTACCGCTCAGGAAAGACTCTAAATTAGTCTCGGCCGTTTGTTTTGCCAACTGAAGCCAGCGCGCGCGTGCATCTCTGACCTGAGTTTTTATAACCACTTTACGCTTGCTCTGCTCCATCAACGTGTCACACAAGAGCGTGGCGTCGTTGGGCTTGTGACTGACCACAATTTCTTGCGGAATCGTCTGTCGCCCCGACAGGTAAAACTGGGGCATAAAGGCATCAAGAACGGAGGTCTCGTCCTCGTCAAGCCGTGTTGTCGGGTAATACGTTCGCGAGCCGAGCACCCTGCCCTCGCGCACAAACAAGACTTGAATGCACGCTTGACCGTGGGCTTGTCTTACCGCTAAAAGGTCTAACTCGCCGCGCGACCCCTCAATTCCTTGTGTTGACTGCACATCCTGGAGCTGTTGAAGCTGATCCCGCAATTCCGCCGCCTTTTCAAATTCGAGGACCGCTGCGGCGTCCTCCATATCATCGGCCAGGCGCTTCATCACTTTTTGTGACTTCCCGCTTAAGAATAATGCCGAGTTCTCCACCTGCTTTTCGTAATCCGCGTCACTGACTAAGCCGACACAAGGACCAGAGCAGCGTCCAATCTGATACTGAAGGCAAGGCCGAGACCGGTTGCGGAAATAAGATTCCTCACACTGCCGCACCTTAAATACTTTTTGCATCAAATGAAGCGTTGAGCGCACAGCTGCCGCACTGGGGTACGGTCCAAAATAGTCGCCCTTTCGGCGCTTTGGACCCCGATGAAACGCTAATTTAGGCCATTTATCTTCCTTTGAAAGATAAATGTACGGATACGACTTGTCGTCCTTGAGTAAGATATTGTAAGGCGGGTGGTATTCCTTAATGAGATTATGTTCGAGAAGTAAGGCATCGCGTTCAGTTGTCGTAACCGTCACCTGAATGTCGTTTATTCGCGAGACCAGGGCCATCGTTTTGGCCGAGAGACCGCTGGCTCTAAAGTAGCTTGTCACCCGGTTTTTAAGGTTTTTAGCCTTTCCAACGTACAGGAGGCCACCCGCTGTGTCGTACATTTGGTAGACACCCGGCCGCGTGGTCAGCTGTTTAAGAAACGACTCCGAATCAAAATGACTAGTACTCATTGCCCGCCACCTGTTCCGGCTCCACGTGCAATTGCACGCCAAACCGCTCGCTCACCGAGCGACTTACTTTACTCGCAAATTCAATAACTTGGTGACTTTTTTTAGCAGACCGGTTAACAATCACCAGCGCATGTTTTTCAGACACGAAAACCCCCTGCTCTGACTGTCCACGCCAATTGAGCGCGTCAATCATCCACGCTGCGGACAATTTCACCCTGCCGCCATCGAGAGGATACTGGGGCAGTTTCGGATACTGCTCCTTCAGCTGATTGGCTTCTTCTTGGGTCACTACTGGATTCTTAAAAAAACTCCCTGCATTGGGCTCGACCTGCGGGTCAGGAAGCTTAGAGCGCCGAATCTTAATGACTGCATTCATAACCTCGTTAGGCGCCACCTGCCGCGACCCAACTGCCTCTATCAGCGCTGGATAGGTGATATTCGTGATCGGTAATTTACTTAACCGGAGCTCAACGGCGGTGATAATCCACTCACGTCCTTCGTTTGATTTAAAAAAACTGTCCCTGTACGCAAAGTCGCACGCCGAGTTAGCCAGCCAAAGGACCTCCGATGTCCTTCTGTGAATGACTTGCAGTCGCGCTATACGCTCTGCCACCTCAGCACCATAGGCGCCAATATTCTGAACGGGGGCGGCACCGACGCTCCCCGGTATCAAGGCTAGGTTCTCAAGCCCGTATAAACCAAGCTCGTGCGCCCAAACGACCGCTTCGTGCCAGTCTTCCCCCGCATAAACTCGGACAATGGCCTCTTGTGAACTCTGGGACACGATCGTGCGGCCTTTTAACGCCACATTCAGTGTCAGTCCTGACAGCTCGGGCGGCAAAATGACGTTGCTCCCGCCTCCGATCGCCCTGACACAAAGATTCTTTGCCCGTGCGACTTGCAACGCCTCCAGCACGCCCTCGGATGAGGTTGCGCGCACGAAGAACTCCGCAACCGACGTTAGTCCCAGCGTATTAAACGATCGTAATTGAACGCGTTCTTGAATCGTCATTACGTCGCCATTAAGGCCCTGACTGCTTCAAGATCAGCCGGTGTATCGACGCCAGCAGGCACCACCTCACAGGCTTGGGCAATTCGAATTTCGTGCCCACAGTGCAGTGCACGTAACTGTTCCAGCGACTCTAAGCGCTCATACGGCGCAACCGGTTGACTCGCAAAGTCTTCGAGATAGCTGACTCGATACGCGTACAGTCCTATGTGCCGTCGTGCGTCGTGCGGGCAGGTTTCGCCCATCGGGTCGCGGACGTGCGGTATCGGTGCACGTGAAAAGTATTGCGCTCGCCCCGATGCATCACCCACCACCTTCACAACCGACGGGTCCAGGAACTGCTCCTTAGACGCAATCGGCTCATACAGCGTCGCGATAGAGGCATGCTTATAGCGCCCTAGCAAAGCAGACACCTGCTCCAAGTTTGCAACCGGCATCAGTGGCTCATCACCCTGCAGGTTGACGATAATCGCATCCATCGGCCAGTTCTTAAGACGAGCGACCTCGGCAAGGCGATCGGTGCCTGACGGGTGCGCTGGGTCCGTCATTAGGACCTGCGCACCATGCGGTGCTAGGGCGTCGAAGATTCGCGAATCGTCGGTAGCAACCGTGACCGACAGTGCACTGCTCGCCAGTGCGCGCCGCCATACCCAATACACCAAGGGCTTACCGTTAATATCAGCGAGGGCCTTTGCGGGGAGACGGGTTGAGCCGTAACGAGCAGGAATAACGATGTGGTACATGGGAAGCTCCTTTCTACTCGTCCCGTTGCCCCATCAGCTTATCAAGCTGATCGACCAAATGGCTGGGCAACAACGCCTCTATTTCGACGACCCAAACATTGTCGCACGCAGGAACCTTAAGTTTTACCGCGTCTTTTCCAGTAATCAGTACAACATCGGGTCCATAACTTGCCGCAATCTCTTCCATCGGCAGGACAGCGTGATCCGCAACAGCCACTGACTCAAAGGTCAGACCTTTACGTCTGAGCATCTGGAAGTATTGCTCAGGCTGTCCTAAACCGGTGGCCGCGACCACTTGAGCACCTTGCCAGGCTGCGAGCCCGGCGTCTAAGCTTAACCGCTCGCCGGTGGCCTCGTTTCTAAATCCTCTGATCACATAGGCGAATGAAGTTGCCGGATGCTCACCATTACGAATCAAAACACAGTCAACGCTCGCCAGGCGCGAGCGCGGCTCCCTGAGAGGACCTACCGGAATTAAAAATCCATTCCCCAGAGCTCGGCTGGCATCCATAACAAGAATTTCCAAGTCTCTGTAGAGCGAGTAATGTTGTAATCCGTCGTCTGAGAGAATGACATCGACTTTTCTCGACTCAAGCAGTCTTAACACGGCCTCTTGCCGCGACTGCGCAACCAACACATGAATCCCGGGCACAGTGCGTTTGATCAGGAGGGGCTCATCACCCACATCGTCGGCATTGTGTTCGACCTCAACAAAGATTGTTGTCTGGGGCGACTTACGCCCATAGCCTCGGCTTACAACACCAACGTTGTAACCCCGCTTAATGAGCGCTTGCGACAACGCGATCAAGCACGGCGTTTTTCCCGTACCGCCGGCCGTTATTCCACCCACCACGATAACCGGCACGCGCGCATCAATCGGCTGGGCTTTTGGAGCCGTCACCCGCCGCTTAACCCACACCACGGACCAAACGATCGGCAAGACTGGTAAGAAAATGAGTGTCCAGCGAAAAGATCCGTACCACGACGCATTAACCCACCGTTCAACATGGTCCCGAACTGTACTCAAACTTCCGAGAATCCGTGCTGATGCAAGGCTCTGTAAAGCGGCTCTTGCGCTAGAAGCTCTGAGTGAGCGCCCTGCGCGACAATTTGCCCTTCGTCCATCACCAACACCGTATCGGCGCCTTCAATGGTTGATAACCGATGTGCGACAACAAAGGTCGTCCTGCCCTGACGCGAGCTTTCCAAGGCCAGTTGGATCAAGGCCTCTGACTCATTATCCAGTGCCGAAGTGGCTTCATCGAGAATCAGAACAGGCGCAGACTTCAACAGCGCCCGAGCGATCGCAATGCGTTGCTGCTGACCGCCGGACAAGCCGACACCCTGCTCACCAATCAACGTGTCGTAACCCGATCTAAGCTCCTGGATAAACGTCTCTGCATGCGCTTTTTGTGCCGCACCCTCAATATCTTCGCGGGTGCTTGAAACGCTATTGCCCATCGCAATATTGCCGGCCACCGTATCGCTAAAGAGATTGATTTTCTGAGGTACAAACGCAAATTGTTCCCTGTAGTTTTGAAGGTCTACCGCTTGTATGTCTTCTCCGTCGAGCGAAATCTGACCCGCCGAGGGTGTATAAAAGCGTGCAAGTAATTTAAGTAACGTGCTCTTACCGCTGCCCGAGCGCCCCACGACCGCAATGGTCTGGCCGGGCTTCACCGAAAAGGATACGTTCTGTACGGCATCAATCAGAGCATTGGGGTACCTAAAGGCGACGGCGTTGAATTCTATGTGGCCTGCCACCTGCGATAAGACGATCTGGCCTTGGTCCGCTTCTAGCGGCGTATCCAGCTGGTGAAAAATATCTTCGGCTGCGGCTAAACCCTTTTGAATAATGCTCTGAATATTACTCAGTGTGCGTATCGGCTTCCCCAACTGCGCGGCAGCCGTAATGAAGGCAACTAATGACCCCGCACTAAATTCAGACAAGACCTCGGGGTCTAATGCGAACCAAAATAAGGCACCCAAAGCGAGCGCCAATAAGGTCTGAATAATTGGCGTTGACACCGCCTGGACGAACGCCAGCTTCAAGCTCTGTTGTTTATTAAACAAACTGACGGAGGCAAAGCGAGCACTGATCTGCTCGGTTGCACCATACACTCGAATATCGTCCAGCCCGGCCAGGCTCTCCGCCGTCACCTCTGTGACTGACCCCATTGAGTCCTGAATTCGGCGACTGTAGCGGCGGAAGTGTTTTCCTATAACCTGCACAACCAAGCCGATCGCGGGCGCCACAACGAAGAAAATTGCCGTCAGTTCCCAGTTCAGATACAGCATGTACGCCACCAGCGCGATAATCGTTAAACCCTCGCGCAAAATGGTTTTAAGTGCATCAGACGCGGCACCGCTCACCTGCTCGACGTTAAACGTGACTTTGGAGAGAAGTTCCCCGGTAGAGTATTGATCGATATGGGCTTTCGGTACTCGTACCAGCACATTAAATAGCTCGGTGCGCACCACATGAACCACTGAGCGCGCCACCTTGTTCATAAAGTAGCTGCCCGCAAAAAATCCCAGAGCGCGACCCAGGGACAAGACTACCGCGGCAACTGGGACAGCAATACGCGCGTAGTCTGTCGCAGTCTTGTCGCCGGGCGGCCAAATCCATTGGGCAGCTTGTGCCACAAAGCCCGGTCCCACAGTGGCCTCCTCACCCAGCGAGTCGAGCAGAAACTGCGTTAAATCAGCCAATAGAACATTACCCAGCGAATACACCACATAGCCAAAAACGCTCAAGATGAGCGACCCTTTGTAGGCAAAGGCATATCGAAGCAGCCGACCGTAAAGCTGCGTATCTGTCACTTTCTGAGTGGGTTTTTCTGCCAACTTACTCACCGGATAAGGGCTTCTGGGTACTAATAGACAACCGTTTAAAGCCTAATTGGCTCACGGTATCCATCGACATCACAACCATAGCATGACGCGTTTCACCGTCAGCGACTATTGCAACAGGGATATCGCGTCTGCTCCCCGATTTTTCAATGATGATGGCACGTAAATTTTCCGCATCGGCCGGGAAAGGCGTTCCGTTAAGAAACATGGCCCCACCCGCAGTTATAATGACCTCGAGCCCCTTGGTCTTATCTTGTGCCGACTCACCCTCGGCTTCCGGCAGGTTAACGACAAGCTCACTGAGGTCTGTAAAACTGGTCGAGACCATAAAAAAAATAAGTAACAAAAATACAACATCAATTAGCGGTGTGACATTGACTGCCAACGAATCTCGCCTCTGACGTCTGAACTTCACGCGGTGTAATCCTGCCCTGACCCACTGTGGATCGCATCCACAAGTTTAATCGCCTCTCGCTCTAAGTCGACTACGATCGTATCGATCAATCCGGTGTAGTATCGGTGCATCACGAGCGCAGGAATGGCCACAATGAGACCTGCCGCCGTGGTCACAAGCGCCTCTGAGATCCCCCCTGCAAGCGCATTGGCATTACCCGTCCCTACAGTCGTAATTTGAGTAAATACGTCGATCATGCCAACCACAGTCCCCAAAAGACCTAGGAGCGGTGCTATTGCCGCAACAGTGCCCAAGGTGTTCAGGTTCTTTTCAAGGTCGTGAACCACATGACTGGCCGCCTCAGCGATGCTCTCCTTCATCACCTCGCGTCCTTGCTCCCGATTGGCGATGCCGGCGGCTAAAATTGCTCCCAGCGGTGAGTTCGCTCGTAACTGCACCAGCTTTTGGGCGTACAACTCGCCTTGGTTGAGATCGCGCCAAACCGTGGCCAACAAATGCGGCGGTGCCACCTTCACTCGGTCAAGTGCGGTGAAACGCTCAATACAGATTGTCAATGCAATCACGGAACAGACCACGATCAGTGGCATCACCCACCCGCCCGTAACTAGTAAATCAACCATAACGTCCCCTCTGACAACTCTGACGAGTATACCCTGCCCGTCCAAGCAACCCACCCAGAAAATCGCTATCGAATAGCCGTCCAATAAGGAGAAAAAGTCTGTCTCTGAGGCTTGATCGACAATTTACTGTTTGGCCTGACAATGACGCTGATGCCACCAAAAAGCCCAGTGTCCCATAATTGCGATCCTCGCCGTTGGTAACGACTGATCACTGAAGGATGCGGGTGGCCAAACTGGTTGTCTAATTTCGTGGTGAAAAACACCGCTTTCGGGCTGAGAGCGTCGATAAAGCTTGGACTGCTGGAAGAGTTGGAGCCGTGATGCGGCGCAAGTAGCAGGTCTACCGGGGCTTTTATCTGCTGATCTGCAATAAGACTCATCTCAATGGCCGTCGGAATGTCGCCCGGCATTATGATTTGTCTTCCATGCACCGCCAGCCTCACCACACAGGAATCCGCATTGGTGTTGAGCGCACTGTGCCCCGTACCGGAAAGCATTGAAACCACTAAAAACTTTCCGAGAGCAATCTCTTGCCCGACCCTGCACGGCTTCCCATTAAAGCCCAGATGCGTCTTAACACTAAAATGAGAAAGTAACGATGATAGGCCTCCGGCATGATCAAGGTCGCCGTGACTTACAATTAAGAGATCGACCTCGTGGATACCAAGCGTTTTAAGCCTGCCAAGGACGTCCCGCTCAAACCCAACACTACCGCTCCAGCTCACCCCCCCCGTGTCGTAAATCATAACCACGTCGGATATTCGTGCGATGACAAGTGTCGCCTGCCCCACATCTGCAAACTCCAACCTAAAGCGAGCATCTCCGCTGGAAGAGGCGCTGAGCGTTAATAACAGCACAAGTGAGACCAACAGTCGGGCCTTTGCAGCGAGTAAAGTGCAGAGCACCGCGCACGCGAAGAGCAAGAGTATGCCTGTATGCAACCAGACTGAGGTCATGAACCAAGCCCCCGAATGGACATCCACTGCCGATACTCCGGCTAAAAATACGTCAAGAAATTCACTACACAACGAAATCAAAAAACCGGCTAAATCGCCGTTAATGCCCTGAAGAATCAACGCAAATAACCCAAGTGGTAGAATAAGGTTGGTCAGTAGCGGCACTAAAACGAGGTTTGCGGGCACCGCCGCGAGCGAGAACTGCTGAAAGAAGATCACCGACAAAACCGATGATGTAAGCGCAAGGACGATGTTTAACCGCAACCAGGCCCAAAAACCATTTGGGTTTGATCTATTGAGTTCGCGCAAAATAAACCCGGTCAATACAATGCTCAGCCAAAACCCGGGAGTCAGTGCGCTCCAGGGATTGAGAGCGATCAATACGGCTGCGGCGACACAAAGAACGGAGGCAGGATCGCAGCGCCAAAGTATGGCGCGTGCGAAGAAGCCTAATAATGTCATCCACAGGGCTCTTTGTGCAGGAAGCGAACTTCCGGTCAACGTAACGTAAAAAATCGCCGCGACACTCACTCCGACAAAGGCGGTCAAAAGACCTCCTCGGTCACCCGCCAGACAAAAGAGTCGTCTCGGTAGCGACAATACGAACGCCACCCAAACTGCCACCAGACTGACGTGCAGCCCACTCACTACGAATACATGGGTCAAGCTAAAGCGCCGCAGAAGATCCCAATCAGGTTGGCTGAGGACGTCTTGGCGCCCCAGCAACAGTGCTAGAAGTAGACGTCGTGAAATTTCAGAATGGGTGGCGCCCTCAATCGCGCGGCTCAGGTTCGTTCGAAGGGTTGCCGTGCTCAGCGTCGATGCGGGCTTTATAACAGCAAAGTCTCTGATGGAAGCTCGTGCGTCCAGACTCGATGACAAAAATCGAACGCTGCCAGGTAACCCTCCCTGACTCCAACGTGTGTCATGGCGCTTTAAACGAACCCGTGCCTCGATCAAATCGCCTAATTGCGGGACCACCTCGGCCGACTTGAAAGGATGCATCGCAGAAATCCGACGGATACCGACACAGTTGACCGAATCTAAATCAAGGACCTTGAGGGTCAGTAGGTTCAGTCGATCGCGATGAGGTGTTTCAACCACCCTAGGGAACGCCACCACCTCAGCACGGATTTTAATCTCGTCCTGCAGGCACCCATGGGTTAATTGCGATGCCGTGACATCGAGGTAGTGGAACGTACCCACTAATAATCCACTGCCCACGGCAAAACTCGCTCGTCTTTGACGGGTCATCCGAAGCGCGCAGATAGCGATACCCATTGTCACGGGCCAAAACAGCGAACTGGGAAGCACAATAGAGAACAGCACTGTGCCCATAAAGAGTAATGAAGCGCGATTCAGTGTCAAAAATTGTGAGATTTCACTCATTCGCAAGTGGCGGTGGCTTTTCATGGGCCTCATACTGAGTGCAACACACCATGACTTTTGTTGGCAAAATGCTAAACGCAGAGAGCCTTGGTCGGTTTTAACGACAATTAGTGATATTGACCCTCACTGGAGAATAGAAAAGCGTCACTTATGCCCAAGCGGTCCCTTCGAAAATTCCTACCCTCTCCCACTCACCTCAAGGAGGTGAAAGGGCTCGGCTTTCTCAAAAATGTTTTGGAACGGCGCGAGCTGTGGCACATCAGTCGCACCTCAATCGCTCGCGCCGCGGCAATTGGGCTGTTTTGTGCAATGGTCCCCTTACCCGGCCAGATGATTGTCGCCGTGCTCATTGCGATCCGTGTGGGTGCTAACGTGCCACTGTCATTCTCACTGATCTTTGTCACGAACCCCCTTACCATGCCAGTCATCTATGTTGCTGCTTACCTTATTGGGAGCGCGCTGCTCGGCACACCCCCGATCGACGTGTCCGCGATTAACTGGCTGGATCCACTGAATCCGGAAATTCTACGCATCTGGCCACCATTTTTGCTCGGCTGCCTGGTCATGGGAATCGCTTGCGCGTTTGTGGGTTATTTTGTGGCCGACGGCTTGTGGCGATTTCGCATTAGCCAACGAATCGCGGAGCGCGCACAACGACGACGAGAGCGAAAATTGTCCCGCCGCTAGCGACTCTGCATGAGCCCTTGGCTGATGGGCAAGCGTGACGCAGTAATCGCGGGAACAGCACACGATATTACCGACAGAACAAATGCCAGACTCGGAACCAAAATAAAATCCCTAAGACGAAGATCAACCGGGACATAAGCCAGAGGATAAACACGTGTATCGAGAAGCGCTGCACCCTGCAGCGACTCCACCAGGGAAACGAGATAAGGCGCACTCACAGCCAATACGACGCCCAAAAGTGCACCCAGCGCAGCACCTCCAACGCCGATAATCGTTCCCTGAATGACAAAGATGGTGCTGATATCACCTCTGCTTGCGCCCATTGCTCTCAGCATCGCTGAGGAAGCGGACCGATCAGAAGCAACGAGCACGAGCGACGTAACGATGTTGAAGATCGCGATCAACAACAACGAAGCCAGCATCAGCGACACGATCTGTCGCGAGAGTTGAATGGCCTGGTACAAATTGCCCTGACTCTCGGTCCAATCCGACACCCAAAATTGCGATGACAAGGTTTGCCGGAGCGTCGCTGCAAACACGCGAGCCTGCAGTGGATCAGCAAGCGTTATGGCATGCGCCTTATTAGCGAGTGCTTGCGTCGTGTTCATACCCTGACCACTGAACGCGAAATAGCGATCGATCTCAGTTTCAGAATTAAGCGTTGCTACCAATTTAAGGTTCCGAGGAATCAGCGTTTTACGTCCTGTTCCACCCGACAGCAACACCGAGACAACATCACCCACACGCAAATTCAGCTCTTCGGAAAGCGCGCCTCCCAGGATCAATTCATCGGAGGAGATACGCTCACTGGTCGGCGTGATGTAGCTCTCGAGGCCATTCAAGGCACTGCTGTCGGCAATAATGAGACGAACGACTCTCGCCTCGCCGCGGATCGTGAACAATGCGTCGATGTCACTGAACTGGGAGTGACGCGTCACCGACTCAATCGGCTCTACCTCATCGGCAACCTGCTGCCATTCGCTGTCCATGGCAAAGCCTCGAACGGTGACATGTGGCACAAGATTCAGAATTCTTACCCGCATCTCTCGCTCAAAGCCATTCATCACCGATAAGGCTGCGAGCAGGAGCGAAACGGCAATCAGCATGCCAACGATCGATAGTTTTGAGAGAAAGGCGGAAAGACCAAGACCTGGATCGAGTGCTTGTCGAGCGGCTATTTCCCAGTGAAAGCGAGTGGGCCACCTCATAGTTATGCGGTCAAACTGAGTTTGCCATCGGACAGTCGGTACTGACGATCCATGCGCTCGGCAACGTGTGGGTCATGTGTCACTACGACAAGCGCGGTGCTTTGGAAGTCAAGTTCACGCATCAGGGCCATGACCGACTCCGCCGTATGCGGGTCTAAATTTCCCGTGGGTTCGTCCATGAGCACGCACAAGGGGCGATTAATCAATGCGCGCGCAATAGCCACGCGTTGCCGCTCCCCGCCCGACAATTGACTGGGCCGATGATGCATCCGCTCAGACAACCCCAGACGGGCCAGCAGCGCTTCGGCTGAAGCCGACGCCTCTCGCTGCGAAATGCCGCCGATACGTGCGGGCATCGCTACTGCCTCGAGCGCAGTAAACTCTGGCATTAAATGATGAAATTGGAAGACGAAGCCAAGGTTTTGATTCCGCCACTGGCACAGTTCAGTTTCGTTCAACGAGGTGAGTTCTTTCGTGCCCAAATGAACAACGCCGGCGCTCGGCGTGTCTAAACCACCCAATATATTGAGTAGTGTCGATTTCCCGGCGCCAGACGTCCCCACGATTGCGACCCTGTCCCCCGACGCCAGTTCGAAGTCTAGATTACTCAGTACGGAAACTGGACCCGCCGATGCGGGGTAGGTTTTGGTCACTGCGCGGGCTGACAAAATGACCATCAAAAAGCCTCCAATCCGTCCAATGCCGCGACTGGCAATATTTTACTTGCGCGATGGGCTGGGTAGACCGCGGCAACCAAGCTGAGTGCAAGCGCCATGCTCACTACCCAGCCGATGTCAGTGCCCTGCAAGTCAGTGGGTAATCCCCCAATGTAATACACACTTGGATCAAACAGCGTCCAACCGAAGACCCGCTCTAAAAGCCCCATCAGTGACCCCAAATTTAAACTCATGAGCACCCCAATGACCGTACCCAGTGCAATTCCGAACGTCGCCAGCATCAAACCGTGCAACAGAAAAATGCGACGCACCCCTGCGGCGGTCAGACCGAGCACCCGAAGCGACGCAATATCAGATCGCTTTTCTGCCACCGACATCGTCAATGATGACACTACGTTAAAAGCGGCAACCGCAATCAGCGCAGAGAGCAAAATACTCACCATTATCTTCTCCATCCGAATCGCTGAGAACAAGGATCCATAGGACTCTGTCCACGTGACCGCATTGATACGCCCTCGATACTCGCCCTCAAGGCGTTGCGCGACACTGTCGGCGCTATCAGGGTCGTCCAACTGGAGACGAATACCATCCACATAGGCGACGCCACTTAACTTTTTCATGGTCTCAAGTGAGGTGACCGCTAGCGATGCATCGGGCGAGGCGCCGACAGACACTACAGCCCCCACACGTAACTTCCGATACCGGGGTAATACGCCAAATGGCGTAATGGAAAGGCGTGGTAAAACCACCTCAACTGAGTCACCGATACCGACGCCTAGCGAATTGGCCAGCACGGCGCCGAGCGCAATGTGGTACGGCTGAGTCATGACCCCTTGCAGGCTGCCGTCAACGACACGCACATTGAGCAGTTGGATCGATCCTGTCCCAAGGCCCATTAATTCCGCACCACTGGTTCCAAAATCACTACGCGTCATCACCTGGCGCTTAACGTACGGTGCAGCAATGATGCCCGGCTGGGATGATTCAACCCTCGCTGCGAGTGCTTGGGCATCGCCGTCGTAGTCCTGAAATCGAAGTTCAACGTGTGGAATGGCATTTAACAGTCGACCCGTCAGCTCGCCGGCTAAACCATTCATCACGGAAAGCACCACAATAAGACTGGCCACACCCAGTGCCATGCCTAGGGCTGCGAAGCCAGCCACCCAGCGTGTGAAGGCGCGCTGTTGGTTACTGAAACTCAGTCGCCTGGCAATGTCGAGTTCGATCGATCTCAGCATCAGCGCTCGTTGGGGTCAAATAACGTCGCACCTGCATCATCCGCAGAGCGCGATTCGGTCTCGCAGCGCTGGGGATCCCCCCCGCAGAGGTCACAAGACTGATCAATACCAAGCGCCCCAATACCACCACAAGACCCTTTTATCGGTGCGCGCCCTGCGATAACACCGACGGCCATCGCCGCGATGATAAGCGCAAAGACTAAAAAGCTAATTACAAAAATCAAGGGATTGTCTCTCCATTATCTGACGCTTTCAGCCAGCGGCTCATGCCTTGGTTGTGTGAGCTTATCAGCTGTTCACCATTGCGAGAAATCAAGTAAACACTCAAGTCGTAAAGATTCGCCAGGCGAAGTGCCTCGGTCGTACCAACCACCATTAGGGCTGTCGCCCAGGCATCCGCGACCATCGTCGATGGGTGGATGACTGTTGCGGATACGAGATCGTGCTCTATCGGGTAACCGGTTCTCGGATCGATCAAGTGCGAAAATCGCTTTCCGTCGACCTCAAAAAAATTACGGTAATTACCGCTCGTGGCAATACCCACATCAGTGACGGATACGGCCGCATAGGGCTTGCCAACGCCCGCCCGAATTGGATTCTCAATAGCGAGTCGCCAGTGATCACCTCTCGGACTAACCCCCCTGGTTTGAATTTCACCACCGACCTCGAGCATGAAGTTCGCGACACCGATTTCATCCAGCGCATCGCCTGCAAGATCAACCGCGTAACCCTTGGCGATCGATGAAAAATCGAGCGTTGCGCGTGTATTTCGTTTCAAAAAACTGCGGTCCGAAAGGTCCCAAGCGAACTGATTAAGGCCACTGTGCGATCTGGCAATGGCGAGCTGGTCATCTGTGGGGCTTTCAGTCACACCCTCAGGGCCAAAGCCCCAAAGATTAATCAGGGGTGATACTGAAGGATCGTAGGCACCCGCGGTTGCGTGATGAATGTCGAGTGCGGCATTGAAAACAAGCGCAAAGTCCCAGTCCACCTCAAATATCTGTCCTGCAGGCAGCCTGTTCAATTGACTGAGCGTGGACGATGCGCGGTAGTTGTTCATACTGTCATCGACAACGGAGAAAGCGCTCGTGATGGCCGCTTCAACATCGTTATCGGTGAGCCCGTCAGGTTCACCGTGATAGGTAACATGCCAGGTGGTACCAAATACACCGCCCTGAAGCTGGACCTTCTTCGGACTCGAGTCACACGCCCCCAAACAAAGCAAAAAGGCCAGCACGATGGCTGGCCTGGCAATGCAGTTCAAACGCTGTTTAACCGCCAAAATCATCTAAGAAAATGTTCTCGCGTTCGACGCCTAGATCCAGAAGCATCTCAATACACGCCTTATTCATCATGGGTGGCCCGCACATGTAGTATTCGCAATCCTCGGGTGCTGGATGCGCTTTGAGATACTGCTCAAACAACACATTGTGAATAAAACCCGTCAATCCATCCCAATCGTCTTCAGGCTGGGGATCCGAGAGCGCCACGTGCCAATCAAAGTTATCGTTTTCGGCCGCAAGCGTGTCGTAGTCTTCAACATAGAACATTTCTCGAAGCGAGCGCGCACCGTACCAAAACGAAATCTTGCGATTAGTATCGAGCCTGCGAAGTTGATCAAATAGGTGCGACCGCATGGGCGCCATGCCGGCGCCACCGCCAATAAAGACCATCTCCGCTTCGGTTTCCTTGGCAAAAAACTCGCCAAAAGGACCGTAAACGTTCACGGTATCGCCCGGCTTGAGGCCAAACGCCCAGCTCGACATCACACCAGGGGGCAACCCCTCGGTACGGGGCGGGGGTGTGGCTACTCGGATGTTAAACTTTACGACACCCTTCTCTTCTGGGTAGTTAGCCATTGAGTAGGCTCGAATAGTGGTCTCCGGAGATGCAGACTCGAGCTTGAAGAAGCCAAAGTGTTCCCAGTCACCGCGGTACTCCTCACCGATATCGAAATCAGAGAACTTCACTGCGTGCGGAGGACACTCTAATTGGACATAGCCTCCCGCTCGGAAGTCGCAAGCCTCGCCCTCGGGCAGTCGCAGTACCAATTCTTTAATGAACGTCGCGACATTATCGTTCGACTCAACCGTGCACTCCCACTGTTTAACGCCAAAGACCTCTTCGGGGATCTCAATCTTTAGATCCTGCTTGACGGGTGTTTGGCAGGAAAGCCGCCAGCCTTCGTTGGCTTCTCGTCGAGTAAAATGACTCTCTTCCGTGGGTAGCAGCGTCCCACCACCCTCTGCAACAATGCACTTGCACTGCGCGCAGGTGCCACCGCCACCACAGGCACTGGCCAAGAACAAATCGGCATCGGCCAAGGTCTGGAGCAACTTGCCACCTGCCGGCACCTGTATCGTCTTGCCCCCATTGATCTCTATGCTGATATTTCCAGTCGCAACCAACTTGCTGCGCGCCGCCAAAATGACCATTACCAAGGCGACCACCACTGCGGTAAACATACCTACGCCAAAGAAAATAGTTGTAAACACAAGACTCTCCTAGAGCTAATGCAGCTAATTAAATATCGATACCACCGAAAGACATGAAGCCCAACGACATCAATCCCACAGTGATAAAGGTTATTCCGAGGCCCTGCAACCCGTCGGGCACATCACTGTATTTGAGCTTTTCGCGAATCCCCGCAAGCGCAACAATCGCGAGCGCCCAGCCCACACCTGAGCCAAAGCCGAAGACGACACTCTCGCCAAAGTTATAGCTTCGCTCCACCATAAACAGGGACGCGCCTAAAATCGCACAGTTCACAGTAATCAAGGGCAGGAACACGCCGAGCGCCGAATACAGCGCCGGGACGTATCGGTCTAAAAACATTTCAAGGATTTGCACCAGCGCAGCGATGACGCCGATGTAAGACAGCAACCCCAAGAAACTCAGGTCTAAGTCTGGGTAGCCCGCCCAAGCCAATGCCCCGTCTGCGAGCAAGTTTTGATAGATGAGATTATTGACTGGCACGGTAATGGTCAAAACAACAACGACCGCTATACCCAAACCAAACGCTGCCGAGATCTTTTTAGAGACAGCGAGAAATGTACACATACCTAAAAAGAATGCGAGCGCCATGTTCTCGATGAATACAGCGCGAATAAATAGACTCAAGTAATGTTCCATTACGCGCCCTCCTCGGAAACCGTGTGCTTGGCGATCTTGAACTCGGGCTCTTCAACCTGCGCGGTCTGCACGGCGCGGATGGCCCAAATCAGGAAGCCGATTAAGAAAAAAGCACTGGGCGGTAATAACAGCAAACCATTAGGGTTGTACCAGCCCCCTTCAGTGACCAACGGAAGAATCTCAATACCCATTAGCGAACCCGCACCGAATAGTTCTCTGACCACACCGATGACGATCAAGACGAAGGAGTACCCTAAACCGTTACCCAAGCCATCTAAAAAACTGGGAATCGGTGGGTTTTTCATCGCGAACGCTTCCGCTCGCCCCATCACAATGCAATTGGTAATGATCAAACCAACGAACACACTCAACTGCTTGGAGATGTCGTAAGCAACCGCTTTGAGTATTTGGTCCACCACGATCACCAGTGAGGCGATAATCGTCATCTGAACAATGATTCGGATACTCGACGGAATAAACATGCGAATACTGGAGATAAAAAACGACGAGAATGCCGTCACGGCAGTGAGCGCAACCGACATCACCAGACTGACTTGCAGCGACGACGTGACGGCCAGAGCAGAGCAAATTCCCAAAATCTGTAGGGCAATTGGGTTGTTCTGAATAATGGGTGAAAATAACGTCTCACGAACGTTCATTAGGCATTACCCCCGCGAAGATTACCAAGAAGCGGCGCGAAACCGTCATCACCGAGCCAGTATTGGACCAGGTTATGCACCCCTTTCGTCGTCAGTGTGGCGCCTGACAAGCCGTCGACCTGCCACTGCGCGTCGGCTGCGGCAGGATTGACCGCGCCCTTTAAAACGCTGATCGCGACGTCACCGTTTTTGTAAGCAAGCTTACCGGACCATTTTGCTTTCCAGCTTGGGTTATCCACCTCACCACCCAGCCCCGGCGTTTCGCCGTGCTCATAAAATCCCAGCCCAACGATCGTGTTCGCATCTGACTCCAAGGCGACAAACCCATAGAGCGTGGACCACAACCCATAGCCGCGAATGGGAAGGATAATTCTGTCGAGTGCACCCGCCTCGTCATTAACGAGATAAACGATCGCACGATTCTCACGACGCAGAATTTTCGCGCTGTCTTCATCACCACTCAGGGTGCGACTCTGGGTAGGATCTTTTGCCGACTTGCGCTGATCAAAGAGGGCTGGATCGACGTCATCCACAAACAAGCCGGTATCGATATCAACCACACGTGGCTGAATCGTAACAAATTGCTCTTCTACACTCCGCTCTGGATCATAGAGACCACCCGCCATGAGAATATTGCGCTTAAGATCCCGCGCTTTATTCGCTTCTTGCTGTGGCTTGAGCGCTACCGCAGCTGTGGACACAACAACCGAGCAGACAATACAAAGTCCGAGTGCCACTGTGAGTACCCGAGACAGCGTCTCGTTATTAGCTGACACGTGCGAGTCTCCTTTTAATGTTGGCTTGAACCGCAAAGTTATCAAAGAGCGGCGCAAACAAGTTTGCAAACAAAATGGCAAGCATCATGCCCTCAGGAAAGGCCGGGTTGACCACTCGAATAAGTACGCACATAACACCGATCAACACGCCATATGCCAGACGCCCACTGTCGGTCATTGCAGAGGACACGGGGTCTGTCGCCATAAAAAACGTGCCAAACGCGAAGCTACCGATCACCATGTGCCAGTACCAAGGCATCGCAAACATCGGATTGCTGTCTGAGCCAATGACGTTAAGCAACAGCGAAAAACCAATCATTCCCGCAAAACACCCAACGACAACGCGCCACGATGCGATACCCATCATGAGTAAGACCCCGCCACCAATCATGATCGCAAGCGTCGAGGTTTCACCCATAGAACCCGGCATTGCACCTAAAAAGGCATCCCACCAGGTGTAGGTCTCGGTCAGCTTAGCCATACCATCAGTTGCGACAACGCTGAGCGCAGTAGCGCCGGAGTA
Organism: Halieaceae bacterium UBA4438; assembly: GCA_002390485.1. Taxonomy (GTDB): domain Bacteria; phylum Pseudomonadota; class Gammaproteobacteria; order Pseudomonadales; family Halieaceae; genus Luminiphilus. The sequence goes on along the minus strand of DGPO01000057.1, from coordinate 28,644 downwards.
ACCATCGACAGCGGTCCACACTGCGTCACCTGACAATTGTGCGGGGTAGGCAAAATAAAGGAATGCGCGGCCCGTCAGTGCTGGATTGAGGAAGTTTTTCCCGGTCCCGCCGAATACTTCCTTTGCCACGACAATACCGAACGAGATCCCCATCGCCGCCTGCCACAGTGGCAGGTCTGGCGGCAACGTCAGCGTAAATAGCACCGAGGTCACAAAAAAACCTTCGTTGATTTCGTGCCCGCGCTTCATTGCAAAGAGGACTTCCCAGAAGCCACCGACGATGAACGTGATCGCGTAGAGCGGCAGGAAATGAACGGCGCCATACAGGAAGTTGTCCCACAGACTGTTTGGGTCGAATCCGCCCAGGCTTGAAACGATTCCGCCTCGCCATCCTTCTAACGCGTAGCCCCCTGCAGCGATAACCTCATTGGCCTGGTAACCCAGGTTATACATGCCGTAAAACATGGCCGGAAACGTACAGAACCAGACCGTAATCATGATGCGCTTCAGATCAATACCATCGCGAACATGTGCAGATGACTGAGTCACGCTCGACGGACTGTAGAAAATTGTATCCACCGCCTCGTAAAGGGCATACCAAGACTCGTATTTGCCGCCAGGTTTAAAGTGAGGCTCGAGGTTGTCTAGCGTACTGCGTAAACCCATGACTTAACCCTCCTTCTCAATACGAGCGAGATTGTCGCTCAACACTGGTCCATACTCGTATTTTCCAGGACAAACATAGGTACACAAAGCCAAGTCCTCCTCGTCCAACTCCAGACAGCCGAGTGACTGTGCGGTCTCAGTGTCACCAACGAGCAGCGCTCGGAGAAGTTGTGTGGGTAGAATATCGAGCGGCATGACTCGCTCGTAGGCGCCGACGGGCACCATGGCGCGCTCAGACCCGTTAGTCGTCGTCGTCATCGCTATCGGTTTTCGCCCAAACAAACTGCTTAAGTAAATGCCCATGGCAGAGTGTTTCTCCGCACCGGGTGTGAGCCAGCCCATAAAAACACGGTCACGCCCCTCGGCTAACACCGCCACCTGGTTGTGGAATCGACCTAAGTACGCGGAATGAGCGTTCACCCGACGGCCACCGAGGACTGAACCACTGATCAATCGATTCTCACCGGCGCCCTGGCTACCTGCCACCAACGCTTCAATATCGACACCGCGACAAGTACGCACCACCTGAGGCGTTTCTATGGCCGGCCCCGAAACTGAAATCAGCCGTTCGCGGTAGGTTTGACCGTCCATGAACAAACGTCCAATAGCGATGACATCTTGGTAATCAATGGTCCAAGCAAGCTTGCTCAGAGAAACACCTTGTAAAAAGTGAACGTGGGTACCCGCAAGGCCTGCTGGATGCGGTCCCTCAAATTCAGCGGCTTTAACATTTGACTGAGAGGAAACAGGAACATTGGCGCCGGGCGCCATGCAAATGTAGGTTGGACACTCACTCATCGTGGCAAGTAGCCACTGCCCCAGCTCAAAGGCCTCAGCCTGCTCAGCGATAACGATTTCCGGGTTCACTGCGTGCGGCCGAGTGTCCATGGCCGTGATGAATAAGCCCGCGGGCTGCGTTGCAGGATCCGCGACTTTATTAAACGGTCGCACTCGAATCGCCGTCCATTCGCCCGACTCCAAAAGCCGCGCTTTGATGTCCGCTGCCGTCAGCGTGCGTGCCGCATCAGCAGAGACCGCCTCCCAGACTCGCGCATCAACCGCGTCGTCAACTTCAATGACCAAAGACTGAAACACACGACGCGCGCCGCGGTTAATCGCACTCACGCGGCCCGATGCGGGCGCAGTATAGACCACGCCTTCGCATTTTTTATCGGTGAAGAGTGCCTGTCCTTTCGAGACCGTATCGCCCTCGGATACAATCATTGTGGGCTTCATACCCACATAGTCAGCACCGACTAGCGCAACATGGCGTGGTGCAAAATCTTGAGCAACACGCTGCTCTGGCGCTCCTGCCAGTGGGATATTTAATCCGCGGCGAATTTTAATCATACCTGTCCCCAATTTACGTTCGCTGTACGCACACTCGCGCCTTGGCTAGCTGTCTTGCAGTCAGCTTGCACCGAAGCGGCTCAGACAGTGTCTGACGTGAGCGTGGCCACTCCCCCCAGTGAAGTGAACTACAGGTTTTCCGGCGGCTGTTTTCAGCTCAGTTTTAAGTGCATCCGGCGCCGCGAATTCTAGCCAAACTGGCGCCGACTTACCACAACTCTCTGCAAATCAGAGTTTGCCCGCATCCGTATGAGGATACGTGGGGTACTTAATCCCGGCCATCTCCTCAAGAACACGGTAGACCTGACAACTGTAGCCGTACTCATTGTCATACCAGAGGTAGAGAACCACGTGTTTTCCATTCACGATCGTGGCTTGGGCATCAAATACACAAGCCGCTCTTGATCCGACAAAATCGGTCGATACGACCTCAGGAGAATTGGAATAATCGATTTGCTTTCGATACGGTGAGTGAAGCGCAACTTGGCGCATAAACTCGTTGAGTTCGTCTTTTGATGTCTCCTGAGCCAGCGTCACGTTCAAAATAGCCATAGAAACGTTGGGGATCGGCACGCGGATCGCATTGCCGGTGAGTTTACCAGCGAGCTGTGGCAACACTTTCGCGACGGCCTTCGCCGCGCCTGTTTCTGTCAACACCATATTGAGCGGCGCACTTCTTCCTCGACGATCGGCCTTGTGGTAATTGTCGATAAGATTCTGGTCGTTGGTAAACGCGTGCACCGTCTCCACGTGACCCGATTCGATATTGTACCGGTCATGAATCGCCTTAAGCGGCGGAACGATCGCGTTAGTCGTGCACGATGCAGCTGATAAAACATGATCACCCGGATCGATTTCGCTGTGATTTATTCCCGCGACAATATTTTTGATATCGCCCTTTCCTGGAGCGGTAAGAATCACCTTACTCACCCCCTTCGCTTGCAAGTGTCGAGACAAACCATCTCGATCACGCCATACGCCAGTGTTATCGACAACCAGACAGTTGTTAATACCATGGGCCTGATAGTCCACATCCTCTGGCGCACTGGCGTAAATCACTTTGATTTCATTGCCATTTGCGACGAATGACTGTCGTTCCTCATCCACTCGAATGGTGCCCTGGAATACGCCATGAACGGAGTCACGTCTCAACAGGCTTGCGCGCTTAACAAGATCATCCGGCGCATTTCCCTTGCGCACCACAATCGCCCGCAGCCGCAAGTTGTCGCCACCGTCTGTTTTGGCAACCAGAATACGCGCCATCAAACGACCGATACGACCAAATCCAAACAGAACAACATCTACAGGGCCCTCAGGGCGATGTTGTGAATCCACCAAGTGAGACAGCCGACTCGCAACAAACTCATCAAGTGACAGGTTTTCACCCTGGTCTTTGTCAAAATACTCAATGGATAGCCGCCCAATATCGATATGCGAAGGACCTAAATTTAGCTTAGCGATGGACTCCAAAACGCGAATCGTTTCGAACTCTGAAAGTTCATTATCTTCAACCTGACGCACCCAGCGGTGCGCTTTCATAATGTCGAGGACACTGAGGTTGACGAGAGACTTCCCGTAGATGTAACACTTGACATTCTTTTCGCGGGCCAGTGTGCCGACGATCGGAATCATGGATTCAGCCAGAGCTTCACGCTCCTTCCAATCCACAAAATAATCGTCAGGACGCTGGCGCTTTCTCTGGGGCGCCATGCTTTATCCTTGTGTACCGACTCGCTTCGGAGTCGTGAAATGTGAGTGTCTTCGCATTATCGCCCTCAGATGACCCGAACAGCAACCGTTCAGCCCTAGTAAGCGAGAGTTCTGACACGTAAAATCCGGCGTCGATCAAGGAGCTCGAATGACTTCATTTTCAAATATCGTATCGTCGCTGCCCTGGCCAAACGAGGCAGGTAAAAGGACTTCGATCGGGCCGGTCTCGGGCTCGACCGAATCGCAGTACCTCAGTGAGTTGTCAAAAGCCACGCCGCTAATGATCGTTATCACGGGAACGACTGCTGCTGCGCACACGCTCGCGGCGGAACTGCCGTTTTTTTTAGACCCGTCAAAAGAAATTTTACTCATTCCCGACTGGGAAACACTGCCGTACGACAATTTCTCACCTCACGAGGACATCATCTCCGACAGACTTAAGGCGTTGTCGCGGTTACCCACACTGACCGATGGTGTGGTCATTGCGTCTATAACAACACTGATGCACCGACTGCCGCCGAAGCATTTCATTGAAGCGGGCGTTCTTAGTCTGTCTCAGGGCCAACACCTCGATGCGCAAAAGTTTGTCCGCAACCTCACGCGTAACGGCTACCGCAGTGTTGATACGGTTTTTGAGCATGGTGAATTTGCGACACGGGGTTCGTTACTCGACGTCTTTCCCATGGGCAGCAATGAACCACTGCGGATCGATCTCTTTGATGGTGAAATCGAATCGCTGCGAAGTTTTGACCCCGAGACTCAGCGCACAGCACAACGGTTGCACGATATAGCGCTCTTACCGGCACGCGAATTCCCATTGCATGGCGATGCCATCGAGCGATTTAAGATCGATTGGTACCGCAGTTTCGACGGTGACCCTGAACAGTGCAGTGTCTTTAACGAGGTTAGTCAAGGACGCGCGCCACAGGGCGCAGAGTATTACTTACCCCTCTTTTTCGATGAATGCCACTCACTCTTTGAGTACCTCCCAAGCGCAACACCCATGGTTATGATCGGTGATAACTTCAGCTCCGCGACACGATTTTGGAGCGAAGTAAATCGTCGCTTCGAAGAGTACGGCGTTGATCCTAGACGGCCTTTAGTCGAACCACGTCGAGGCTTCATCCCGCCGGAAGAACTTTACGCCTGCATCAAGCGACACTGCGTTTTGGAATTCAGAAGCTCGACCGAGTCTACGCTCCACATCGTGCTTCAGAGCTACTCCCCCGAGCCCTTCACAGAGAATGAGGCGTTTCGCTCGCTTGCCGGCGTAGCAAAGCTATCTGCCTTTTTGCGGACGCACACGTCACCCGTCGTGCTGAGCGTCGAAAGCGCAGGAAGACGCGAAATCCTCCTTGAGTCGCTGTCCAAAGAAGGTCTAATCCCAACACCTGTCTCGCATTGGGACGACTTTGTGGTCAGTGGCGTACCCTTGGGCATTACGGTTGCAGACATCAATAGAGCCTCCTTCACCTCACCTGACGAACCCGCACTGGTGTCTGAGGACCAGCTCTTTGGCCAACGAGTGGCTCAAAAGCGGCGACGCCGAGCCACCGAACAAACCGATACGCAAGCGATCATCCGAGACCTCACCGAGTTGCGGCCAGGACTTCCCGTCGTGCACCTAGAGCACGGTGTCGGCCGGTATATGGGTCTTGAAAAACTACGTATTGATGACCACGACGCCGAGTTCCTTCTGCTTGAGTACGCTAATAACGACAAGCTCTATGTACCTGTTGGATCGTTACATTTGATCAGCCGTTACAGCGGCGGAGACGCGGACACAGCACCGCTTCATCGACTTGGCACTGAGCAATGGAGCAAAGCCCGGAGGAAGGCGTCTGAGAGGGCCTCTGACGTCGCGGCACAGCTTTTGGAAGTGTATGCCAAACGAGAGGCTCGCAAGGGCTTTGCACACGCTCTCGACGAAACCGCTTGGGAGCAGTTTTGCTCAAGTTTCAACTTTGAGGAAACGCCCGATCAGGCCGTTGCGATTGAAGCGGTAAAGAACGACATGTGCGCAGAAAAGGTGATGGACAGACTCGTATGCGGTGACGTTGGGTTTGGTAAGACAGAAGTCGCCATGCGTGCGGCATTCATCGCCGCACATAATCGCAAACAGGTGGCCGTACTGGTGCCTACAACGCTGCTCGCCCAACAACATTACAACAACTTTAATGATCGCTTTGCCGATTGGCCGATCACGGTCGAGGTTGTCTCGCGGTTTAAGTCAAACAAGGACATTTTAGAGGTCAGCAAGCGCCTACAAGCTGGAGAAATCGACATCCTGGTGGGAACCCACAAGCTGCTTCAGACCGACTTTGGGTTTTTAGATCTGGGCCTTTTAATTATCGACGAGGAGCACCGCTTTGGCGTCAAGCAAAAGGACGCCATCAAAGCACTCCGCGCCGAGGTGGATATTTTAACCATGACCGCCACGCCTATTCCCCGCACCCTGAATATGGCGCTTGGAGGTCTCAGGGATTTGTCTGTCATTGCGACACCGCCTGCTAAACGTCTGTCGATTAAGACCTTTATCCGAGAACATAGCGTGGGGCTGGTCAAAGAGGCAATACTCAGAGAGACGCTGCGCGGAGGACAGGTTTACTACCTCCACAACGAAGTCAAAACCATTCAGGAAACCGCGCGAAAGCTGTCCGAACTGGTTCCTGATTTGTCGTTTGGAATTGCACACGGACAGCTGAGGGAGCAGGAGCTTGAGCACGTGATGTCCAGCTACTACCACCAACGACACAACGTACTCGTGTGTTCAACCATTATCGAAACCGGTATTGACGTCCCGACCGCAAACACCATCATTATCGACAGAGCCGACAAGTTTGGCTTGGCTCAATTACATCAGTTGCGCGGCCGGGTCGGTCGCTCACACCACCAGGCCTACGCCTACCTACTCACCCCACCCCGCTCCGCGATTACGCCCGATGCCGAGAAACGACTTGAAGCGATTGAATCGGCCGGCGCGCTGGGCGCAGGCTTCATGCTCGCATCCAACGACCTCGAAATCCGCGGCGCTGGGGAGCTACTCGGCGATGAACAATCGGGACAGATTGAGCAGGTGGGGTTTTCACTCTACCTCGAGATGCTCAACCGCGCTGTTGAGTCGCTTCGAAAAGGGGAAATTCCCGATGTTGATGCGCCTTTAGAGACGGGAACAGAAATCAAAATGCATCTTCCCGCTCTTATTCCAGACGATTATTTGCCCAACATCTCAACGCGACTGGTCCTCTATAAACGCATCGCACAGGCGACAACCAAGGACGAACTTAATGACATTCAGATCGAAATGATCGACCGATTTGGCTTGTTGCCCGATGCCACCAAGCAGCTGTTTGCGCAGGGTGAAATTAGACTTCGAGCACAGAAACTCGGCATCTCGGAAGTTGACGTGAGCGTTTCAGGTGGTAGCGTCAAGTTTGAACCCACCACACCGGTACCAGTCACAGCCTTGATAGGACTTCTGCAGAGCAATCCTAAAGAATTTAAGCTTGCCGGCTCGGATAAGCTCCGGTTCGTGCGTGAGCTCGAGTCAGGGCAGGCTCGCCATGATTACCTCGAAGGGCTCATGACACGATGGGAAGAAGCATGCGCAAGCACTTAAGTTTAGGACTAGCCGCTGCGTTTTTTGGCGTATTGATCGTCAGTGAAAGCATCGCCCAAAGTTCGGAGGTCGCCCGCACGCGATCGCTGATTGCGAGTGACGAGCCCTCGGGCTGGGCGCGCCTCGAACTGGCTATTTATATCGATTCGGATAACGCGACTCTCGCGACTGAAGTTTGGGATGCTTTCCCCGTCCTTACCTACAGTGACGAACGGAGATGGCTCACCAGCTACGACGAGATCAACGCATTAAAAGACAGCTGGGGTGAGGCGGCTGTCCAGGTTAACAACAATGGCTCCATTCAAGTATTCCCAGAGCCACCCAAAGCGCCCGAAGTGACTGCGACGGATATGGGCCTTTCAGATAGCCAGCCGGTAGCGGCGTCTGAAGACGGTGAAACGGCTGATCCCTCGATTGCAGTGGCCTTCGATGAGTCTGCGACACAC
>DGPO01000057.1:12330-20792 GCA_002390485.1 Halieaceae bacterium UBA4438 | reverse complement strand
TACCAAACAGTGCTGTGCAAGTGCCTTTGGAGGCCCTGTCCTTGGCGTCCAAACCAACCAATGAAGCAGAGAGCAGCACAGAGCAAGCTCCCCTCACTTCCGATCAAACAACACAATCTGACGCCACCGACGAGGTGCTCGACCTTACGACGGGCCAGCGCGGCGCGCAGCCCTTGGACCTCCTTAATAGCGCTGAATTTAACGCAGGGACTGACTTGTCGGGAAGTCTCGACGGTGCAAGGTCCGGTTCACAGACACTGAACTGGTTAGACACCTACGCCGACGACGACAACCCTACCGAGCCTCGTCCACTGGTTGACGTGGAAGCACCACTCGCCCTGCCCGCGACTTACCAGGTGCTGCCAATCGAAATGCTCGCGCAGGGGATCGAAAGCCTGCAAAAGACAAGCAGAAAAACGCCCGTGATAAGCCTCGCATGGCTGCAAGCTCCCGAGGGTGTCGCCGCACCAATCGTAGTGGATACCTGGCTTGAGAATGCGTCGCAGCCACGCCTTCAAGGTACCGTAAAAATTAGCGTCGACGCCGAGGCTACCCTCGAGATAGATCTATGGATGAATTCGCTCGGTGAGGACCTACCGCCCAACTACACCCCCATGGTCGCGCATCCCCAAGCACCGCAGCGGGTGTTAGTGGTCGAGCACAGCACAGCCTCTGAAAATGCCCAAGAAGCCGCGGACGTCGAGTACATCGACGTGGCCACCGGACTTAATAGCACCACAGATGATGCATCGATTAACGGCCCTGCGGCTCAGCCTACAGTCGTTCTGGACGACCCTCAATATCGCCATGCGATTGCACTGCGCGAGACACGAAGTTTGCGTCAAGGGTACGTTCGGTATGTCGACCACCCCGCTGTTCAGGTCGTTGCGACATGGCGCGAACTCTCGTTCAAAGAGGTGTATGAACTCGGCGAAGCACAACGCATTAGACGAGACATTGACAGTCTCACGCGCACACTCACCACACCCGATAAATCGCTTTCGAACGCGTCAGCACCCTAAGAGGCCCAACCCACTAGGTATCTGCGGGCTCAGGAAGTACTTGATGAATCGTGTGTGTCGGGAAGGCAATCTCCGCACCGTTATCCTCTACAATCGCTAGAATACGAAGTAAAACGTCTTCCTTGATCGCGTGATACTCCACCCAGTTAGTCGTTTTGGTAAAGGCGTAGACAAAAAAGTCGAGTGACGACGGCCCCATGTGGTTGAAGTTGACGATCAGTGTTCGATCTTGTGCGATATCATCATGGCTTCGAAACATCGCCATCACGTCCTTAACAATGGCTGCAACTCGACTAGCGTCCTCGTATCGAACACCGATCGTTTCGTAGATTCGTCGGTTAGTCATTCGCGATGGATTTTCGAGTGACACACTCGAAAAGGTCGAGTTAGGGACGTAAAGTGGGCGCTGGTCAAACGTCCTAATGCGGGTCATTCGCAAACCAATATCTTCCACAGTCCCTTCGATTTGCCGGTCAGGGGAGCGAATCCAATCGCCGACTGCAAATGGCCGATCCAAGTAGATGCTCAACCCGCCTAGAAAGTTTGCAAGCAAGTCCTTTGCTGCAAAACCTACTGCAATACCACCCACCCCACCAAAGGCCAGTAGTCCTGATACAGAAACACCTTGCGACTGCAAGACCATCAATAACGACAATACCCAGACCGTAATTCGAGCTAGCCGCGCAACCGCACTTATGGTTGCGCGATCATCGGAGTTACGTGGGCCACGGTGCTCTGACAATAACTCATTTTCAACGCCTGTCGACACGCGGTGTAGTAGCCAACCCACCAAGAGTATTAGACCCGCATCAGCAACATGAACCAAGGCATTGCGAAGCCCCTGCGCCTCCTCAAAGAGGCTGAGCAATCCGTAAATAATCGCAATCCACATCGCCCACTGAATCGGCGGCGAGATGGAGTAAAAAACCACATCGTCCCAACGCGTGGCCGTTGTATCGGCAACCGCTGTCAGACGTTTTACTGCGTATCGAATTCCAAAATGACCCGAGACTCCCAGCGCAATTAATGACAACAAGGCAGTTGTCACCATGGGTAGCCCTGTCGCATCGCTCAGAGGGGCGACCAGCGTTAAAAATGATTCCATGCTCAATCCACACATTAGATGAAGGCTATAAGCTACCGACGCGCCATCGTTCGGCCAATACTGTACATTTAAACAGCCTGCATATATATTCAGTAAAACCACCGGAGAACAGCCATGAATAAGCTTACAGCCCGACAGCAACAGGTGATGGATGTCGTCAAGTCGAGCATCGAGGCCACAGGTATGCCACCGACACGCGCCGACATCGCTCGGGAGCTTGGGTTTAAGTCTGCAAACGCCGCTGAAGAGCACTTAAAGGCACTCGCTAAGAAGGGCGTCATCGAGCTTGTTGCGGGGGCGTCTCGCGGTATTCGCTTAACCGAGCAACTGGGTCTGCCTATTGTCGGGCGAGTTGCCGCGGGCGCCCCACTTTTAGCGCAAGAGCATATCGAAGACTACTGTGACCTCAGCGCGAGCTTCTTCGCCCCACCCGCGCACTACCTTCTGCAGGTCTGCGGAGACAGTATGATCAACGCCGGTATTTTTGACGGAGACCTCATTGCCGTTCACAGCACCCGCGAGGTCCGCCAAGGCCAAATAGCAATTGTGCGCATTGAAGATGAAGTCACAGTGAAACGTTGGAATCGAATTAGCGATCAACGCGTTGATTTAATTGCAGAGAACGACGCCTACGCGCCAATAGAGATTGATCTCAGTGAGCAATCTATCGCAATCGAAGGTGTGAGTGTTGGCGTCATTCGACGCCAGTGATCAATGCAGCGTTCGGCGTTCTGCCTTGTCCGATGACTCGGTTGTGTCCATATCGACACCTGACCGTTCCGCCATTTTTGCAGCCGCCTGAATGCCGGCCTGAATCATAATCTTTGCGACTTCAAGATTATTGTCCATGAGGTACGCGCTTGCTTCTTCTGAAAACTGGATGCTCACTAATGGCTCCGAGTCGTCCTCTGCTCGCTGCAGCACAACTTCTCCATCACCTAAATCAACGATTTCCAAAAGCGACGTAGACATTTTCGAACCTCACAAGATGTCGTAGTTTGTCCCTGACAGTAACACTATAGATCGCGCTTTACCACAAGCGCGCGGCTCGATCATGATTCGTCAATAACACCCGATACGCGGTCCATTAAGCGTTCCAGCTCGCGAAAACAGTCCGTCGCCGCAGCGTAGTTGAAGCCCGTGCGCTCAACCGCCAAGACATGGGCCGGTGCTATCGGGGCCAAACCTGGCGCAATTTCTTTTTGTAACTCAGCGAGCCAGCCTCCAGCCTCAAGCAAACGAAACTCTTTGACCTCAGGAGCCACTTCAATCCCTTCTGCCAGTAATGGCATGGCCGCAACACAGTGTGGGGGCTTGAGCGGCAACCCCGTCACTCGGTTACACGCCAGGAGCTGCCAACCGTAAGCATCAAGCAAATGTAGGCGGACAGCCGGGGCAAACGCGGCGTCTAAGGCGGGAGCGGCTGCAGTGCTGGCCTTCATCGCACTGTCCCACGCCGTCAAAACGATTGATGCCATGTACATGCTGTGATTTGCAAAGGACTGAGCCTGACTCACGGACGATCAACCCTACTTTTTAACCGGCTTCTTTTTTGCTTTCGCTTTGGCCTTTGGCTTTTTTTTGGGTGCCGGCTTACCCGAGCCTTCGGCCAGCCAAGCGCCGTTGCTGAAGAACGCCTTCCAGCCCGTCGCCTTGCCATCGATTTCGGTCATGACGTACTGCTCTTTGGTCTTTCTGCTGAATCGAATCTGACTGCGATTAGCCACATCATCGGTAACAGGTGCGTCAAGCAAAAACTGATATTTCGGATCAAGTTCCGCCTGGTGAGGAATGATCTCGTCGACGAACGGCGGTCGCGTCTCACGGTGTTTTGGAAATTGACTCGCCGCCAAAAAGAGGCCTGCGGCGCCGTCACGCAAAATGTAATGGTCTTCCACCTTTACGCACCGCAGTTCCGGCATCGGAATCGGGTCCATTTTGGGCGGCGCTGCTTCACCGCTACGCAGCAACTTGCGGGTGTTTTTACACTCGCTGTTAGTGCACCCAAAGTACTTACCAAACCGCCCCGTTCTGAGCTGCATCTCAGAACTGCATTTGTCACACTCAAGTGTCGGCCCGTCATAGCCTTTGATCTTAAAGCTACCCGTTTCGACGCGATATCCATCGCAGTCAGGGTTATTTCCGCAAACATGCAATTTCTGCGTTTCATCAATAAGATAACTGTCCATAGCCGCGTTGCATTTATGGCAGCGCTCTTTTGTTAACAGCAATCTCGATTCGGCTTCATCGTCCGCATCAATCGATACGACCTCGTCGCCCGAAATAAGATTAATCGTGGTTTTGCAGCGCTCCTTAGGGGGCAAGTTGTACCCGGAGCAACCCAGAAAAACACCGGTGCTCGCCGTTCTTACCTGCATGGGACGCTCACAGGTACTGCACGCAATCCCCGTAGGTGTCGGCTCATTGGCCTGCATACCGCCCTCACCGGGCTGCTCTGCAAGCTCTAACTTGGAGCGGAAGTCGCTGTAAAAATTGTCGAGGACTTCACGCCAGTCCTTGCGACCCTCCGCAACCTGGTCAAGGTTCGCTTCCATTGAGGCGGTAAAGCCGTAATCGAGGAGGTCCTCAAAACTGTCCTGCAACCGCTGAGTCACAATATCGCCCATTTTCTCCGCATAGAAGCGCCGATTCTCAAGCTTGACGTAGCCTCGATCTTGGATAGTAGAAATAATCGCGGCATACGTTGATGGACGGCCTATTCCGCGCTTTTCAAGCTCTCTGACCAAACTGGCCTCACCGTAACGAGCCGGCGGTTTCGTGAAGTGTTGTGCCGGATGCAATGCCGACATCGCAAGTACGTCGCTCACCTTAAAGTCAGGTAATAACGCGTCATCGCCCTTCTTCGCCATCGGTCGCTGTACACGCGTGTAGCCGTCAAACTCGACGACACGCCCCTTTGCGGTCATATCGTACTCGTCGGCACTCACTGTAACCGTCGTACTCAAATACCGGGCGGGCGTCATCTGACACGCCACAAACTGTCGCCATATCAGCTCGTAGAGCCGCTGAGCGTCACGCTCGGCATCTTTGAGAGACTCGGCGCTCACCTTCACGTTCGACGGACGAATCGCCTCGTGTGCTTCCTGAGCGCCCTCTCGCGCGCCATATCGATTTGGCGCATCGGGTAGGTAGCTCGAACTGAATGCGTCACTGATGTAGCTACGGCAGGCCTCGACAGACTCGCCACTTAAATTAGTGGAGTCAGTCCGCATATAGGTAATGTGCCCTGCCTCATACAGTCGCTGCGCAAGCGTCATTGTTTTCTTAACGCTAAATCCTAGGCGAGTACTCGCCGCCTGCTGCAATGTTGACGTGATAAAGGGTGCAGAAGGCCGAGAACTTGTCTTTCGCGCTTCAAGATCCGAGACATCAAAGCGGGAATTCTGAAGCGCAGAAACAGCCTTTGTCGTCTCTTGTTCCGTTTTAGGGGTAAAGGCTTCCCCTTTAAACTTAACCACCTCAAAACGAACTGTCTCACCGCCGCTGGCGGCCAAATCGGCGTGAAGTTGCCAATACTCGTCGGGAATAAACGCCCGTATTTCGCGCTCGCGTTCCACGATTAACCGAACCGCGACTGACTGTACTCGTCCTGCCGACAGACCCCTGGCAATTTTTGCCCACAGGAGCGGGGACACTTCAAACCCAACAACACGGTCTAAAAAGCGACGTGCTTGCTGCGCGTGAACGCGATTCGTATCAAGCTGTGTGGGGGATGCAAACGAATTCTGAATCGCGCGTTTAGTGATTTCGTTGAACACGACACGCTGATAGCGAGACTCGTCGCCACCAATAATTTCCTTGAGGTGCCAAGCTATGGCCTCACCTTCTCTGTCGAGGTCAGTGGCCAGATAAATTGCGTCGGCATTTTTAGCGAGCTTCTTGAGCTCGTCGACTACTTTTTCTTTACCGGGTAAGACTTCGTAGCGTGCGGTCCAGCCGTTCTTTGGATCGACCCCCATGCGCCGAACCAACTGATCGCGCTTCTTCTTTGCCTGGTAGCGCACCTTTTCATCGGGCGCCATCTTCCGGGTTATGGCGGCCTGTGCTGCTCGTTCCTTGGGGTCTGTAGTCGGCGCACTCCCTGCAGTAGGAAGATCACGAACATGCCCGACGCTCGACTTCACAATAAAGTCGGAGCCAAGATATTTATTGATCGTCTTTGCCTTAGCCGGTGACTCAACGATAACCAGTGACTTACCCATTTGCGAATTTGATACCCAAGTCGTGTGTTAACTCATGACACCGGTGCGGTGCAGATCGCGGAGTGTACGGGACAATAATAGGCTCAGGTCAAGCGAATAATGTTAATTCTCTTTGAGAGAAGCTATTCAAAACCAGACATCGCCAACATTTGTGTCAGTGTTTCATCCACCGAAGTGACCGCGTCTTCCCCACCCTTCTCGTTCCAATAGACCGAAACGTAGTATTCGGCTAACTCCATAATTTGAACCCCTTCTGGCAACTCCTCGAAACACTGATTAATGGGTTGCTCTAACGGAATGCTCGCCCAAACGCCATCCACTCTTACCGCCAACTTCGGCTCAACACATGGCAAGCAAGACTCCGGTCGCCGCTTTTTATAGGCAACGATATGTGCACTGGCCCGATATCCAAAGCGTGCGGGAATCTCAGGAGCGGGTTCGAGCTTAATCGTAATACCACACTGTGACGCATGACCACGGATCCTCGCCTCATAGCGTTGTACTTTCGAGGGAAGGGCCGACATTAGAGGCGCAGCCGCGACTGCGATAATGAGTAAAATCAAAACGATCGACACAACGGTCACCACTGGTTCACACAAGAGCACAAAGGTATGCTCATACACTTATAAGTCAATGCCGGACGGATCAATGGCCTACAAACGCTTACTCGTTGCAATCGATTTGGGGGTGGCTTCTGACAAGATCGCCATCAAGGCGGCCACAATGGCGCGGACCCAGCAAGCCGAGATCCACATACTGCACATTGTAGAGCCCTTGTCGCTCACGTATGGCGCTGACCTGCATGTGGATACCTCGTCTCTGCAAGAAGAGATTAATGAACAGGCAGAGATTCACCTTCAGGACCTGGCAACGCAACTGAGTATTCCTAGCCAGCATTGTCACCTCGCCAGCGGGCGCCCAGAAAAAGAAATACCCTCAGTAGCAAGGCGCATCGCAGCAGACCTAATCGTCCTTGGAAGCCACGGACGCTGGGGACTCGAATTACTCTTGGGGACGACGACCGACGGCGTGGTCAGCGCAGCGGAGTGCGACGTCCTTGCCATCCGAGTGGAACGAGATAAATAAGCAAGCCTCAGGCGGTAAAACGCTCAACATCGAGCGTGTCAAAAGGCCAACCCAACTCCGAACCATCGGCGCGTTTCAGTACCGGTATGCGAACACCGTATAATCGAATGAGATCAATCTGCGACGAAATATCGACTAAGTTGCATTGGATGTCCAAGTAATCCAGCATCTCCTCTGCTTGTTCGCAAAGGTGACAACCAGGACTCGTAAACAGTGTTAATGGCATACTCCACCTTCTCTTTCACTGATGCTCTTTTCTCGCGAGAACGCCGCTAAAAATGGACCTATCACAGACCCTCACTATCTACGGCCGAAAACCTGTGCTTGAGGCGCTTTCTGACGCCTCATTGACGCCTAGGAAGCTGCACCTTGCTCAGAGTAACAAGCCGGGAGAAATTGTAAGGCAGATTCAGAGCGCAGCCAAAATTCGAGGCGTGGATATTCAAACACACGACCGCGGTTCGCTCTCTCGCATTTCACGCAACGGCAAGCAAGATCAGGGCGTGGCGTTGGACTTGTTTTGCCCCCAGTTTAATTCGTTGACGTCGTTCTTAAGTACGCTTGAAACTGAAAAAACGGCCGATTTTAGAGGAGTTCTTCTCGACGGCGTGACTAACCCGCAGAACGTTGGCATGACAATCAGGTCGTGTTGTGCAGCGGGAGTCAATGCAATTTTCTATCCAAAAAAATCAGTCGCCGCACTGGGCCCGTTGGTCATTAAAGCGTCAGCCGGCACTGTTTTTAGCGCCCCAATTATTCAATGTGATGACGCTTTAAGCTGCGTCACCGACCTTAAAAGTCGGGGATTTCAAATTGCCGTTATGGACGGGGGCGCAAAGACTTCGTTGTTCGACTACCACCCCGACACCGCGACGGTTTATGTCTTAGGGGGCGAGACGGACGGCGCGAGCCCTCAAACAATGAGAGCCGCCAATCTGTCGCTGCATATCCCCATGAAAAATGGCGTTGAATCACTTAATGTGGCGGTTACAGCGGCGCTCGTTGCGTTTTACAGGCATTAGACGA
>DGPO01000057.1:0-12251 GCA_002390485.1 Halieaceae bacterium UBA4438 | reverse complement strand
ACTTCTGGCGCATCTGCCGTCCCGTTCTCAACAGCCAACCAAGCCTGTCGCAACACGTAGTGTCGAATCGCCTCAATCTCCTCGTCATCGATAATGTCTGAGAACCCCACCATACCGTTGTCGGTAAGTGCGCCATCGCGAACAATGGCAGCCCACGAGTCTTCGTTGGCCGATATGCCAGACCACCGCAAATCAGGTATGACGCCAGAGCTAATGGCGTAGGCGCCGTGACAGAACTGACAGTTCTCAGCAAAGCGTTGCATACCGAGTTGCCATGTCTCAGCATCACCGACCAGCGGCGCCTTTGGACTTTCGACAACTAAATAGTCTAGCGGTGATGGAAGCTCGGCCTTACCGCCGAGTTTCATGGTGACAATGCGTCCGGGCTCTGGAGTCACGGGCTTCTCCAACGCCGCACCGTAAATCATCATGGAAACATTACCCCATCCCGACAACACCGACACATATTGCTCACCGTCAAGTTCGTAAGTCATCGGCGCTGCGGCTGCGTCACCCACTAATCGCTGAGTCCACATCCGTTCACCTGTTTCGGCGTCGTATGCGACAAACTCACCCCGCTTATTTCCCTGAAAAACTAGCCCTCCGTCGGTACTCAAGGTGCCGCCATTGAAGGCTTGGGGAAAAGGCACTATCCAAGCCGGCTCACCTGCCACCGGATCCCAAGCGACAAGGCTTCCGCCATCGAGCGTTTGCGTATAAGCGATCGTACCTTTCGGGAATTCATACGCCCAGGCTGACGCTGAGTCATAACCCGTATTCCAGTGGCTCTTGGCACTTCGGGCAGCATCGTTATCAACGTAAACGTAGGGCAACGCGAGATTGGTAGGGATGTAGACGAGACCCGTCTTGGGATTAAAGGACATGGGATGCCAGTTGTGAGCCCCTGTGGGACCAGGCACAACCACCATATTGTCCAGTTCGATCGCCTCTTGAGTGATCACAGGCCGACCATTCTCGTCGATCTCGCCAGTGGTCCAATTCTGCTCGGAGAACGGTGTCGCCGACAGAAGCTCTCCATCTTGCGCATCAAGCACGTAAAAGAAGCCGTTTTTAGGCGCCTGCATGACCACTCGGCGGCTCGCGCCATTTTCTCCAAGCGGAAGATCTGCAAGCACCATTTGTTGCGTGGCCGTAAAGTCCCACTGATCACGGGGTGTTGTCTGGTAATGCCACCGATAAGCCCCAGTGTCCGCGTCGAGCGCGAGTACGGAGGACAAGAATAGGTTGTCATACGCACCACCAAAATCACCCTCAGGGTCGCGTATGGCCGCATTCCAGGGCGAGCCATTTCCAACGCCCACGAGCACCTGGTCATTCACTGTGTCGTAGACAATAGAGTCCCAGGCAGTGCCACCGCCGCCGTCGGTTGTCCAAGCGCCAGTGTCACCCCAGCTGTCATTCGCCAGCTCAGCAAAAATCGCATCAGACGCAGCGCCATCAGGCTCTTTATTTGGGTTGGGGACCGTATAAAAACGCCACTCGAGGTCACCGCTCTCGACGTTGTAGGCAGTGACGTAACCTCGCACACCCAACTCCGCGCCCGAGTTTCCAATGATCACCTTGTTCTTGAAAACTCTCGGCGCGCCCGTAATGGTGTAAGGCTTTGATTGATCGACTGTAACGTTACTCCACAGCACCTCACCGGATGCCGCATCGAGCGCTTCTAATCGACCATCAAATACGCCGACAAAGACCTTGCCGTTATGCACAGCAACCCCTCTATTGACCACATCGCAACAGCCTTTAGCCGCATCTTCACCCGACACCTCTGGGTCGTACGTCCACAACTCTTTGCCCGTTCTCGCATCGATGGCGTAAACAACAGACCAAGAGCCCGTGACATACATGACGCCATCGACCACGATCGGAGTGGCCTCTGCCCCCCGCGGTTTATCCATTTCGTAAACCCAGTCCACGCCGAGATCTTGAATCGTATCGCCGTTAATAGACGCCAAAGATGAGTGACGCGTCTCGTCATACGAACCACCATAGCTCAACCACATCTCCGGCTCTTGAGCGGCATTCATAATTCTCTGAGTGTCGACGGCGGCAACGCTTGCGGAAGCGTCCCCAACTTTCGGAGTGGCAGGCGTCTGTGGGGCATCAGTGTCCCCGCAGGCGGCAACCAGGCTCGTGACGAATAAAGTGGTGATTACATTCTTATAGGACATTGTTCTAGCCTCAGAGCTGTCATTTTTATGTCTCTGAGTCTAGCCAATGTAATCGTCTTGTGGAACCACTGTTATTTGCTAAGAAACCCCATTGCATCCTCCAACCCGCCTAAGGTCAGGGGATACATTTTTTCTTCCATCAGCTGATTCGTAATGGCAATAGACTGCGTGTATTGCCACTCATCTTCAGGCACCGGGTTCAGCCACACACACTTCTCGTAGGTAGAGCGTAACCGCTCAAGCCAAAGCGCTCCGGGTTCTTCGTTCCAGTGCTCGACACTGCCACCGGGCTGAACAATCTCATACGGTGACATCGAAGCATCGCCCACAATCACAACTTTGTAATCGTGCCCAAACTTATGCAGCACATCGTGCAATGCGGTTCGTTGGTTATGGCGCCGAATATTGTTTTCCCACACGTTGTCGTACAGGAAGTTATGGAAATAAAAATGCTTGAGATGTTTAAACTCGGTTCTCGCAGCTGAAAACAGCTCTTCACACACCTTGACGTGCGGATCCATCGAGCCACCAACATCGAGAAACAATAAAACCTTCACGGCGTTATGGCGCTCGGGCACCATTTTTATGTCCAGCAGGCCGGCGTTACGTGCGGTCGAACTGATGGTGTCGTCCAAATCGAGTTCGTCCGCTGATCCCGTTCTGGCGAATTTCCGCAGACGTCGTAAGGCAACCTTGATATTTCGTGTGCCGATTTCAACGCCGTCGTCTAAATTCTTAAAATCGCGGCGATCCCAGACTTTAACGGCTTTTTTATTCTTACCCTGTCCCCCGACACGAATACCCTCGGGATGAAAGCCATCATTGCCAAACGGTGACGTGCCGCCGGTGCCGACCCACTTGTTTCCGCCCTCGTGACGCTTTTCCTGCTCTTCTAGACGCTTCTTAAACTCGTCAATCAGCTTCTCTAAGCCGCCCAATGATTCGATTTTCGCTTTATCTTCATCCGAGAGCTGTTTGACGAACTCGGATCGGAGCCAATCGTCAGGGATCAGTGCTTCAATAACATCATCAACACCTTCCAGGTCTCTGAAATGAAGCCCGAACGCGCGATCAAAACGATCGTAATACTTCTCGTCCTTCACCATTACGGCGCGAGACAGGTTGTAAAAGTCGTCGATATTGCCAAACACCAGCTGCTGATTCATGGCAGCCAATAGGTCCAACAGCTCCCTCGGCGTTACCGGAACCCCACCGTCTTTGAGCGCCTGGAAAAAATTTACCAGCATCGGTGCGCTCCTTACTGATTGCTCTCGCGTCGATGCATAAACGCCAGTCGTTCGAGTAACTGTACGTCCTGCTCGTTCTTAACCAGCGCGCCGTACAAGGGCGGTATCGCTTTTGTCTGATCTCGATTCTTGAGGACTTCATCCGGAATGTCATCCGCCATAAGCAGCTTGAGCCAATCGATCAGCTCAGAGGTCGACGGCTTCTTTTTGAGCCCAGGGATGCCCCTTAACTCAAAGAACACCTCAAGGGCTTCTTGTACGAGATCTTGCTTGATCGTCGGGTAATGAACATCAATGATTTGCCGCATGGTCTCGCGATCTGGAAAGTTGATGAAGTGAAAGAAACAGCGACGTAGGAACGCGTCTGGCAATTCCTTCTCGTTATTTGACGTAATTATAATGACAGGACGATGGCGTGCTTTGATCGTCTCACCCGTCTCGTAAACAAAAAACTCCATCCGGTCCAGCTCGACCAGCAAGTCATTCGGGAACTCGATGTCGGCCTTATCGACCTCATCAATGAGGAGCACGACCTGCTCGTCCGCATCGAAGGCCTCCCACAGCTTGCCACGCTTAATGTAGTTGGCAATGTCGTGAACACCCTCGCCTCCCAGCTGAGAGTCTCTAAGTCGCGAGACCGCGTCATACTCATAGAGACCTTGTTGCGCCTTGGTGGTCGACTTAATGTGCCATTGTATAAGTCTCATCCCCAGACCCGATGCGACTTCCTCGGCCAGCATGGTTTTGCCCGTTCCGGGCTCGCCCTTAATCAGCAGTGGCCGTTGCAGTGCGACCGCGGCGTCAACCGCCATTCTGAGGTCGTCGGTGGCTACATAATTGTCAGTGCCCGTAAATTTCATAGTACAGCTCCATACAGTCGAGGCGAGAGATTAACGGATGATTCCGAGGTTTACGAGTCGTTTTACGCAGGTCCCGCGATCATAAGCCTACGCTGAGTCGGGACGAGAAGTGGACAAACGTCCAGACACCAGAGCTACGCCAACACCGACGAGGCCACTGATAAAAAGCATAATGAAGGCCGGCGTCGCGGCTGCAACACCGCCGGCAAAGAGGAGATTAAAGAGGCCCGTCACCAACGCGGGCGCAATCGTTGTCATCTCTGATGCTGCGTAGCTCGGCGCAAGTAAAATCCCCGTCACGAGACCTGTAGCAACGCGTGCCAAGATCGGAGGTAGCCGGCTGAACCAAAGGACGTAGAGCATGCGACAACCCACAACAGCCGCAAGGGCATAGACAACGAGAGCAATGAGGTAGCTAGTGGGAGTCATCATTGGGCGTATACTCAGACGGCGGTATTTGAAGATAATACCCTTTATCAGATATCCCCTCGAGCACTTCGGCGCCGGTACAGCGGGCCAACTGCCTATCGGGCGACACCTCGATCTCTAAAATCACCCTTAACTCACCCAGCAACTGCAGTAATGCCTCTGGCAATTCGTCAGTGGGCATGTCTGAGGGCATGTAAAGATAGGTGCCTGCTTTCCTAGCAGCCCCAAAAACGGTTATCGGTCGGTTCGTGGTAACGCTCATAATTTCCTTTCCCCCTCACTCGTAAAATGTTTCATAACAGCTGGAAAATAAAGCCAAAGCGATACAGCTCGCACGAGGACAAAAACAACCATCGCCCACCACAACCCTATGAGCCCAAAGTAGCTACCCAACCACGCGATTGCACACAGAAATATCACCGTCGAGCCCAGCGATGCGTTGCGCATTTCGCGTGTTCGCGATGTCCCAATAAAAAGACCATCCAACTGAAACGCAGGAAACGAGGCCAGTACATAGGCTGCGCAAACCGGTAGCAGTGTCGTTGACAGGACAACGACCTCTTCGAGGTTTGTGAGTGTGCGAATGAGGGCTTCTCCCGATAACAGTACCAGAGCAGACAATCCAATGGCGGCAATAGCGGCCAGCCACGTCGTTCGACGTAACACCATGGTAAACGTCGCTTTGTCCTTCGCGCCATAACTGCGTCCCGACAGTGACTCCGCAACGTAAGCGAAGCCATCCAAGAAGAACGCCGTGAACGCCATAATTTGCAGAACAATATGCGTCGCAGCTAAGGCAACGACTCCAAATTTTGCCGCCTCATTCGTGAAAAAGGAAAACGCAAAAACCAGTAGTAAGGTGCGCACCATAATGTCCGAGTTTGCACTTAACAGAGCAACCAGTTGTGAGTACTGCCTCAGCCGCTTCCGGGGCCAAAACGTCTGCCACTCGGGCGCCACAGCGTGGTTCTCCACAAGGAACCGTTTTAGTCGATAAAAACCCAATCCGCAGGTAATGACCTCTGCCACGACAGTCCCACCTGCAATCCCCACTGCGCCCAGTCCAAGCACCCCCGCGGCTAAAATATCGAGCACCATGTTTAAGCCATTGAGGAATAACTGGAGCTTTAGCAGTTCTCTCGCCTGCCCCAGACCGATCCAAACGCCCATGATCACGAATATCATCAAGGTCGCAGGAGCGCCCCAGATCCGGGTATAAAAGTAAGACTGCGCGACCGCCTCCACTGACTCATCGCCCGATAACAGCTGAAAACTCAGAAGCCCAATAGGCCATTGCAAGATCAGCAAGAGCAAACCGACAGCGACAGCGATAAGGCATGACCGGCCGAAGATCGCGCGCACCTCGGTTTTGTCACCTGCGCCATCGGCCCGAGCAATAAAGCCCGTGGTGCCCATACGCAAAAAGCCAAAGCTCCAGTAAACGAATGAAAAAATGAGTGCACCGAGGGCAATCGCTCCCAAGTCGACAACCGAGCCTGTATTTCCAATGACCGCGGTATCAACAATACCCAGTAAGGGTACGGACGCATTGGCCACGATAAACGGCCACGCCATTGAGAGTAAGTGACGGTAACTTAGGTGAATCGGCTTGAGCTCCACTGACCGCGCTTACTGTTGAACTTGCAGCGGCGGCGTCGACTCGGAGAGCGTGTTTAAAAGCGCCTCAACAACAGCGTCATAACGCCAGCCTAATAGGTCTGAAGGCAACGGGTTTTGTTGGAAATAGCACTGTACGAGCCGCTCTATATCTTTATTGGCCAATAAAATTTCGGGCGCCACGCCCAACACCTCGGCTCGTACCTTGACCACAGAACCGAGCTTGATCATCCACTCTTTTTCGCGCGATTTTGCTGGAGCTTCCCACAGATTTGTCGCTGGCGGAGCCAAGGAACCTGCACTTTCAATGACGCCCAATATTGCAGTGCCTCGCTTACGAATTACCGTCTCGTGAAGTCCTTCGATCTGCGTTAACGCAGCGATGTGCATGGGTGCTTTTCGAGCCAGGAGGGTCATCACGCCATCGGGCAGAATCCAGCTGCGCGGACGATCTAAGCGTCTCGCCTCACCTTCACGCCATTCAATGAGAGCTTGAAGCACACCCTGCTCTTTTGGACTGAGCTTCCAGGCAGACCTAAACTTAGCAGACGGGCCTCTCCCACCAATTTTTAGCGCCTGTGTATCTTCAAGGAGCCAGTCTAAGCGACCGTCGCTCACACACTTTTCGTGCAGTGTCTGGCCAATACGTCGCAAGTAAGTGACGTCCATCGCCGCGTAGTGCAGTTGACGGTCAGACAGGGGTCGTTTGAGCCAGTCGGACGTTGTCTCAGCCTTGGAGATCACGTCCCCAGTAAACACGTCAACCATCGCGCGATAACCCAGACCAAACCCGTGCCCTAACAGGGCCAAAGCCCGCTGCGTGTCAAACAACGGCGTCGGCACGACACCCAACCAATGCTGAAACACTTCTAAGTCCTCACTCGGACTGTGTAAGAGCTTCACGACCGCTGAATTTGAAAATAATTGTGACAAAGCCGCGGTCGATGAAATCTTCAGTGGGTCGACCAGGTAGGCCGTTTTATCCCAACAGAGCTGCAGGAGCGCCACTTGCGGATAAAACGTGTCACGTCGCCTAAACTCAGTATCGATCGCGACGAACGGGTCTTGCTGGTGCAGCTCTAAGAGCTGCTCAAGGCGCGTATCGCTTTCGACTAACTCGTAAATCATGCGCCACCCACCACTTTTCTACCCCCCAGAGCATGAGCAAGTGTTGTGGGATCGATAAACTCAAGTTCGCCTCCCAGGGGTACACCATGCGCAATTCGAGTCACTGTAATAGCGTACCGCGACGCAATTTCGGCGATATAGTGGCCGGTCGCCTCACCCTCTACCGTCGGATTCGTCGCCAAAATAACCTCTGCGATCGACGCCGGAGCCAGCAAAAGATCTAGACTGTCCAGGCCAAGCTGCTTCGGGCCGATTCCGTCCAGCGGTGACAAGTGACCCATTAACACGAAATACAGTCCCCGGTAACTTCCGGTCTGCTCTATGGCCAATACGTCTGCCGGTGCCTCGACCACGCACAGAAGCGTATCGTCACGTTTGGGATCACCGCACAGCTCGCAAACGCTCAGTTCTGTAAAATTACGGCACCGCTGGCAGCGTCCCACTTTGGTCAGTGCGTTGACTAACGCATCGCCTAAAATCTGCGCGGCCTCTCTGTCACGCTCTAACAAATGAAGCGTCATACGCTGTGCGGACTTAGGACCCACACCGGGCAAATGGCGAAGTGCCTCAATCAGGTCTTGAATGGCAGGGCTTAACTTCATAACGTTAGAGCTCCGTCAAAGGTGGTCGAATAGAACTTGGGACAATAGCCGCATCGAAGTCAGTCACCAGTGCGTTGAGGCAGTCATCTTTTTCTAGCGCGTCCGTCGCCGCGTCAACTCGCCGTCGTTCAAAGATTTCGCGTTGGCGTGCAGGTGTATTATCAGACGTGTCACCCACCGCGACCATTACGGTTACGGGTGCCTCGAGGACCTGCTCAATCGCACTGGCCAATCCCGCTTGATGACGCTCATTAAAAAGTGCCGCATTTGTCGATGCGATCTGAAAACGAAGGGTTCGCTCGTACGTCTCGACCAATTCGAAATGCGATGCGACCGTGTGTATCACCCCTTTGAGTCCCAGCCCTTCAAAAAAGTCAGGCCATGAACCATGGGTTGGCAAATCCTCTTCAGCGACTTTGGACTGTGTAGGCACATCGCCACTAACGACATCAACCGGTTCGACCAGACCCTGCTCGTTAACACCCGCAGCCGGTGTCATAACGGCGGGCTCGTCAATAACAGCCGTGTGAATTGCCGGCCGCTTGGGCCGGGGCTCTATTTCGGCAGGCACCAGCTCCTGCACTGCCGTGCCTTGTGGAGTCGTGTGGGGTAACGGTGATGCGGGTGAAGCTTGGACGACCGTATTGATCTGCGCCGATGCAGCCACCGGCGCCGCCGGTGGCTCAGACTTTTTTGCCGGGGGTGCCTCGTGCGACTGCGCTAAAATGATCCCGGGCTTGAACGCCAACAATCGCAGAACGGCCATGTCCAGACCGCTTCGGGGATCTGAGGCGAGCACCAACTCTTTTTTAGCGGCCACGGACATTTGCCACCAGAGGTGCGCGACGTCCGGCGTCAGCGCTGCCGCGAGCGATTCTAAACGTGTAAATTCAGGCTGCGTCGTATCGATTGATCCCGGAACGGCTTGCGCGAGAGCGATCTGATGCAGCACCGACGCGAGTTCATCCAATGTCCCGCTGTAATCCGGCGAATGGCTCGCAATAGCGTCGAGCACCGTAAGCGCTTGCCGAGCGTCATCTGCAATCAGCGCATCGAGCAAATCCAACACTTTAGTTCTCGACACCGTCCCGAGCATTTGACGGACGTCGTCTGACTCTAGCTTTCCGGAACCATGAGCAATCGCCTGATCAGACAGCGACAGTGCATCGCGCATCGAGCCCTCGGCACCGCGCGCAAGCAAGGCAAGTGACTCGTTATCAAACGGCACACTCTCTTCACTGAGGACATGCTTCAGGTGCCCGACAATTTGCTCGGGCACCATGTTTTTGAGATTAAATTGTAAACAGCGCGACAAGACCGTCGCCGGCAACTTTTGTGGGTCCGTTGTAGCCAGTATGAATTTAACGTGCTCTGGCGGCTCTTCGAGTGTTTTGAGCAGCGCATTGAAGCTGTGGTTCGAGAGCATGTGAACTTCATCGATTAAGTAGATCTTAAAACGCGAGCGTGTCGGCGCATACTGGACATTGTCCAGAAGTTCGCGCGTATCCTCGACCTTAGTTCTCGACGCCGCGTCGACTTCAAGCACGTCAACGCTTCGGCCTTCAGCAATCTCAACACAGCTGGCACAAACGCCGCAGGGCATTGACGTAACGCCAGTATCGCAGTTAAGACTTTTCGCTATTAGGCGCGCTAACGTTGTTTTTCCCACCCCTCGAGTGCCGGTAAACAAGTAGGCGTGGTGCAGCCGCTCAGACTCCAGTGCAGTCGTCAGCGCACGAACAACGTGCTCTTGCCCCACCATTTCTGAGAAAGAAGACGGGCGCCACTTTCGCGCTAGTACTTGATAACCCATCGCTACAGATCCCCGATTGGGCCAGCGGCGCAGCCGGCATGGGACAGACTGTAAATTCCGATTGACACTGTTAACACCGACGCTCTGGACACAGCGCTACATTCTACACAAGTTTAACGGCGATGATCGCGGGGGTTGGCGAGGAAATGTCATTGGAGTGCAGTCGTGCCGAACGCGTCTCAAGCCCGCGGTTAAAATGGAGGTGCCCCGGACAGCCGCACCTCGGCACCCGAGTCGATAACTACCGTTGCTCCCTTCCGGGCCTGGCGGAGTTCACTATCTATCGCTGCGAGGGGACCGTCCGAGCCACCACAAAGCTCCCACAGAGGAGAGCGGCGAAATTGTGGCTAAATCGGTTCACACACGCAAGGAAAAAAGAATCTAATCTGCCCCTTCGGGACCGACGTACTACGTTTACTTTAGAATGTTAATACGCGTAACATACTAATGTTAATCCTCTTAACATGCCTCGGAGCGGTCAATGTCACCAAAATTCCTCTTTACGACGTTAATCAGCGCAACCGTCGCGCTTGGGATAATACTGTTTGGCTCCGGCGCGATAAAGGCCAACGTAAGGCCCACAATTGCAACGGAGACTCAGCCACTCCCCGTCTCGGTCACGCCGTTTACGCTTGAAACGGGTTACGAGACCGAAATTCAATTTCTTGGATCTGTTCAAGCGTCCTCGGACAGTCTGTTGGGCTTTGAAGTTGCAGGACGTCTTGATGCAGTCACAGTCCGAGAAGGCGACTACGTCAGCCGCGGACAACCCCTAGGACAACTTGACACCGAGCAGCAACAGGCCGCGCTTCGGTTGGCTCAAGCACAACGAAGCGAAGTTCAAGCGCAACTCAAACTAGCAACACTCAATCGCGAACGAACAGAGCGTCTAGTCAATCAAGGACTTGCCTCAAAGGCTGACCAAGATGATGCAAATCTGACGACAGCGGCACTCCAAGCGCGACTGCAGACCACTGAAGCCAACGTGTCGAATGCATCAATCATTATTGACAAGTCGACCTTAGTCGCGCCGTTCAACGCCGTAGTCGCTGAACGACTGCTCGAGCCCGGTACCGTTGTTTCTCCCAACAATGCAGTCCTCAGGCTCGTCTCCGTGGGGTCGCGCGAGGTTCATGTGGGAATAGCGCCAAAATTTGCAGACACCTTAGTGGTGGGGGAATCCTACAGCGTCTCAATCGAGGGTGAGCGAGTCCCCGCTATACTGCGGACTGTAGGAGACGCGATCGACACGCGAACGCTCTCCACCCTCGCCGTTTTTACCTTGCCGACAGATGTCTCACCCCGAGTGGGACAAACCGTTACGTTAGTCATGACGGAACAGGTTTACGCGCAGGGAGGGTGGCTTCCTCTAAGCGCCCTACTGGAGGGTGACCGCGGCTTGTGGACCGTATTCACGATAACGGCACGAAATAAGGAGAGTGCCCAATTGCAGCGCGAGAGTGTCGAAGTTCTGCACAGTAGCCAGGCCTATGCCTATGTCCGAGGCACGCTTGCTAATGAAGCCCTTGTCGTCAGCGCGGGATTGCAGCGACTCAGTCCGGGCATGACCGTCGAACCCATTCCGTCCATTCGGGTACGAGACTAAAACGATGATTGCAACGAAACTTTACGAAAATGGCCGTTATCTTGCACTCATGGTCCTCTCAACCATTGTGGTGGGCATTACCTCTTACAACAGTCTTGGACGTCAAGAAGACCCATCGATTACGCCCTTTGTAGCCTCAGTGCAGACGTTTTACCCCGGCGCCAGTCCAGCAAGAATCGAAAGCCTCGTGACCAAGCCCTTAGAAGATGCATTGCGCGAGCATCCAGATATCAAAGAGGTCGACTCCACTTCCGTAACCGGCGTATCGAGCATTTTGATTCAGGCGGATTATTACTTATCGCGCAGTGACATCAAGCGAGTCTGGTCCGAGCTGAGTAATAAGATCGACCGTGTAAAAGCTTCACTGCCCGAGGGGGCCTCGGAACCCGTTTTCGATGACGACTTATTTACCAATTTTGTGAAAATAGTCTCCGTGAGCAGTAAGCCTGGCATAGACCTCTCGCCCTCGCTGCTCAGGCGTGAGGCCCTGAGACTGGCAGATGCAGCTAAGAACGTTCCTCAGACGCGCCGCGTCAAGCTTTACGGATTACCTGATGAGGAGATAAGCGTTGAAGTAGACGCGACTGCACTCGCAACCTTGGGCTTGGACACAAGCGATATTGCTCGAACACTTTCGCTGGCCGATTCTCGAACACCCGCAGGCAAACTGACATCCCCGCAAAGCGCATTAACCGTTGAAGTTGCGGGCGAATTTACAAACATCGACACAGTGCGTGAGACGTACATTCAGGCCGCT
>DGPO01000049.1:7179-25703 GCA_002390485.1 Halieaceae bacterium UBA4438 | reverse complement strand
GGGTACCCGGCCAAGGCTGAAGACGAGGACAGATTTATAATCGAGGCTGCGCTGCTCTTTTTCAGCGCGTCGAGCATGTACTTCATGCCCAGAAATACCGAGGTGCTATTGACGTCCATCATTTGTTTGAAGTCATCTAAAGACGACGTCTCGATGGTATAGGTCATCAGAATCGCAGCATTGTTCACTAGAACGTCGAGCTTCCCATGGTCTGCCACGGTCGACTTGGCGAGCGCCATCCAGTCTGACTCGCTGGTGACATCGCAGGTCTGGTAGCTGACAGACGGGTGCTCAAACAAGCCTTCGGGTAAGCGAATATCCGTTCCGATAACGGTGTAGCCGTGCTCCACGAATTTCTTGACCGTGGATTGGCCGACGCCACCGGCAGCGCCTGTGATGACAGCGACTCGATTATTTTCATTAGACACAGAACAACTCCTTTAAGGGTCTTCCAAATAACATAAATATCAAAACGTAAGAGAGACAAGAGTGCCTATCTTGGGCGGTAGACTGCAAGTGCAGGCGCCTGCTCAAATGGACCATGAGAAGAAAGTCATACCGTGGGATGGTCAGTGCGTGTTCCAGTGTCGATCGCAGCTTTGGGGTGAAGTTACCGCGGTGTTGGGCGTTGAGGAGGTGGTGTGATGTTGCTCGAAAATAAAGTGGTGGTGATCAGCGGGGTCGGTCCAGGACTTGGACAAACACTGGCGAAAATGGCGGCTGCAGAGGGTGCCGCCGTCGTACTGGGCGCGCGCAATCAAGACTTTATTGACGCGGTTGCGGACGAGATTCGGAAAACCGGTGGACAGGCGGTGGCACTCGGTACCGATGTCACCTCGACCGAGCAATGCAACGCGCTAGTGGCTGCGGGAGCAAAGGCGTTTGGTCGAATTGATGGCCTGGTTAATAGCGCTTACGCGCACGGTGATTGGGCAACGGCCGATCAAGCGGATCCTGATAAAGTGGGCGACGTCATTAATGTCATTTGTCAGGGCGCACTTCGAATGGCCCAGGCGTGTGCGCCGCACATGCAAAAGGTGGGTGGGGGGTCGATCGTCAACGTCTCGACCATGTCGACGGTAAAGCCCTTTGCCGGTGAGACGATGTACGCGGCAGGGAAAGGCGCGCTTAACGCGCTCACTCGCCACATGGCCAATGATTTTGGGAAGTTTTCTATTCGGGTGAATGCGTTGCGTATGGGATGGATTGGTGGGGCTCCCGTTTATGCGTTCATCGATTCTCAGGTGGCCGCGGGCGCAGATCGTAATACCGTGATGCGCAGCATTACTGATCGCATCCCGCTGGGGATCATTCCCCCAGAAGCAGATTGCGCGAGGGCGGTACTTGC
Organism: Halieaceae bacterium UBA4438; assembly: GCA_002390485.1. Classification (GTDB taxonomy): domain Bacteria; phylum Pseudomonadota; class Gammaproteobacteria; order Pseudomonadales; family Halieaceae; genus Luminiphilus. The sequence goes on along the minus strand of DGPO01000049.1, from coordinate 24,355 downwards.
CTTCCTGTCGGATTATTCGGCGGTCATTACAGGTAGTTCGGTCGATGTGAACGGCGGCGAGTACATGGCGCCGTAAGAATGGGTGAAGGGAGGCGGTAATGACGGACGGTATAAATGAGCAAGAAAAGCGAGCTATAGACCCCAACGCGATTGTGCGCTCCATTACCGTACAGATCGGCGCACCTGCTCAGGTCGTGTGGGATGTGTTGATCGATTTTGACCGCTACAGCGAGTGGAACCCCTTTTGCGTTGAGGCCTCCGGCGTGCTCGAAGTGGGTGAGCCACTGTCGATGAAGCTCAAAAGCTACACGGAGGAGGGGCAGTACTTCGATAACGTGGAGTTCATCACAGAAATTGATGAGCCCCGTCTCGTGTCATGGTCAGCGCCCTGGGTCGACGAGTGGCCCTACCCAGCGCGACGAGACCAGTTCGTTATCTCAACTGGCCCTGTCAGCTGCGAATACTACTCGACCGATGCCTTCTTAGGGCCTCACGGAATCCACGTGATGCGGTTCGCAGGTCCTTGGGTAAAGCGCGCATTTGATGACACGGCTAGGGCGTTGAAGGACTACGTTGAGAATAAGTGATTCGCTAGAAGCGTTATCATGCTTGCGCATGGCGTGAAATATAGTCGCCGAACTGATGTTCGATGCCGGCGCGCGTAAACCCGTAGTCGGATAACTCATAATGGTGCTCGGGGCGATTCTCTCGGGCATTCATCTCACGCCATCGAGCCATCTCTGCCAGAGCCACATCTGTGAGCGTCTGCCCTGTAAAGGTGTAGATGCTCTTAATAGTTGTTTCCGGGTCCCTGACGGAATCTTTGAACCACAAATCAAAATAACGATCATCATAACCGTTGTCGCGAAATGCACGTGTCTTGGCTAGGCCAAGCTGCCATTTTTCTGCCCAATGCTGGGCCATAGCAACTGGATCTAGCGTGTTGGTGAAGGGTGATGCTAGTGCGGCCATCATACTGCCGTAAGAGGGAATGACTTCTAGCGGATGACGGTGAGTTTGAATGACCAACGCACCGGGGAATCGCTCGAAAAGATGTTCGGGGTAGTGCAGATGGTGGGGGGTCTTAAGCAGCCAACGCGCGCCTGTTAGACCTTTTTTGCGCTTCTGCCACTGTAAAAATTGAAGTTGTAAGTAGAGATAGTCGTAGGCGACAGACTGGTCCTTTTCGAAAAGGCTCTCTCCATATTCGGGCATGAATCCGTAACATTCGGGCACCGTGCTCATGAAGGCATGCTCGAGGAGCATGATCTCCTCATCGGCAGCCACTGGATCCATTGGATGGATGGCGGCAAGTTCGGGTGATGCCTTCAACATGGCGGCCACTTCCGCCTTAGCAATCGGAATTCGCGCGTCATCTTGCTCAAAGTTTGGGTTTAGAGGGCTTGGTTGGCGTACCTCGTACCAAAGTGGGGCAAGCAGCTGATCATCGGCGGCAATGCTGCGATGTAACATCGTAGTGCCCGTGCGGGGTAGTCCGATCACGACAATCGGACTGAGGATTTTTTCCTCGAGAATGTCCGGGTACTGCTCGACCCAGTGCTCTAGCCTCAGTCGGTTAGCCAGTAAATCTGCCAAGCGAGCGCTATGAAATTGTGTGCCAACCGCATTAAGAGCGGCCTCGCGATTGAGTCCTGACACTAAGGACTCAAGATGCTCAAGAAAACTCAAATCCTTAAATTGCCCGCTGTCTGCAACTTCCAGCGCTGCAGTCATTAACTGATCGGTACTTAGCACAGTGGGATCCTCATAAGCTTTTTAGTTCCGATTGGTTGAGATTACTCACTTCAACGGGGTGGTTCACCTCATGCAGCGTCGCTTTTGGCGAGGTCGCAGTGTCAGCGAGCAAATATCGTATAGCCACCAATCCCTTAGTTTCGCCCTGGGTATCGAGCCAATCCTCACCAGATGGAGGCGCGGTTTCACTGATCCACACACGGTATTTTCCTTGCCGGTTTGTAATTTGATTACCGGTCAGGGAAACAGCTTGCCCGTTAGCCTCAATCGACTGCATCCAATGGTTTTGTAGCGTAATGCTCCAAAAGGCTGCAGTGGGTACCTTGCCTTCGACAATCAGGGCCTCTCCGGGTGCGAGCGAGAAGGCGCCTCCGTGGTAGTCGTTATCGGGTGTCGGATAAAAAATACCGACGAAATCAGGAGACACCGTCGCCGGGCGATCAAAGCTATTAGCTGTCGTGTTAAGCGCATCAGCAAGAGCAAGGCTGCCTTGCCAAGTCTGATTGAAGAAGTTCACGGCATTTTCAGCGCGCGTTTCATAAGGCGTTGAGCGGACTTCTGTGGTGGTGACCGCTTCATCCTTAACAAGCGCTGTGATTTTCAAAGATGAGGGTTGCCGGGGGCCTGAGTCAAAGAAGTACTCCCGCACCATAAGCATGTGACTGCCATCGGTTATATTGAGCGCGAGTCGCTGAGGTGAAGAGCTTGGTCTGTCTCTAGTCGTCTCAGAAACATCGCTCACGGGAGCAGTGAATTTGTTGTTGTCGGCACTGGTGACGCGGCTCTGCATTACGTCGTGGTTAGGCCCCACTGTCAATTGAATACGAAAGTCTGAGTTGTCGGTTTCTGGAATAACACTCACGCTGTCAGCAACCCTGTTCCAGCCGGTTAAAGGGCTGCGGTCGTAAACAACAAGTCCCAAGTAGTCTGCTGAGCCTGCTTTTATTTCTATCTCATACTCAATACCGGCGTTGATCGGCGCGGTTGAATAGACCGCATCAGGGCTATCACCCAAAAACTTACGATAGTCGCTCATCCAATTTGTAAACGCTGGCCTAAAAGGGTCACCTTTGGCGATATGCATCTCCACGGATGCCGCCAGCAACTCACTAAGATAGTCATAGGCTTTGGCCAATTCAGCTTCTGACATATCTGGATCACGCTGACGTATCACATTTGCAGCGTGCTCGAGACTGATGGATAAATCGCTGGTTTTGATGGCGGCCGCTGAACCCAGGGCCCAGCTCATCTCGGGCCGGCTGACGGTGTCACGTGCGTTGAAGCTGCCCAGTGTGTAGCTGATTGAAGCGACAATGATGACTGCGGCAATGATACCGGCGAACTTAGCAAGGTGCTTACCGATCGAGTTTCTGCGTTGAGGTTCAGGTTGGGCCTGACTCACTCGCTGACGTCCGAGTATTTGATAACGCGGGTGACCGGGCTTGTAGGCTTCTCGCAGCCGACCCATCGGAAGCAGAGGGTCCCCTCTATATGGCCGCCCGAGTTGAGCCAATTGGCGTGACCTGTATCCCTTTGGGCGATGTGAAGATCGACCGAACCATCAGCATTGACGTGAGCAGTATGCCGGTTGATAGCGATCTTGTGATAGCGGTAGTCGAGCGACTCCATCCAGTAGTTATCAACTTGCAGGTTCCAAGTTTGGCAATCAGGGATTGAGGGAAGTGTTATCACCATCACCTCATCTGAAGCCAGTCGGAAATGACCGTGATAGTAGATGATATTAGGGTCGCCACCGACGGCTTGGCAAAAAGCTTGATCCCAAAGGAGGAGGCTGTTGGGATTTTTTCGTATGTCTTTGCTCCACTGGGAGAACAAACCAATGGTGTTGCGATAAAACGCCATGGCCTTGTCGAAGTCGGCTGTGATCTTTTCTGAGCTCAGCGGCTCTGGAGTGGCTGAGCGGTCGAGCCGTTGAATTTGTATGTCAGCAGGGATCTCAACCGATCGGTCTAGAAAGGTTTGACGGATCAGCAGAGACTCCGACTCGGTGTCCATTGGCAGCCAGTTGCCCGACTGCCTGCGGGCGCTCAAGACTATCTCGAAGTTACCGTCTGCATCCATATCAAGCGCATTACTATCGAGGAAGCCCGTTTCAATCTGCTTTAAGTTTTCAGCATAACTGCCTTTACTTGTTGCAAAGCTGATGTAGTCAATGGATCCGCGATTACCGGTTAGGTGGTAGTCAAAGCGCCCGTCTATAACGGCTTTTTGGTAGACGTTATCGGGGTTATCGGCCCCTAGCTTGATGGTCTCGTGGGCTGGTTGATAAAGCACTGGAAACGCCGCATCGTTAAACTCTACGTACCACTCAAGTGCTGCACGCGCCATCCTAGAGAGGTATCGCAAGCCCTCAGCCTGACTTTGCTCGTCTTGGGGTACATGGTCCTGCGTCAGTTCTTGCCCAGCGGCTTTCAGCGTGTCGCAGAAGGCATCCCACTTGGCAGCCATATCATTAGCGGCCATACGAATATCCTTACTGCTCAGTGACCAGGCCGGGCGCGCTGCCGATCTGTTCGATCGCAACAACACCCTCAGCCGAGGAGAGGAAAAGATTAGACATCAGCGTGTATTTTGAGACGCGCATTTTCCACTCGCCCTCAACCCGTGCATATTCATCTTCGTAGTAACCGCTCATGAGTTGCACTTGTTTTAGCGCTGTTTCGAGCAATTGAAAACGCATACGCCAGCGACCTTTTGCAGTGTCGGGCCCCGTCATTTCAATTTCAGGCGCGGTGCCGTGGTGCATATCGACATGCGTCGGGTGGCAGGCCAATGACTCAAAGACGTCGATAAAGGCGTCCATATCCGTGAACTCGCCAATAAAACCAAAGTCGATCAGAAAATCGCTTTCGTCATAGCAGCCACGCATACCGGCGATGTCGCGGGTGTCGCAGGCGAACCACCAGCGAGCCTTTAAACGCTTTATGGCCTCAATGTCCTCAAGGGCTTGAACCCTTGAGGCCAGATCATCCTTTTGAGTCATCGCGCGCGTTACTTACCCGGTGCACCGTTGACGCCGGGCCAGCGTGATCCGGAAATGGTGTCTGCGTGAGGCAAGAACGCATCTGGATCAAGGGGCTTTGACAATGTAATGGAACGGTCTAGGAAAATTGGCCACCACAGGTAGGCCGATAATTGCTCGTGCATGGGCAGTTTGCTGGCGAGCGGGTCCCAAGGGCTGTCGCGTAAAAGGAGCTTACCGTTCACTGTTTCTTTCCAGGCGGTACCGTATTTACTGGCGACGTGGACGACATGCGGCGGGAAGTCATAGCCGGTGGCCGGACCGCCCATGCTGACCGCACGCGACACCTTGATCCACCATTCGTTTTGCACGAATTCATCGCCTGGATCAGAGGGGCCTTCGCTCATGCCATCAAACTCAAGAAAGGTATAGCCTTGGTGCGTGCACTTGGCGTGAACCATGGGCCCAAGCCTGTGATAGTCGATTACGCAGGGGTATTTGGGTTGGCCATTCGTCTCTTGCGATATAAAGATCGCCGATTCCTGATCGATGCCATAGCCGAGGGTGTATTCACCCTCCACACCGTCAAAGTCAGCGTTAACCGTAGTGACGACCCCGTACTCTGGGACATCGGGTACCGGGAAGTTATACACGGTGAGATTGACGTTAGGCTCTTTACCGACAGTGAACCCAGGTGGCAGTAGCGCCGCAATCGCGTCGGGGTCAGTTCGGTAGTGGATCTTCAGCATGGGCCAGTTGATGATGTCGCCGGTATTTCCCATAGGGGCTTGTGCTTCACTCATATTATTATTCCTTGTGCGGTATAAACGTATTGTCAGCCGACCGATTCTGGTACGGGCGTAGTCTTATTGATAATCATGTCGGCGCGGCGCTGGATCTTGGCTTTACTTTCGTCCGTGTGCGCCAGCAACCAAAAATCACCATTTGGAATGCCTGCAAGCGCCATCTCTGCAACCTCATCGGGGTGCGTGGTCTGGATATTGATGCCAAATTCTTCAGCCATGCGTTTCATGTCTTCGACAGAGTTGATACCTGTCTCGTTGCCAATGACCCCTTTATCGAATTCTTCAGGTCGAACACGTCCCGAATTAAACAGACCCGTTTCAACGACGTGCGGTCCGGGGAAGAGGGCACTCACAACAACCGGAAGTCCACCCATTTGTACTTGGTAGTGTAGGTTCTCTGTAATGGTATGAACCGCCGCCTTTGTGGCCGTGTAAATAGGCACATCAGGCAGTACGGTGTAGGCGCCATTACCTGAGCCGGTGATGATCATGTGGGTTCGATCAGGCCGTGTGATCAGGTAGGGCATGAACACGCTGATGCTATTGACCGCGCCCCACAGGTTGACGTTAAAGCACCACTGCCAATCCTTCTCAGAGAAACCCCAGATAGGGCCCGCTTCGCCTGCGCCAATGCCCGCATTAGCAAATACCAGGTCCACCTGTGAAAATGCCTCTAAGCTCGTATCAAGTAACGCTTGAAGACTCTCTGTTGAGGTCACATCACATCGTTCAATACGGTGCGAAATACCTTCTGCACTGAGGTCCGTCGCCATCGATTCCATGGCGGTCGCATCGACGTCGCCAACGACAACGTTAGCGCCCGCACGGCCCAATCCAAAGGCTATTGATCGACCAATGCCGCTGGCACCACCGGTAATAATGGCTGTTTTTCCACTGTAATAGTTGTCGCTCATTGTTGACCTCGCGGGCTGTCGGGAAGGTAAAACTGGCGCACCCATTTTCTGAACAGCACCAGCGTCTCGTCGCCTTTGCAGAAAATAGGCTGCTTGCGGTGCACTTTGTTTTCCCAAATCGGGTAGTCGTCTGACAGTCCCTCAATAATGCCGTCCATGACTTGGTCGCCCACAAACTCGGCTATTTCATTGCGCACGATAAGGGTCCACCGCAGGAGCGTTTCATCCTTTGAAATAGGCTGTGCGGAGTTGTAAACCATCATTTCAGCGCCCGGGCCATAGCTGGTGACAACACGGGCAAGACCGGGTTGGAACATGGTGGCGTGAAGCTCCCCAGTCATGCCTTGAGCTTCTATTTCGGAGCGTAAATGCACGGCGCCATCGTCCTCGACCTTAACGGAAGAGGGCGGAGTCTGGTTTTGCTTGTGCACGTACTGAAAATGCTCCGGATCACATGAATTTTCCGCGATATCTTGAATGTGAACTGGAATGTTGAACTCCACTTGGCGGGGCTCGGTCCAGTTTTCGTCGCCAATCTGCGGGATCACAGGCACTTCTTTGTCTGGTGCGGCGCCCGTTGGGTGGTACCACATGTAGATCTCGCCGTTGACCTCACTGGTGGGCCAGTTTTGAACCTTTGCACGCGCCGGAATTGTTTCGCAATAAGGAATGTGCTGACACTTCCCATCGCCGCCGAATTGCCAGCCGTGAAAAGGGCATTGAATCGATTCGCCAACCACTTTACCGTTCACACCGAGGTGCGCCCCCAAGTGAGGACAATACGCGTCGTGGACTCGTGCGTCGCCAGACTCAGTCCGATAGAGGACCAACTCACGGTCCAGTGCAGTGACCGCTTTTACGTCACCCACCTCAAGTTCGTGGCTTCGCGCCACTGACCACCATCCGATAGGGAAGTCAGGCGCTGTGTTAGTTTTGGAGTCGCAGACTGCGATGAGTTCCATGTCAATATTCTCCCTGGGTCGTTATTGTTTTTTAGCCGTTAAAAATACTGCTCGACGGACCAATCTCAGCCGCAAGTCCATCCAGGTATTGACGGTCTAAACCGTAAAACTCAATAGCATTGCCGCCTAAAATTTGACGACCGTCATCGACATCAAACCCTTTAAAGGTGTCCTGATAATACTGCGCGGTATTCGGCCAAGTCCCCTCGGGGTGCGGGAAGTCACTGCCCCACATGATCTGCTTCAGTCCAATTTGATCTCTCATATCGAGATCGCGCCGGGGCACACATGACGCGCCGATGCCGCAGTTACGTGCAAAGTACTCACTCGGTGCCATGGACAGGTGCGATCGAAAATCACCAAGCTTTGCTGAGAACTGAATGTCGGTGTAGTTGTGGTCTAACAGCATGAGCCATGAAGGGACCATGAACATGGTGCCACCCTCGACGACCATGGCCTTAAGGCGAGGGAAGCGCTCAAATACGCCGCCCCATAACATGAACGTTAAGGGTCGGTAGAGCCAGAACATGACCTCAGAAACGTAGGCCCCCATGGCGCCAGGCAGCTCTGCACTTCGGTCCTCATTGGGAAAGGCGGGACCAAAATATTCGTTGTGCGGCGCTGGACCGGAATGGAAGTGTATGACGATGCCGAGGTCTTGGCAGGCCTCCCAGAACGGATCGTATTTGACGTCATGGTAGGCCGCGTGCTCGCCCCACAGCGTTGGCAGCATGACACCCTTAAGACCGTTTTCATGACACCAGCGAACCGCATCGACGGCTTGGGCGACATCGAATAATAAGGGGATTGAAGCCACGCCAAAGTGTCTTTTGGGGTCGTTAGCGACCAACTCTGATAACCAGCGATTGTGCGCCATAGCACCGGCCCATTGAAGTTCGGGGACAGCATCTTTGGGTGATAAACCCAGACCGGCACCAAACGGTGGGGTGTTTTGCTCGGTAATCCCATCTGGGAAAATGACTTCAGCGGTAATGCCGTCTCTGGCGAGCATCTTGCTACGCTCTTTATAATCCCAGGCACCGGTCAACTCCTGCTTAATAGGAGCGCGCCATTCGTCGTTGATCTCTTTGATCAAAAACTGTTGCTCGGCTTTGTCCATCATGTCGATTTGGACGTCGACGGCCATATCGATGAAGTCGTGATACTTGCTGTCGACGTAAGGCTTGTATTGCGAAATAGGTAGGCCTGCGTGGCAGTCAGTGGAAACGACAGTAAGGCGATCAGTCATAGCATCCTCATATGTTACAAGTTGTTTGCGTTGTTACATCAAACATAGGGGACACTATGGGTCAGAGCAACTTGTGGTGTTGCCTTGTCTTAGTCCACATGTGGGTGTTCTGATTGGTTTTCGTAAAATGTCCCGTATTTTTCTAGCTCACTTTCGAGCCAATAGCGCTCGTAATCGTTGCCAGTAATTGCGGCGCGCGCTTTGAGTTGCTCTAAGGCTTGAAGCCGCAGGCCTAGCAGTTGCTGGAGTGGGTTGGCGCCTTCAAGCAGCTCCAGCAGCAAAAGCGCTTGCTCCGGATCGGCGCTGTCGAGTTTGCGTTGAATCAGCGCCAGCGCCGCTTCAATATCGATCACGCCGGCTAAATCGTCGAGTACTGCCGATTGAGGAGTGGCATACAGCTCGCTGGTTCGGTCGAAGTGAAACCAGGTGGCGTAATACTCCCAGATGGATTTCACCGCCCAACTGACCTTTCCGTGTGACTGTGACAAAAGGAGATGCTCGGGCAGGTTGATGTCGGTCATCAGCGCGTCTAACGATTGACCCGCGTTCATTCCTGCAACGGTTTGGTCATGAACGAATTGCACGGCATCTCTGATTCGTAGCATTCCGTCTCGGATTAATGCAGCGCCACGAACAGGCTCTAGATGGCTCGGAAGCAGCGTTTGTATGTCCATTTTGAGAAGTCGATTGATCGAGTCAATGTACTCAATGGGCTTGCGCGTTTTTTCCCCTCGCATAGTAAATATATTCGGGAATTGCGGAAATTGCGGCCCAAAAAAGTCTCCGGCCAGCAGCACTTTTTCGTCGGGCAGCCACAGTACAACGTTATCGGCGCCTTCGGCCCCCGGCATTCCGTGGACCTCAAAGCGACGCTCGCCCAGGGTGAATCGGTAGGGTGCATTGTTGTCTACACGCACGTCCGGCGTGAGTCCCCGAAAATTCAGGCCCGGGAGGGTGCTTGGGTTTTCGGGAATCCAGGGAAAGAGTGTCCGGTTACGCCGATGAAGGTAGGGGTTGAGCTCAGTGAGATAGCGCTGTTCTTCCTCAAACGCTTTGTGAGCAATGAGTTGTGTTGCGCCCTGAGACCAAAGCCGTGTGCCCCCCACGTGATCTGCGTGACTGTGACTGAGGATAATTTTCGCTGGCTCGTTATCACCAACGGCGTCCTTGAGCTTTCGAATTTGCTCGCTTGCCTGAATAATAAGCCCCGTGTCGAACACAACATTGCCCGCCGATGTGACGATGACAAAGGTGTTGCTCACGCCGGAGGCGCGAAAAATACCGTGACTGACCTCGTCGACCTCGACAGGGAGCGTGATCAGTTCTGCGGCCGCGAGCCCTCGAGTGTTATTTCCTGCGACAACACCAGACAGGTTGGCAACAGCGGCTTTTCCCGCCGCACTTGCGATCGAATCGCGCGCGCTGGTTTCAACGATATCCCAATTAATCCAAAGCCCGACTGCGGTGAGTACACCCAAACTGATTAGGAGATTCTTTGCTCGCATGGTTTTCACTCCAGTTGTTTGCGCGCTACTCTCTGGCCTGAGTGTGCCACAGCATCACAATAAAAAAGGAAGGTGCGTTATGGTCCAAATGAGGGCCTTTGTTGTGGGCTGGATAGTGTTGCTAACAGTCCAACTGGTGTCGGCGAGCGAGCGTCCTAATATTGTTGTCATCGTCGCGGACGATTTGGGTTGGGCGGACGTTGGATTTCACGGCAATCAAGTCATACAGACACCGTCACTAGACCGTATCGCCGCTGAGGGCGCGCAACTCGATCGATTTTACACGACACCCATCTGCTCTCCGACGCGCGCTGCGCTTATGACCGGTCGAGATCCCATACGGTTAGGGGTGGCTTATTCCACGATCATGCCCTGGCAGAACAACGGGATTCACCCTGACGAGACCTTCTTGCCGGCGCTTTTTTTAGAGGCCGGCTACCAGACTGCCATGGTGGGAAAATGGCATTTAGGGCATGCGCAGCAGTCCTATCATCCGAACGCCCGGGGGTTTGAGCACTTCTACGGTCATTTGCATACCGAAGTGGGGTTTTATCCCCCCTTCGCGAGCCTGGGCGGCAAAGATTTTCAGCGCAATGGTGTGTCGATCGATGACCAAGGTTATGAGAGCTATTTGTTAGCGGACGAGGTCAGTCGCTACATCCGCGAGCGCGATGAGACCAAACCATTTTTTATTTATATGCCGTTTATTGCACCGCACACGCCACTCGATGCCCCCGAGGGACTGCAGGCGAAATACGCTGACATGAACGACGATCGCGGTCAGTCGAGAAGCAAAATGGCAGACAACACACGTCTGATGGCGAAAGTGACTGGCCGTAAAAGTGCCCGGCCTATGTACGCCGCCGTCGTCGATGGAATGGATCAATCCATTGGCCGCGTATTGGACACGCTCGACACTCAAGGGCTGGCCGATAATACGATTGTGCTTTTTTTCTCTGATAATGGCGGTGCCGTATACGCGATGGGCGGCGCGGATAACGCGCCTCTACGTGGAGGGAAAGGTGACACGTTCGAAGGCGGTATCCGCGTTGTTGCCACTGTGCGATGGCCAGATCAGATCCCCGCGGGGAGTCGTGTGGACTCGATCATGTCAGTAATGGACGTACTCCCCACACTGACCGCAGCCGCGGGTATCGAAGCCGTCACCCACTACCGTCTTGACGGTCAAGACATGCTTCCAGCGGTCACGGGCCAGCGCGCAATACCGCGTGACGAACTGCTTTTTTTTATTGCGGAGTCACCCTTTAAAAACACGGTTAATGTCACGGCTTTTGACGACGAGTGGAAGCTTGTACAGCGAATCGAATCGGGATTTACGTCCGTCGAGGTCACGAACTTTTTATTTAGAATTACCGACGATCCCAACGAGTATCAAAATTTAGCGCAGACATACCCTGAGGTCGTGGTCGAGATGGCCCAAGAGATTCGTCACTGGCGACACTTGTATCCGGTGGCCGGAACACGCTCTGAACTAATGCCACCACCGGGATGGAAGGCGCCGCTGAACTGGGCAGACTACCCACAGCAACCGTCTGAATTACAGCCAAACGCATCTGGCGGCATGCCCCCGGAGAATGCGATTCGTATGTTGGACTGGCAATACGGGGAGAACGGTCGTCTCATTTATAACTGCGAGCCTTATCGATGGCTGGGCGGAGGCCTTTGCCGACGTTAGTGGCTGTGGGTTATTGCACGACTAGCCAGCGGTTTTAGCCGCTTTGAGGGTCACGAATCTGGCGTTTAATAGGTCTAACGAGGACGGTTGTCGTATCAACTCAACCTAATCACCGCTTAACGCCGTGGAGTATCAAATGCCGAGTTGCCCCTTTACGCATCCTTTAGATCTTGAGGCTTACCGCGAGGGCATGCCGTACAGCGCACTCGCGGAGGCTCGCGAGCGGGGCAGTTTCGTGTATTACGAAGACGCTGATACGGGCGTGCCCTACTGGGCTGCAGTCAAACGCGATGCGCTTGATTTTGTGTCGCAAAACCCAAGCTTATTCTCTTCGCAGGTGGAGGGCCCCTTTCCCATGGAGCCACCCGATGAAAGCGCGCGCGAGATCGGCCGCATCATGAACGATAATAGTTTTATCGCCATGGACCCGCCTAAGCACGTGACGCACAGGCGGATTGTGAAAGACGCCTTCACACCCAAATCGGTCGCTGCTATGGAGCCGTGGTTGAGGGCACAAGCCAAAACGATTGTTGACCGAGTGGCGCGTCGAGGGGAGTGTGAGTTTGTCGAGGAGGTCGCCGCTGAGTTACCACTCATGGCAATTTTGGAGTTGCTCGGCGTTCCACTGGACGACCGAGCCCAGTTCTTCAAGTGGACCAATACCATGGCCTTTGCCGATGATCCCGATGTGGCGGGTGGTATGGAGGCGGCTCAGACCGCATCGTTTGAAGTGATGATTTACGCGGCAGAACTTGCTCAAAAACAGCGTGAGGGATTCACGGGACCCGTTATTCAGGCGCTGTTGGAGGCAAAATTAGAGGGGCAGCCTGTCACTGATGAGATGTTTGCATGGGTGTTTATTCTTCTGATGGTTGGCGGAAACGAGAGCACGCGAACGGCCATAGCGCACGGACTGCGCTTGCTCATGGAAAACCCGGATCAATTGCAACATTTGGTCGACTACCCCGACGATATTCCTGCTGCTGTCGAGGAGATGCTCCGGTATAACACCGCGTTCATTGCCATGCGACGAACAGCCACACAAGACATCCAGTGGCAGGGGTATGAGATTAAAAAGGGTGACAAGGTCGTTATGCATTATCACTCGGTCAACCACGACGAGGACGTGTTTGGCGACGATGCTCTGGTCTTTGATATTCATCGAATGAAACGCATGCCCACGCTGAATCGGGAACTACGGTCATTCGGCATCGGTCAGCACTTCTGTCTCGGTATTAACTTGGCGCGTCTGGAAATGAGAATAATGTTTGAGGAGCTTATTCCGCGGCTCCGCAATCCTCGCTTGGCGGGTGACATTACCTACATGCGTTCATTTTTTATCAACACAATTAAAAAGATGCCCATTGTATTTACGCCAGAGGGCTAGGGGGACGCTATGGCATTTACAGGACAGTTAGCTGTTATTACAGGCGGTGGCAGTGGTGTGGGGCAAACCTGGGCCCGACAGCTCGCGGCTGACGGCGTTATCGTCGCCTTGCTGGACGTGAATACAGAGGGAATGGAAGCAACTGCTTCAGGTTTCGAAACGATTCACACATTTGAGGTGGATATTACAGACTCAGGTGCCGTGAGCGCTGTATTTTCAACCATTGAAACGACATTAGGGCCCGTTGATCGGGTCGTCAATGCAGCCGCTATTATGCCCTTTGGGCGACTCGTCGACGAAGACCCCAGAGTGACTAACAAGGTCATGTCCGTGAACTACGGTGGTTTGGTCAACGTCGCTACAGCGGCCCTGCCCCCCATGCTTGAGCGGGGGTATGGCGATTTCATTAGCTTTTCCTCTATGACGGGCATCATTCCAGGGCTGCTGATGGGGGCCTACGCATCGAGTAAGGCCGCCGTGCAGCACTACAGCGAAATTCTGTACCACGAAAACCGCGACAGCGGGCTTCGCTTTTGTTGTGTCTGTCCCCCTGCAGTGGCTACGCCGTTATGGCGACAGGCTGAAGCGACAGTGGTTCCGAAGCTCCCAGCGAGGGGCGAGACCCTGACACCGGATCAGGTGATTGCCGAGGTGGAGCGTTGCTTGGAAGGCGGCAAACCCTTTGCTTTCCCGGGGAAGCAAACGAAGTTTGGTGTCTGGATGCGACGGCTGCTTCCGGGCCTTGTTTGGAAGGCGTCGCATGAGGCGGAAGGGTTTTAGAACCAAGAGCCCGCGCCGAGGAAGAGTGGGCTGTTCATCGACCACTTCACCCTCAGTGTTGATACCTCCATCACCTTTTTGCGGGCAGTGTCGAGGAAAGTTGGACCTTTCGTACCGCCCGCCATTGCACGGGTGCCCAAGTGACGAGACCAGGAACTGCGGCGACAATTGTGCGGGCATAGCGGTGGTCCTTGGCGCCCGCAAATAGACGTGAGTTCGACGATTAATTGACTACCGAGGTGCCGCCATCGACTGGAATAATCTGCCCGGTAATAAACGCACCTGCAGGTGATGCCAGCATAATGGCGACGCCCGCAATGTCAGTGGCTTCTCCCCAGCGACGCATTGGAATTGTTTGTAACTCCTCGTCAAAGGCTGCTTGATCGGTGCTCAGAAATTCCGTCATCTTAGAATAAAAGCGGCCTGGCGCAATGGCGTTGACACGAATGTGATCCTTGGCGAGTTCCGCTGATAGTATACGCGTGAGCTGATGGATGCCGGCTTTTGAGATTGCGTAACTAAAGTTATCAACCGCATGGCCAACCATGCCCGCGATAGAACCAATATTAATGATGCTGGCCGTATTGTCAGCGCGGGCATTTGCTTTTAACAGCGGAGCTAGAGCCTGAGTTAGGAAGAATGGGCTCTTGGTATTCACTGTCATCGTCTTGTCCCAACCGTGCTCCGGGAACTGACCAAACGGGGCACCCCAGCCCGCGCCTGCGTTGTTGACTAAAACGTCAATGTGGTCCTCACGAGACATTAATTCGGAGACAAGGTTTTGCAGTCCGTCGGACGTCGCGACATCGCCCGGAATTGCAATGCACTCTCCGTACTGACTAAGTTCCTCGGCGGCACTTACACAGGCGTCGTGTTTACGCGCTGTGATGTATACCCGTTTGGCACCGGCTTCCAGAAAACCCTGCGCCATGAAGGCACCGAGTCCACGGCTTCCTCCAGTGACAACGCATATTTTGTCGTGCATGGAAAATAACGATTCGATCATCTTGGTGTCCTATTGGGGGTTGCTCGGGTGTGTTGAAGTGTCCGTTCATCTGCCAGTGTCGGTGCGGCGACGATTCAGCGAGCCGCATCACCGGGTGGGCATTGTTGCATAACCAGTCGATGAAGCCGATGGGGCTAAATACGGCAAATGCAATTTTGTCGATTAGACGCATTGCCCTCAAACTTTTTCATCGCATTGCAGTTGTTTATGAAAACCTGCTGTCTTTGGCGGTAAGTCCCGCTGCTTTAAAATCTGGCGTCACAATGGCCCATGGTTTTCGCGATGATTAGCGGTGTTGATGGGTAACGCTTGAACACTGTCCAAAGGGACGATGGCTGGTCTCGCACGGTGGGTATACTCAATGCTTGTACCGTTAGTCATTGGACGAAGACATGCTGACTGCCGCTTATGAGCCCTTAAAGCTCGGTCCCATTACCTTACCTAATCGCTTCATCAAAGCTGGCGCAAACGAGAACATGTCCAAGCAAGGCCGTCCTACTCGTGCTATGCGCATGCACCACGAAGCGCTGGTCAAGGGTGGCGTTGGTATGACCACCATGGCTTATGTGGCCGTAGAGAAAGACGGACGGACGCTGCCTGACCAGGTTTGGATTCACGATGACGCGATGCCCGACCTTCGCGCTGTGACCCAGGCCGTGCACGACGCAGGTGGCAAAATTTCGGCGCAGTTAACGCATGCGGGTAGTTTTGTCACCGGTGTTTTTGTTCCCAGGCGTCTTCAAAGTTCAGTGTCGGGTTTCAATCCGGCAGGTCTCCTACGGGGCAATATGTTCCGCCGCGCCATGACAGAGCGCGATATGGATCGGATGGTAACTTTATTCGTTACCGCCGCTGAGCGCTGTTATGACGCCGGCTTTGATGCCGTTGAGATTCACATGGGGCACGGTTACCTGCTCAATCAATTTTTATCGCCGCTGGATAATCAACGGGCAGATGCCTATGGCGGCAGTGCTGAGAACCGTGCGCGCTTCCCCGCTCGCGTCCTCAAAGCGGTCAAGGAGGCTGTTGGTGACCGCATTGCGGTCCTCGCCAAAATCAATGTTGCCGATGGTCGCAGCAAAGGTGCGCAGCTTGAAGACGGCGTCATCACGGCGAAAATCTTGGAGCAGGCAGGTGCTGACATGTTGGTGTTGTCCGGCGGTCGAAACGTCGAGTCGGGGTGGTTTACCTTTGGCAGTAACATGAACTTAGAGGCAATGCTTCGTGTGCTGGGCAAGTGGTCACTGAGCGGAATGGCGATTGCATCCACGCAAGCAGCTGTGCCAAAAATTGAGTTTAAAGAACTGTACTTTTGGGAGTACTCCACCAAGATACGCGAGGCCGTTGACCTGCCGCTCGCTTACTTGGGAGGTGTCAAATCAGCTGACAATGTGGCGCAGTGTATGGATGCAGGCTTTGAAGCCGTGCAGCTTGCCAGAGCCCTCTTGCGGGAGCCCGATTTGGTCAATCGATGGCGTGAGGAGGGCGGGCAATCGCTCTGTGATAACTGCAACAGTTGCGTGGCGTACATTTACCATCCGGCAGGGACGTGGTGTATCCATCGGCCCGCAAACGTGCTCGAAGACAACCAAGTATTGGCGTCCGCGGGCTAGTTCTGCTGCGCAAACAGTTCGTTAAGCATTAACTGACAAGGATCTAACGAGAATGAAGATTGAATTTATTCGAGAGATCGAGGCCCCAAAAGACGTCGTCTGGAACGTCATTACCGATTTTTCTGCCTATTCGGAGTGGAACCCCTTTGTGACCGCTTGCTCTGCAGAACTCACAGCGGGTGCTCCGATCGCCATGACCGTGCAGCTTGGTAACCGCGTGCGCGATCAGGTGGAGTTTGTGAGTGAGGTCGTCGTTGGTGAGCGCTTTGAGTACCGAATGAAACCCGTCGGTCCACTGCTCTTTAGTTACCGTCAACACGACATCGCGGCCATCGGCGAGGCGAGAACACTTTACCGATCAACCTTTGTGTTGAAGGGTTTGATTTCACCGCTTGTCGGCCTTGCACTGGGGGCGGCACTGAGGGATGGATTTCAGGGAATGACCGAGAGTTTGGTCAGTCGCGCCGAAATTTTAGTCGCCAGCTGAGCGCTCGACTCAAGGAGAAATGATGACGCAAAT
>DGPO01000049.1:0-7040 GCA_002390485.1 Halieaceae bacterium UBA4438 | reverse complement strand
ACCGCGGCAGAGGTGACCGAGGCCGGAGGCGAGGGCATTGCACTTCGTTGCGATCACGCGGATGACGCACAAGTTCGTGCTGTATTTGAGCACATTCAGTCGGCCTCCGGACGTCTCGATATTTTGGTTAACAACGCCACCATGATCCATCCAGAACTGATAACCCCAAGACCTTTCTGGGAGAAGCCCATCGATGCGGTGGGTATTTTAGAGGTGGGCTTACGTTCCGCGTATGTCGCCAGCTGGCATGCGGCACGCATCATGGTTCCTCAAGGATCGGGTTTGATCGCCTTCGGTTCGTCATTTGGCGCGAATTGTTACATGCACGGTCCGGGTTACGGGGCGCAGAAAGCCGGCATTGATAAATTCGCGCATGACATGCAACACGACTTCACAGGTACTGGGGTTAATGCCGTGTCGATTTGGATGGGGCCGTTGAGGACTGAGCGGGCGTTGATGGCCGCCGAGGTTCATCCTGAGCAGTACGAAGAAATCATGAAGGTCGCTGAGAACCCCGAATACACGGGACACCTACTGCACGCGCTGGCGTTTGGCAATGTGATCGATAAATACGCGGGTCAGACACTGATTGGTGCAGAGCTGGGTCTTGACCTGGGTATTGATGACGCGGGTGAGTACCGCGTGTCACACCGCGAAATGTTGGGAGGACCGCCGGAACGCTCACCGGCGATCATCTATTAAACGCTATTTCTGGGGGCAGCCTATGAGTCGCTTTTCACAGCAGTATGGTGGCGCAGTTTTGAAGGGATTGGTGCTCATTGCACTGGTCGCCTCAGTCGTGGCTTACCGCATTTTGCCTCCGATCGATGATCCGTCACTGCAGGGCCCCGAGACCGTGCTCGTCTCACAGGTAAGAACGATGCCGGCTTCAGGGGGTAATCGCGTGTATTGGGGGGATTTGCACATTCACACGTCGCTCTCCAGTGATGCCTTCACCATGGGTGTGCGAGCCGTTCCTGATGATGTTTATCGTTTCGCCAAGGGTCTGACGATACAACATGGCGCGGGCTATCCGGTGACGATTTCTCGACCCCTCGACTTTGCTGCGGTGACCGACCACGCGGAATATTTGGGTCAGGCGCGTCTGTCAGGACTCGATGTGCCGACCACCCGGCAGCGTCTTGGCGACCTTTTGGCTGATGAAAACCGCCTGACTGTGACTCAGTCGTGGTGGGAAATCATGAGCTTAATTCGAGACAATGGCTTTAAGCTGACGCTGGAGGGTGTCGACTCCGCGATCAACCGCAGTGCATGGCAAGAGATTGTTGCGGCGGCTGAGCAGCATTATGAGCCCGGCGTGTTCACCACATTTCCCGGTTGGGAGTGGTCGGCTGACGCTGGCGATGTTGGCACACACCTCCACCGCAACGTCATTTACGGGAGCAGTGACCTCCCCGGTATACCCTTTAGCTCAATTGATGGCGAGACGCCTCCTGAACTCTGGACGTTCTTACGTTCAGAGCGTGAAAAAGGGCGACGTGTGATGGCGATTCCGCACAACCCAAATCTCAGTGAGGGATTGGCCTATCGGGTCGCGTCGGAGACTGGCGAGCGGATTGACAGGCTGTCGCCCGAAGATCGCTCAGATTTAGAGCCGATCAGCGAAATTCTGCAAATTAAGGGCAGTTCTGAGACGCATCCCTTGTTATCGAGTCTTGATGAATTTGCTGATTTTGAGATTGCGGGAACAGTCCCGGGTCGAGAAATGACGTTGACCAGTGTCAAAGGGGGCTACGCGCGTGATGCGCTGCGTAGCGGTATCTCAATGGCTCACAACGAGGGATTCAACCCGCTCAAGTTTGGCGTCATCGGGTCGAGTGACAGCCATAATGCCACCTCACCCAGTGATGAGAAGGGTTACACCGGGAAATTGCCCATGATGGATGGCTCGGCGGGACTTCGAACAGGGGCGGCCGGCCTTGCATTGGATAAATTGACGCCAGCCCGACAGTGGGGCTCAGGTGGTTTGGCGGGCGTGTGGGCGCCTGAGAATACGCGAGAAGCACTGTTTGACGCGCTGCAGCGTCGCGAAACATTCGCGACCTCAGGTCCACGTCTGGTAGTGAGTTTTTTTGGCGGTTGGCGTTTTCCAAAGGACACCGCGACTGCGGTCGCATTTGATGCGATTGCGAGAGCAAACGGTGTGCCAATGGGGGGGGCGTTACCTCCCGCAGCCGGTGCGATGGCGCCGGAGTTTGTCGTGGTGGCGCAAAGAGATCCTGTGGGCGCAAACCTTGATCGGATTCAGATGATCAAGGGGTGGGTTGATGGTGACGGTCAGAGCCATGAGGTGATTTACGACCTTGCTTGGTCTGATGCTCGGGCGGTGGATCCTGTTTCGGGGAGGGTATTGCCTGTGGGTTCCAGTGTCGATGCGGTAACCGCGACTTATGACAATACGCTCGGATCGCCGCAGCTCTCAGCGCAGTGGCGCGACCCCGATTTTGATGCGGGGCAAGAGGCGTTCTATTACGTCAGAGCACTCGAGATCCCAACACCTCGGTGGTCGACCTTTGACGCTGTGCAGCTTCAGCGGGAGCCTATGGCGCCGGTGTCTATTCAGGAGCGAGCGATCAGTTCAGCGATCTGGTATCAGCCTTAAAGCCTCACAAAAGACCGGGAATGACGGCTTTGCGTTCCTTTGGGTAGTTCTCAAAGTTTTTGTGGAACCACTTGTGCGTGAATCGCGCCCGTGGAATCAAATTACCCGCCGTCATGGCTAATACAAAGACGGCACCCAGATTCCAGACCATGATGGCGAATCCAGTAAAAGAGAGGATTTCGCCAAAGTACTGTGGGCAGGTGACCCACTTAAAGCCCCCACCATGGGGGATTTTATAACGCGGTTCATCGGGGCTTGGATTGATCGAGCGAAGGTTCCTTAGGATCCGATCTGAGTGCACGTTCAGCACGAATCCAAAGGCGTAAATGGCGAGGCCGATTTGAAATCTGGGGTCACTGAACCAGTCAGTGGTGTAGTGCGTGCCAAACTCAGTGAGGTACGCGGCATTGAAGTAGCCGTGTAAAAACAGAGTTATCCACCCCGCGATGACGACGCCAAGCGAAAAACTGGCCGTGGATCCCGGTTGAACACGCATGAGCATGGGTGCGACCAACGCCCGGTTGGTGTAGTGAAACATCCAAACGCCGAGGAAAAAGAGCGGTACCGCTTGATCGCTGTTGGGCCCCATGAAGAAGACGATAGGAAAAACCAAGAGTCCGGGCAGCTCCATTAGAATCCAACCCGCTTTTGAGCCCAGTTTAATTCCTTTGGCACGCTTTCCCCCGCCAAATCGCCCGCCGTAGGCTGCGGTACCAAAATAGCTCGAGACCATCACGAGAATGGCGTACGCGAAACCCACAAGGAGCAAGGTGTCGTAGACGGTGTTTCCGGTGTACCACTGCATGGGGCGCGTCCTAATTTGACTTTCTGACAGCGCCCACGTTCTCGCGAGTGCGCGGCAATCGCAAGCCTGCACCATCGTCCAAACGGAGGCAGAGTCCCGCCAGTCGAGAGGCTACATTGAGGGCCTAAACATAAAAAAATAGGGAGGACGTCGTGTCGTTTGTGCCAATGCTGGAAAGTGACGTCGAACACTGGACACACACGAAGGATGTGCTGATCGTCGGTTTTGGCGGCGCCGGTGCCTGTGCGGCCATTGAAGCGGCTGATAACGGCGCCTCGGTTGCCGTGTTTGAGGCCGCTTCCGAGAGCGGTGGCTCGACTAAGTTGTCGTCTGCGGAGCTCTATCTCGGTGGCGGGACGCAAGTCCAAAAGGCCGTGGGTTACGACGATTCGGTGGAAGATGTGTTCGGCTACCTGATGGACTCTAATGGCCCTCAGGCGGATGAAGCCAAGACTCGGGCTTACGCCGAGGGTGGGGCGACGCACTTGGACTGGCTGATGGCACTCGGGGTACCGTTTAAAATGTCGGAGTATCCAGAGCGCGCCATGATGGCGTTGACAGACGATTGTTTGCTGTACACGGGAAGCGAAAAGGCCTGGCCCTACGTCGAACGTTATACACCGGCGCCACGCGGCCACAATTTGTACGTAGAGGGCGATAACGGGGGCCCGTTATTCATCGAGATCCTCACGGATGCAGTGAACGCGCGCGACATCGACGTGCACCTCGAGGCCAGAGCGCTGCGCCTCATTGTGGATCGGCATGGCCCGGGTCAGCGTATTGTGGGGTTGGTGGTGCGGGAGGACATGGAGGAGCGTTTCTATTGCGCTAAAAAAGGGGTCATTCTGTGCGCCGGTGGCTTCGTCATGAACGCTGAGATGATGCAGCGTTATGCGCCGGAGCTTGCGAAATCGGGCACGGTGCCGATCGGCAACCCCAATGATACGGGCGGTGGGATTCAGATGGGGCTTAGTGTGGGCGCCCGCGCAATTAACATGCACGAAGGCTTTTTAAGCGTCCCGTTTTACCCACCAGCGACACTCACCCACGGCATTTTTGTCAACGGGCAGGGACAACGATTTATCAATGAGGACGCGTACCACGGGCGCATCGGGTGTTATTTAGTAAAGCAGACGTTCCCCGTCTATTTGGTGCTCAATGTCGATGACTACGCGGACTATGAGACTGCGAGTTGGCTTGCGGCGCCCGTGCGAGGCACCGGCGAAACGTTAGAAGAGTTAGCCGCTGAGCTGGATCTGCCAAACGGCGTGCTGGCAGAGACCGTGGGACAGTACAATGTTGCCGCTGAGCGCGGCATGGACGCGGCGTTCCACAAATCAAAGGCATGGCTTAAGCCCTTAACAGGACCGTATGTCGCGCTAGACTGCACGCCTGGCGCCGGTGCATTTCTCCCTCACTTCACGTTGGGCGGTTTGGATACCACCGTCGACGGCGCCGTGCTGAATTCAGAGGGAGAGTGCATCGGCGGACTGTATGCGGCAGGACGGACTGCCTGCGGCGTTCCGCGGCGTGGTGACGGTTACGCGTCTGGCAGCTCGGTGGGTGATGCTACTTTTTCTGGGCGACGAGCCGGCCGGCACGCTGCCACTCATTGATGAGGGAGATGAAATGACGGACGAAAGTGTAATCGCGCGCCTTGATCGACTCGAGTCTCTTGATGACATTCGTCAGCTGGCGGCGAAGTATTCGTTGGCGCTGGATATGCGAGACCTGGACGCCATGGTGAACCTTTTTCCCGCGGACGTGCGCGTTGGCAAAGACAAAGTGGGGCGGGCTTATTTTAAGCAGTGGATGGATGAGACGTTACGCGAGCAGTTCACAGGGACGGCTCACCACATCGGTAATCACATTATCGAGTTTGAGGATCCTGACCGCGCCGTCGGTGTCGTCTATTCCAAAAATGAACACGAGACGCCGACGGCGGACGGTGGCAGCGAATGGGTCATCATGCAGATGCTGTATTGGGATCATTATCAGCGTATCGATGGGCGTTGGTATTTTAAACGCCGACTGCCCTGTTATTGGTATGCGACTGACCTCAATAAGCCGCCTTGCGGTGACAATAAAATGCGCTGGCCCGACCGCGATCACTACGAGGGCGCTTTTCACAGCTTGTTCCCAAGCTGGCAGAAATTTTGGAGCCAACCGCCCTCCGACGAACTTCCCTGCGTTGCCCCACCTGCGCCGCTGGATCAGTTTTTGATCACCATGCGCGGTGGATCGACTGATCCCAGTATTCGCACTCGCTAAAGGAGTTATACGCGTGGCCATTGATCGCCTTCTGTCACCCTTAACGATTGGGGATCTGTCACTTAAAAATCGTGTTGTGATGGCCCCAATGACCCGCAGTCGCGCTTCTCAAGACGATGACTGCGTCTCCGACTTGCACGAGACGTACTACGGCCAGCGCGCTAATGCGGGGCTCATTATTACAGAGGGAGTGCATCCGACATTTGACGGGAAGGGCTATAACCGGACCCCCGGTATCTGTAATGACGCGCATGTGGGCGCCTGGTCACGAGTCACGCAAGCGGTGCACGACCGTGGAGGACTGATTGCTTGCCAGCTCATGCACTGCGGTCGTGTCGGACACCCTGACAACAAGTCAGACAAGGCCCGTATGCTGGCGCCTTCGGCCATTGCCGCGCAGGCAGAAATTTTCACGGCTGATGGGATGAAGGCAATGCCAACGCCCGAGCCTATGTCGCTGGCTGATATTGACGCGGTCGTGGCAGACTACGGGCGGGCTGCGCAGCGCTGCCTCAGCGCCGGTTTTGACGGCGTCGAGCTTCATTGCGCGTCGGGTTACTTGCCCGGACAATTTTTGGCATCGGGGAGTAATCAGCGCGAGGATGAGTATGGCGGCTCGCTCGCTAATCGGCTCCGATTCATAGAACGCGTTATCGACGTTTTAGCGAATGTTATTGGTGTGGCTCGAGTCGGGCTTCGGATTTCCCCCGGCAATCGCTACAACGACCACATTGATGCAACACCTGAGGCGACCTACGCGGGCCTGTTGCAGCTCGCCGAGCGGGTCGGTATTGCCTGGGTACACGCCATACGCATGCCCTCGACGGGCATTGATAGCCTAGCGCTCACACGCGCCAACTACTCAGGCGCTGTCATTGGAAGCGACAGCTATACAGCGTCCGAGGCCGAGGAGAGTATTGGTGAGGGCCGTGTCGACGCAGTCTCATTTGGCCGGCTTTACATCGCAAATCCTGACCTCGTTGAACGATTTAAGCAGGGCGGTCCCTTTAATAAGATGGACAAACGAACGATCTACGGCGGCGAGGGTTCGGCCGGCTACACCGACTACCCCCCACTTTCGGGTGATGCATAAATGGCGTCTTACGAGTAACGTACCCCCCACTCACTACTGAGCAAGGATAGTTTTATGCCGATGCCGACATACGTGCCAATTATTGATTTGATGTTGGCTGTGCCTAACGACGACACGTCTAACTTTTACGACTTTATTCGACCTTTATTGATGGACGAGCAAAGCCGACAAATGTTCAAGATGCCTGCGCAGTACATGTTCAAAGACCTTCCCAAGGTGGGTAAGCGTGATGATTACATTGCCTATAC
>DGPO01000130.1:9875-13052 GCA_002390485.1 Halieaceae bacterium UBA4438 | reverse complement strand
ACACCCGCTGACACCACGCCACCGGTAATTACCTTAGTGGGCGATTCAACCATGACCTGGGAAGGTGCCGTTGAGTGGAGCGAGCCCGGATACTCGGCTACTGATGAGACTGACGGTACGGTTGAGGTTACTGTCACTGGTACTGTAGATACAGCGACCCTTGATGTTTACACCCTGACCTACTCGGCAGCTGACGCTGCTGGAAACGAGGGCGCTGTTGAGCGTATTGTCGAGGTCGAAGATACGACTCGACCCGCATTAACTTTGATAGGCAGTCCGTCAATGACTTTGGCGTATGACGATGAATATCAAGAGCAGGGCGCCACGGCACTCGATAGCGTTGATGGGGATCTTGAGATCAATATTTCAGGTTTTGTGGGAAGCGCAGCTGATACTTACAGTCTTACGTATACAGCAACGGACCGGTCGGGCAATTCTACACAAAAGACGCGGTATGTGACGGTGGAGCCTGAACCCGAGCCTGAGCCTGAACCCGAGCCGCCTACGGGAGGCAACGACGCGGACGACCAGCTTGTTTTAAAGAGCGGTTCGGTCGACGGTGTCTGGGATCGCGGCATCAATGCCTTTGACCAAGCCATTGGGTATGCCGATTGCAGCAATGATGGCGGAGCCGGGTGTCCCTCGATGGACTGGGAGTTTGTCACTGACAATGACCGCGGCGATGTCTTACAGGTCACTCATGCCAATAACCAGAACTTAGCGGGGCTTTTCTTCGCGTCGTCCACCGCGGTGGACCTTACGGCCTATACCAATGGCGCTATTGAGTTCGACATTAATGTTGTCTCAGGCGATGCGAACATCACCATGAAGCTCGACTGCTTCTTTCCCTGCACCTCTGGCGATCAGCCTCTTGGCGAGAAGGGTGTGAACGGTTGGGAGGCGGTGAGTGTGCCTATGTCCCAACTGACCACCGCGGGTCTTGACCTGACGGAGGTCAATACAGGCCTCGTCATTTGGGCGAGCAATTTTGGGGACACTGTATTTCAAATCGATAACGTGCGTTTTACTGGCTTTGATGCAACAGCAGAACCCCCTACCGCGCCGCCAGTAACGGTGGATTACACCCTGACCAAGCTGGGGCTGGGTAGCTATTCGGACACGATTAATCCAGCGAGCTATCGCTGTGTTTACGACTACGGTAACTGGATTTATAACGCCGGTATCGTTGAGCCCGGTATTCCATTTTGTGAGACCGCAACAGGTACGCCTCAAGGTGACCCTACGCCGAAGTATCCTCAGCTTGCAGGTGCGGCCGAGAATAAGCGCACCATGACGCATCGATGGTGGGGTTCGGTGTCGTTCATTGGTGAGATGCGCATTGGCGATCCGAATGGCGCAGGGTATATCACTCCCGACCCCATTATGTCGCGACTCACTGAGCGCGGTGCACGATTTATGGGTATTCCACCGGGTATTGGTGCCAGCGACGGCGGCTTTGGTTACGCCGTTCCCGACCCCTTTGCAGAAGTGTTTGACGGTGCTGCGATTGCGAACAATGCGCACAGCAACATGGATGTGAAGCTCCTCGATTACTCGGAAGGCGCCATTACGGCCGGCTGGTTCGAGGGTGACTCACTCATTATGGAGGCCACCTTCGTCTACGGGTCGCCGTTCGTATTTTTTGAGGTGTATTCAGGTGCGCCCACGCTTAAAACATTGCGGGCCAACGGTGGTGAGCGTGGTGTTTGGCATGAAGGTGGGGACAGTCTTGGTATTTGGAGTAGCGTCGCGGGCCAGCGTAACGACTTCTTAATTGTGGGTGATGCGGGGACTTCCTTTTCCGGCGTGAACACCGATACGGTGACCATTTCCGCACCGGGTGATTCATTCACCTTGGTTTGGGCGCCCGAGACGACCACGTCTGTGCGTCAGACACTTGAGAGCTACGCACGCAACAAGGTGAAGCACGTCACGATTGACTACTCAGTTGATCGCTCTAACAACGCCGTCACTGTGAGTCACCGCTATCTTGACGATGACGGACTGCCTGTCGAGACACTGGCTGGGCTGATGCCTCTTCAGTGGAAACGTGCACCGGCGATGGGCTATACCACCTCGGCTCGCAGTGCGCGCGGGTTGATTAAGTTCGCTCCTATGACGGGGTTTGATTATGACCTGCCGTCTGTTGGCGTGCTGCCAGCACTTCCGGTCATTGATGGATCGCTGAATACCAGTGAGCTGACGAGCTTAGTCGAGGACTTTGTCGCCGGAGGGTCCGGCTATTGGAATACCGCCAATGACACCTACTGGAACGGTAAGGCGGTGGGTCGCTTGTCTGAAGTTTTGGCGCTTGCCGATCAGCTGGGTATGACAGATGAGGCCACAACACTGCGTAATTGGCTCAAGGGAGAGTTGGCTGACTGGATGAGTGCTGAGCGCGACGGCACACTCGACAATGAAAATTACTTTGTTTACGACCCTAATTGGAGCACGTTGCTCGGTATGGAGGAGTCGTTCGCATCACATCAGCAGCTGAACGACCACCACTTCCACTACGGCTATTTTATTCGTGCAGCGGCTGAAGTGTGTCGTGTTGATAAGGCCTTTTGTGGTCCTGATCAGTACGGGCAAATGTTTGAGTTACTGATCCGTGATTATGCGGGTGGCAAAGACGATCCGATGTTCCCCTACCTACGCAACTTTGATCCGGCAAACGGGTTTTCCTGGGCGTCAGGGCATGCAAACTTTGCACGAGGCAATAACAATGAATCGACTTCAGAGGCTGCGAATGCCTACGGTGCGATGGTGCTTTATGGGCTCGTGACCGGTAACGACGACATTATGGAGCGTGGCATGTACCTGCACGCGTCAACGTCGGCGACCTACTGGGAGTATTGGAATGATATTGACGGCTGGCGTGGCGGTGACGCTGAGGCGCGTAACTTCCCGCCGGGCTACCCACGCATTACAACCTCTATTATCTGGGGCGATGGCAGTGCTTTCTCGACTTGGTTTAGTCCAGCGTTCGCACACATTTTAGGTATTCAAGGTTTGCCCTCAAATCCACTGATCATGCACGTGGGTCTGTATGGCGATTACTTGGATGACTACGTCACCTTGGGGCTTGAAGAGTCGCCGAATGGTAAACCGTCGGGACTGCCCAACGGCCAGTGGACTGATCTGTGGTGGAACCTGTGGTCCATGACCGATGCAGAT
>DGPO01000130.1:8072-9829 GCA_002390485.1 Halieaceae bacterium UBA4438 | reverse complement strand
TACACCATGCGTGCTTTGGGGGAGCTCCAAACAGGAACTGGCGCATTGACCGCGGATTACCCGGCGGCCATGGCGTTTGAAACCGATGCGGGTCTGACCAATTACGTGGTTTACAACTACAGTGATGAGTCGATCACGGTCACCTTTAGTGACGGTACGGTAGTTGTTGCAGACCCGAATGCCTTCGCGTTGGAACAAATGTAAGCTCAGATATCTGCAACACCTGACGCTCGCAAGCGCGTCCACCAATAGCCCGGGGCATACTGCTACCGGGTTATTTTTTTGTGTCCCCATAAGCCTCAAAACGCTTGTCTCCGGAGGGGCATTGAGTGACCCTTGGGTTCTTTATTTTTGCGGCGCCTCGTTGGTGAGGCCTGCAGTAAATTGGCGGAGACAAGTGTGAATAAATACGACGCCATCGTCATTGGTGCAGGGCACAACGGTCTGACTAATGCGGCTTATCTGGCCAAGGCTGGGCTCAAGGTCGCAGTGCTTGAACGCAACCCCCATATTGGCGGTGCAACAGTCAGTCGCGAGCTGTACGAGGGTTGGCATTACTCGAACTGCTCGTACGTCTCCAGCCTTCTTCGTCCGGAAATCACCCGAGACCTCGAACTACCGCGGCACGGCCTTCAGGTCGTCCCGTTTGGCGGTGGTGCCACGTTTATGCAAAACGGCGATCACTTTGGAAGTTACAGTGACTACGGCCGTAAATACCGCGAAATAGCCCGTCACTCGAAGCGTGACGCCAATGCCTATGAGCGCTACAAGGCCGATACAAGTCGGCAAACGCGGTTAATCCGCCCGTTCTTATTAAAGACACCACCCGATCCGACCTCTTTGAGGCCTCGTGATTTAAAAGATCTCGTGGACTTTGCCAGGCCCTTCATCAATATGGGTGAAGAGGGGTTGCTCGATACCATTAAGTTTTGGACGACCTCGGTGGGAGACTACCTGGGTGAGTATTTTGAGACCGATGTGATTAAGGCTCAGCATGCGGGCAGCGGAATCATCGGGACGGCTTTGGGGGTTTACTCACCGGGTACGGCGTACGTCTTGCTCCATCATTACATGGGTGACGTGGACGGTAATGTGGGTGCCTGGGGATTTGCACGTGGGGGCATGGGCGCCATTGCCAACGCACTGTCGAAGTCACTTCAGTCGTTTGGTGGTGAAATTATTTGCGACGCCAATGTGGACCGCATTATCGTCAAAGGTGGCCGGGCAAAGGGCGTGGCGCTCAAAAACGGCGACGAATACCACGCTGACATTGTGGTCTCGAACCTTGATCCGAAGCGCACGCTGCTGGACATCACTGATCAACGCGACTTGCCCAAGGACGTCATTCAGAAAGCGAAGAATTTTAAGATTCGAGGTTCCTCTGGAAAACTCAATATCGCTCTCGATGGACTGCCCACGTTTACGGGTTTGGATCCGAAAAATCCGCTCATGGCGGGTGACTTACACTTCAGTGACTCGCTTGAACGCATGGAACGCGCCTACGACGACTGGAAAGGAGGGACTTGGTCCAAAGATCCTTACGTCGACATGATGATTCCGTCACTCACGGACCCCACCATGGCGCCTCCCGGAAAACACATGATGTCGGTCTTTGTTCAGTACGCGCCGCCAAAGGTGGAAGGTCGCGAGTGGACGGATGACGACAAGGCGGGATTTGAGAAGTCGGTGATTGATCAGATCTCTAAGTACAGCCCGAACTTTAAAGACCTTATTTTGCACTGTGAGACACGAACACC
>DGPO01000130.1:4690-8012 GCA_002390485.1 Halieaceae bacterium UBA4438 | reverse complement strand
GAACTGACCTTCGATCAGTTGCTCTTCAATCGCCCATTTCCGGGCTATGCGCAGTACCGCATGCCCATAAAAGGCATGTACATGTGCAGTTCGGGCACCCACCCGGGTGGCGGGGTCATGGCAGCACCCGGCGCCAATGCGGCGCGCGAAATTTTGTACGACCTTAAGCGCACGAACACGGTTCCAGGGAGCTATGCCGATGACTAAGTACGACGCTATCGTGATCGGCGCGGGTCACAACGGACTCATCAGCGCGACTTATCTGGCGAAGGCGGGGAAGCGTGTCCTGGTGCTTGACGGGCGCGCGACGGCCGGCGGCTGCGCCAGCACAAAAGCGTTTTCAAGCGGGTTTCATGTCTCCGATTGTGCGCAGTGGCTTCATCAATTTGATAACAACATCATTAAAGAGCTCAATCTGGAAATGCACGGGCTACGCTTGGGTCAGCCTAAGCGCACGTTAGCGCTGCAGGCCACGGGTGATCACTTGGTGATCAATGGCGACTCCGTCAAAGGTGGCGAAATATCGCCTGCAGATAAAAAGGCGTTTAAGCACTACAAGTCGCAAATGCGGGTGTTCGCGAAGCTCATGTTAAAGCTCTACCGCAAGCGCGCACCTAAAATGGTTGAGGCTAACCGCGGCGATCAGGTCACCTTATTGTCGTTAGGCTTGGGGCTGAAGATGATGGGCCGCAAGAACATGCAAGACATGATGCGGCTCGTCTTGATTAACATCTACGACGTGATGAATGAGCACTTTGACCACGAGGGACTCAAGGCGGCCATTGCGCTCGATGCTATTACGGGCACTAACATGGGCCCCCGGTCCCCGAATACCGTATTCACTTACATTCACCGAATGGTCGGTGAGGCGTTAGGTAATCAAGGTGTGACCCAGGTTATGGGCGGGATGGGGAGTTTGGGTGGTGCTCTGCTGAGCACCGCAAAGACCCAAGGCGTGGAAGTGCGACTCGACAGCAACGTCAGTAAAATCGTGAAAACAGACGACCGGGTGACCGGTGTGGCGCTCGCCTCAGGCGAAGTCATTGAGGCAACCGTCGTTGTTTCAAGCGCGGATCCGACGACGACTTACCGTGACTTGTTAGGGTACCGCCACATCGAAGCCGGACAGGCACGTCGTGTCGAGCAGTACCGTACCCGCTCGGGCACTGGAAAGCTGCACATCGCGCTCTCGGCTCTGCCACACTTTGACGGTGTTGCCCCCGAAGACCTTAGTCAACGGCTGGTCATTGCGCCCTCCATGGATGCCATGGAGACGGGTTTGAACCCCATGAAATATCACGAACTCACAACGCAGCACGTCTTTGATATCAGTATTCCAACCCTTGAAGACCCTACACTCGCGCCGGCAGGTCAGCATCTTCTGACTGCGCTCGTGCACTACGTGCCCTACGCGCTTAAAACGTCGTGGGAGGGCGCTCGAGAGGAGTTGCTCGAATCACTCATCAGCCAGCTGGAAGCGTATGCACCGGGTATTCGTGCGTTGATTGTGGCCAGCGAGGTGCGGGTGCCCGAGGACTTCGAGACGTCACACGGTGTGACCGGCGGTAATTGGCACCACGGTGAACTATCGATCGACCAGGCACTGATGATGCGTCCGTTCCCGGGCTCCACACAATACAAAGGGAGTGTTGAGGGCTTGTACCTTTGTGGCGCAGGGTCGCACCCGGGCGGAAGCCTCATGGGATTGGCGGGTAAAAATGCGGCCCAGGAGATTCTCAAGCAGGGGGTGTTGAAATGAGCGATGTCGAACGAAAGACCATGCTGTTGACGACGCCATTTCACTCGCGCGTTGAGCAATATTGCGAGTCAAATGACTGGGGTGCTTGGCAGGGCTACACCACTCCCAATTCCTACTTCGATGTAGAGCTCGAGTATTTTGCTATTCGAAGCACGGCCGGTGTGCTCGACTTGTCACCGATGAACAAATACCGCATCACCGGTCCAGATGCGGAGTCCTTTTTAAACCGGCTCGTCACACGTAACGTCAGCAAAATTGGCATTGACCGTGTGGGCTATGCCGTTTGGTGTAATGACGCCGGTGAGCTCATGGACGACGGCACGATCTTTCATCTGGGTGAGAACGACTACCGATTGTGCTCCTACATGCGCGCCGATGACTGGCTTGACTGGAACGCGTTGGGCTTTGATGTGCGTGTCACGAACGAGACGGATGACATTGCGGCACTGGCGATTCAAGGCCCCGTTTCATGCACTATTTTGACGCTAATTGGTTGCGAGGGACTCAGCGCACTAAAGCCGTTCGGCATCGCACGCTTTGACTTTGAAGGCGTTGAAATGATGGTGAGTCGAACGGGCTTTACCGGCGACTTGGGCTATGAGGTCTGGATAGATCCGAGTAAAGCCGAGGCACTGTGGGACCAGCTGTTCGACAAAGGTCGAGACTATTTGATTAAACCGATGGGGTCTGACGCCCTGCATTTGGCGCGGGTAGAGGCGGGCTTCTTACAAGCAAAAGTGGACTTTGTCCCGGCCGAAATTGCAGTGCGACCGGGTCGTACGCGAACCCCACTTGAAATGGGCCTTGCCTGGCAAGTGGACTTCAGTAAGCCCCTGTTCAACGGGCGCCAAGCACTTTTAAAGCAAGAGAGCGAAGGGCTTCGCTACCGGTTTGTGCTTTTAGACGTGGAGGGAAATAAGCCCGCGGAGCACTCGTTTATTTTGAAGAACGGCAAGCAGGTCGGAATCGTAACGTCCGCCGCGTGGTGCCCAACAGCCAAGTCAAATTTGGCGTTTGCGCAGGTGGAGATGCCCCACGGAGCGGTTGGCGATACGCTTGTTGCAGAAATCTACTACCAGCGTGAACTCCAGTGGACACGGCTCATGGCGCCTTGCAAGGTCATTGATGGCCCGCTGTTCAACCCGCCTCGTAAGCGTCAAACGCCAGCGCCTGCGCACTGAGTCCATGCACTTAATTGCCACACAAGTTGACGACTCGCTGGAGCGCATGCGCGACCAGTTGGCTGCTGAGCGTGCACGCCCAAACCATGCGATGGACGCCTACTTTTACCGATCGCACTTGGTGTACGAGCGAGAGCTCGATCACCTGGTGTTTAAAAGCTGGCTTTACGCGCTTCATGCCAGCGAAATTCCCAACAAAGGCGACTATCAGCTCATTACTATTGGTGAGGACTCAATCATCGTTGTGCGTGGCGACGACGGTGACGTTCGGGCAATGCACAACGTCTGCCGGCACCGCGGCGCACAGGTTTGCGAGGCGACTACTGGGAACAAGCGTACCTTTGTCTGCCCTTACCACGGGTGGGTGTACAACTTAGACGGC
>DGPO01000130.1:4217-4642 GCA_002390485.1 Halieaceae bacterium UBA4438 | reverse complement strand
GTTCGCTG
The DNA here is from genome assembly GCA_002390485.1 of Halieaceae bacterium UBA4438. Lineage (GTDB taxonomy): Bacteria > Pseudomonadota > Gammaproteobacteria > Pseudomonadales > Halieaceae > Luminiphilus. The sequence goes on along the minus strand of DGPO01000130.1, from coordinate 4,634 downwards.
TGTCGAATACATGGGGCTTGTGTTTATTAACTGTGACCCAAATGCTGCGGACTTTCTGGGTCCGCTTGAGCATATTCGTGAGCCCCTGGGCGCCTACGATTTGGCCAATGCCAAGGTGGCTCACCGACAGACCTATACCATTGACGCAAACTGGAAGCTGGTCCTGGAGAACTACCTTGAGTGCTACCACTGTGCGACTTCACACCGTGAGTACGCCAAGCTTCACACCTTCAAAGACCTTCATGAGAACGTCGCGCCCATGGTTGAGGCTATGCTGGAGCAGTCGGACCGCGTAACCGGCGTGTCGGGTATGTCAAAGCAATATACGAGGATTTATCAAGACGCCGAGGGCTTTGGTGCTTGTGTTCACACCATGCGGTACGGACTGTTTGAGGGGAATGTAACCGGCAGTAAGGG
>DGPO01000130.1:0-4113 GCA_002390485.1 Halieaceae bacterium UBA4438 | reverse complement strand
CCGGACCACTGTGTGCTGTATCGCTTTCTGCCAAAGTCCTTAACAGAGACCGACGTCGAGCTGGTTTGGTTCGTACGTGGCGATGCCGTCGAGGGCGTCGATTACCAACGTGAGGATCTTATCTGGCTCTGGGATCACACTACGAAGGAAGATGAATACATTATTCTTCGCAATAACGCCGGCGTGAACTCACGGTTCTTCGAGCCCGGCCCTTACCACCCCGAGTTTGAAGCGACGCTTCAAAAGTTCGTGGGTTGGTATCTTCACACCCTAGAGCACGTAACGGGCTAACAGCGGCCTAGTCGTTAGGAGGTGGCCCGCCGATCGGAGGTCACGGTCACTCGGTTCATACACCGATAACCCGGCAGATAATCGGCCAGCGCGTAATGCTGAGTGACCCGGTTGTCCCAAATGGCGACTGAATGATCACGCCAGCGAAAGCGCACTTGGTGCTCGGGTTGGTCAATGTGCGAATAAAGGTATTGCAGTAAACGGTCACTTTCGGCTTTGAGCATACCCACAATGTGTTGGGTGAACGAGCGATTCACATTGATGTATTTGGCGCCGGTCACTGGATGCGTATCAACGACGGGATGGACCCAAGCGCCGTTCGCCTGAACACCCTCGTTCATGGCCTGAATATTCGATTCCGGACCCAGATAATCGTTTCTAAAGCAGCCGATATCGTGCACGGCCTCAAGGGTCTCAAGCATCGTACGGAGGTGCGGGGTTAGCCTGTCATACGCCAAGGCCATGTTCGCCCACAAGGTGTCACCGCCGGTCTCAGGAACCTTCTTGGCATAAAGAATCGACATGAAGGGCGGTGATTCACGGAAGGTCAGATCCTTGTGCCAGTCGTTGGTGTCGGGTGGGTGGTCTGCGTCGTTTTCGAGCACGGTAATCGCCGGAATCGCCGGATGATTTTGGTAGATTGGATGCGGCACATCGATCTCGCCAAAGTGCCCAGCGAGTGTAATGTGCTGCTCCGGAGTCATCGTTTGATTTCGGAAAAAGACGACTTGGTGTGCCATGAGCGCGTCATAGACCGCTTGCGCGTCTTGGCGCGTGATGTTTCCAAGATCAATATCGATCTCGGCGCCCAAGGCGGGCGTGAGTCGTTCAATGTTCACCTTAATGCCCTAATATTTGTGCGGGTTGTTGCTAAGTGCCGACCGTCGGTCTGGGTCATGAGAATAGACGTGCAGGCCTTAGATGCGCAATAGCGAGTGGCCCTGTTTAAAGGGCCACTGCACCTTCACGGGGCCGGGGCTGAAACGGCCTGTCGACTCGGATGAACAGCCAAAGCACTGCGCCTAAGAATGCCACCAATGTCCCTGTACTGAGTGCGGCTACCCACCCTATTTTTAAGGCCAAGAAGGGCATGAGCGGACCGACGATAATGCCGGAGACGCTCCCGCCAGTGTTCATCAGTCCGCAGGCGGGTGCGGCATAAGGGCCTGCCAGGTGAATTTGCGCTGACCAGAAGGAGCCTTCGGCAAACTGAGTGAAGGCGTAACACAGAGACAGTAACGCGACAGCCACATAAGGCGAGGGCGAGTAAAGCCCTAAGTAGAGAAAGACACCTGTTCCAACCAGACCGGTCATGGCGGGAATGCGGCAACCCAAGTTCGGCCCGAGTCGCCCGCACAGGGTGTCGCAGACCCAGCCACCCACCGTTGCCGCAACTGCACCTAACAGCCAGGGCGCCGCGGCAAGCATGCCGGACTCGATAATGCTAAAGCCCAAGACGTTGACGAGGTAGTGAAAGAACCATGTTGCAAAGGAATAGAACACGAAGTTGTGGGTAAAGTAGGCGAGGGCGAGCAGAAGGGTTTCTCGGTGCCCCAGTAGTTGGCGCCATGCACCGTAGCCCACATCTTGGGTCAGATTTGTGCGATTTGCTTCGATGGTCGCGAGTTCGTCAGCACCCATCGACGGGTGTTCTCGGGGGCTGTTGCGGGCGTACCACCACCACACACTGAAAAACAAAAAGCCGATGGGTACAAAAACGAGGAACGAGGCGCGCCACCCCCACTGTAAAATGACCACGGTGAAAATAGGAGCGGCAAGGGCCGCACCCAGTGACAGGCCGGTGCTGGAGACCGCGTTGGGTAAGGCCCACTGCCCCACGGGAAACCAGCGCTCCACAGAGGCCGCTTGCACCGGGTAAATGGGCGCGTGTGCAGCACCCATGGCAACTCTGATCGCAATGAGCAGCGCAACGGTGCCGGCAATCGACGTCTCAAGGCGACCCGGCAAGAGGGCAAAGAGCAGACAGGTCAGAATCCAAATTGTGCCGGCAACAAGGAGTGTCAGGCGCGGACCAAAGCGCTTGCCTAAAATGCCGCCGGGAATTTGGAAGACGAGGTATCCCCAAAAAAAGGCGCCGTAGATCCAACCCATTTGAAGCTCGCTAATCACGAGCTCCTGCATCATGAACTCACCCGCGACTGGAAAGTGCTGCCTTAACAGGTATGACAGAAAGCTCAGAATGAAGATGACTGAGAAGAAACGCCATCGCACGGGAATCCCTGAAGCGCTCATTTGACAGACTCACAACCGTTGCTCGAGTACCCAGCATAAGGCCGTTTTCAAGTGACAACCAGCAGGTTGGGTAGTTCGAAGGACTAAGCAGTCGTGGTGTGCGCAGGTTGTTGGCTTGGCTCGTCGCTCAACTCCGCGAAGTCGGCGGGAGGCAGTTGATCCTCTTCTGCAATGTCACCCGCGCGCGGATCTTGCTGTAAAGCCGCGGGCGCGGTGGCGGAAGTTGCGGCGACAAAGCTACTTTGCTCGTCAATGGCTACCGCCGTAAGGCCTCTTGGCTGGAAGGCGATGAACGCCGCGAAGACGGTGCTGGTTAGCGCGATCAAGGTAAACAAAATATCAGCCTCTGCCGCTCGGATTGCCCAACCGAACACAAAAGAACCGATGGCGGCGCCCACCGCGTTCAGCAGTAAAACCGAGGAGCCCAGCATCACGAACTCGTCACGTGGGGAGTTATCCGCAGCTTTAGCCAGCGACACGGCGTAAAGCGAATTGCTCGCGGCACCAAATGCGGCGGCGCCTATGAGCAGTGAGGTGGTGCTGACCGCGGTTGAAAGATAGAAGGCGGACACGCTCGTCATTGCGCATAAAAATGCTAAGACGTGACGCCGGTCGATCCGATCAGAGGCAATGCCAATTGGATACTGGACTAGAGCGCCGCCTAAAATACTGACGGCCACGAAGGTGGGTGCAAAGTCTGCGTTGCCGGTGACGCTGACGACGTGAACTGCACCCAGTGTCCAAAACGTGCCGATAATTAAACCTGAGCCCAACGCCCCTGCAAAGGCGGTGTGGGAACGTCGGTAGAGCTTTGAAAAGTCAATGCGTGTGGCGGGAACAGGGGCGGGTGCCAGTGAACTCGTCAGACTGACTGGGATAATGGCGCACCCAATGAGAATTGAGATAACGGCAAAGACCTGGGTTGCTTGCCCGTAGGTCAGCCCTAAGATGCCTTGTCCCAGCGCCATTGCACCCAAGACAATGACGGTATAAATGCTCAGCACACGTCCGTGAGAGCGTGCATCCGCTTGATCTGAGATCCAGCTTTCGACCACTGTGTAGGCGCCGCACATAACGGCACCGAGTACAAAGCGAATAAAAATCCAGACCCCGCCGTTATCGGTCATGGGGAGCACTTGGAAACAACACAGGAACACGGCCATCAAGGTGGTAAAGCTTCGAATGTGCCCAACCTTCGCGATGATGTGTGGCGTCACCATGGCGCCTGAAATAAAGCCAGCAAAATACGCCGATCCGGAGAACCCGATCACTGTCTGAGACAGACCAATATCGCTGGCCATGAGCGGCAAAAAGGTCATGTGTATGCCGTGACCCGTCAGCAGAAACGCTGTGGTCAAAAGCAGAGAGAAAACGGATCGGACGCAGCTCATGTTCGCGCAGCCAAGGTGAATTTCGGACGGCGCATTGTCGATATTTTTTAAGGCCACGCAAGTGCTGAAATAAGTGAATTTTGCGCTCTTTCGATCCTGTGAATTTTCACTCCCTTTGAGTGCAAATCAATTTACCGAAGAGACTGTCTTAAGGTCGTATCGCAGCCGCGCCGTTGCA
>DGPO01000056.1 GCA_002390485.1 Halieaceae bacterium UBA4438 | reverse complement strand
GGGGTTGCCGTGTCTCAAGTGCTGGATTTCGCCCGATCTGACTTCAAAGCGTTTGCGGATAAAAATGACTTCGCTATGAATTCCTTTATTTGGGAGGCTGTCGCGGTGTCCCCGCCCTACGACGAACCGGATTTGAGATGGGTCAACTACTTCCCAACCTGGGGCGACTACTTTGCCAGTGAAGACGCGTGGCGCGCCACGGCGCAAGACGTAGCGACAAATCTCTTTGAGCTTGTATCCTGCAGCAAGGCGCGCACGCTCGCAGTTCACAATGCAGGCGCACAACCCCCTGCAGCCCAAGAAAAGCCACTGATTGCCATGGTCTGCAATCTGGATGAGGGTAAAAGCATCGGCGACGCACTCGCGTATCGCAAGGCTGTGAACAAGATGGCTAATGAGATGATTGACGGCAGTGTGGGCAGTGCTGTCTTTACACCTGCACTAGGAATCACAGGTTTTGATTATGTGGCAATGGTGACGGGTACCACTCAGGACATGGCGAACGTTATGGACAATGTACGCAGTGGCAAAGCCTTGAAAGCGATGAGAGCGGAAGGGATTGAAAACCCGGCACAATGTGTGACGGATCTCCACCGATCGCATTTGGTTGTCTCTCGATAAGTCCGGCGCCAAACCTGCCAGTTTCGGGATCTCTCAGATACACTTTTGTTAAANNGTTAAAGACGGAACATAAAACAGGAGTGACTGTGTCTGAGAGCAACCCGTCTGTGCTCGAGCTTCGAGGCTCGAGCATTTCTTATTTTACCGGGAAGATGGAGAATTATTTCCGTATTAAGGGCATTCCCTATCGCTTCGAAAGCATGCGTTTTCCTGGCGAGGTCAAACGTAATAAGCAAGTTTTAGGTCTGTCGCAAATGCCTGTTGTTCAGCTGCCCGATGGCCGCTGGATGACAGACACCACTAAAATGATTCAGTGGTTTGAGTGCGAGTATCCGGAGCGTCCGATCGTACCTGACGATCCTGTGCAGGCTTTTGTGTGTTACCTGCTTGAAGATTGGGCGGATGAGTGGTGGTGGCGGCCAGCGATGCATTATCGGTGGTACTACCCAGAGGGTGCGCGATTTGCGTCGGGTCATTTGGCTCAAGAAGTGATGGGCGGCTTGCTTCTACCGCTTTTTATGAAGCGAGCCATGCTGCGTCGGCGTCAGAGAAACGGCTACACCCGTGGTGATGGTATTGGACCCGATGCGGTACTCGGTATCGAAACCGATGTGGCGAACTTATTTTCACAACTGGAGCGTATTTTCTCGGTGCGTCCCTTTTTATTCGGCGATCGGCCGACGCTGGCTGATGTTGGCTTCGCAGGTCCATTTTTCAGGCATTTTGCGCTGGACCCAATTCCTTTGCAGATATTACGCCACACAGCGCCTAAGACGCTGGAGTGGGTCATACGGGTTTGGAACAGCCGACTCGAAAGTGCCGTGGGTGACTTGGTTTCGGGTATTCCTGACGATATTCAAGAACTGTTAAAACACCTGTCGCGGGGCTACTTGCCCTACTTAAACGCAAACGTCACCGCCGTGAAGGCGGGGAAGACACGATTCACGACAACTGTGGATGGGGTGACGTATACCAAGGCACGAACATCTCAATACCGTGTGTGGTGCCTTTCCCAATTACGCGATCGATACCACACCATGAGCTGCGAGGCGCAGACGGCGCTGAGCGGTGTGCTGAGATCCACCGGTGTGTGGGACCCGCTCTGGAGCGACGTCGATCTGCCGATGAATGACGGTCAGGACAGTCGCTTGCCTTTTTGGGGTGATCACAAAATGACAATGGTTAACGAGTAATGTCACTCACTGTTCGCTAAAAGAGTACGAATAGTGTCTTCAACGGACACTACGTCAACGTACTTCGCATTGAGATCATACAGATTGGATTTATGCGCATCGCGGTCCCGGTCTCCCGTCGCTTCCTCTGGAATCACCACTTTGAAGTTGTGCTGAAGGCCGTCAACGGCTGATGCCCTGACGCATCCGCTGGTCGTCAACCCGGTAATAACGAGTGAGTCGATGTTTGAGGCGCGCAGGGTGCTCGCCAGATCGGTGCCATGAAACGCACTGGCATGGGTCTTCTCGACGATGTAGTCCGAGTCGATTAACGGGAGTCTTGGATCTATGTCACACCAATGTGACCCTCGAGTCAGTAGATTGAGTGCGGGGACGCGCGCTCTAAATACGCTGGCTTGATTCGCGTTGTCGTAGACCACGGTCGTCAGAAAAACGCGGAGACCACGGTCATGAAAGACACGCATAAGCGCACTGTTTGCGCTGACAACGCTATCGGCGTCACTGCCTAGTGGGCACGCGGGATCAGTAAATCCCCGGATAACGTCAACAACGAGCAGCGCCGGCTTTTCACCCAGTCCTTGTGGCTGCCGTTCTAAAGAGCGGTTTTCTTCGATCGACATAAATCACGTTACTCAAGTCAAAGTGGCATCATGCTACGACCAAGTTAACACTCGCAAGCCGATGCGCAGCATCGACAGTTGATCAGAGGAGGCCGCTTTCAGGGTGAATTGCCCGGGTGAGAACATTTATGGACACAGAAAAGCTCGACCCATCACACGTACATCACGTCAATTTACTGGTGCGCGATTTGCAAACAGCAAAACAGCAGTATGCGTCGTTGTTTGACGTCGATTTTATTGACGAAAGTTTGCCCTCAAGAGGTGTCATCACCGCACGCTTTCTCGCTGGAGAAACATGGATTGTGCTTGTCCAGCCTGTGGGTGATGGCGCCCCAATGAGGCGACTGCGGGAGAAGGGGGAGGGGCTATTTTTGTTGTCATTGGGTGTTCAACAAGACGCACACACCTCGCCGAGTCTCACCCCAATGCGAACAGGCCTCTCGTCTTGGCAAGTTGCCGATGTCGATCCGAACAGCCTATCCAATGGGCAGTTGCAAGTGACGTTTACCCAAACTGACTAAGTTCTCGGTATCTTGATTGAATCCACCGGCGTCTCAGGAGGGTACAAACAAGGTACGATCCCATAAGGCAGTGATGCGGTGCATCCTGCTACTACCCAGTGCCTATACGCAGGTTAAGAATCAGCATGACAAACCAAGTCACGATTAAAGAGGTGGCAGCACGCGACGGGCTGCAAGCGCAGTCCGTTGAGATATCGCTTGATCAACGTCGTGAGTTGATTCTGTCTTTAGTCGCCGCAGGCGTGCCCGAGTTAGAAATAGGCTCCTTTGTGTCGCCCAAAGCGGTCCCTCAAATGGCAGGGACGGACGCATTGGCGCAAACGCTTCCAGAGGCAATGACGAAGTACAGTGCGCTCGTCCCCAATATGAAGGGCTACGAGTTGGCACGGCGAGAGGGCATAGACCAATTGGCGATCGTTGTTTCTGCAACTGAACAGATGAATCAGAACAACATCCGGAAAAGCCTTGAGGATACGTTCTCAATGGCGAGTGAGATTATGCGCCGAGCGCGCGAAGAGCAGGTCGATATTCACGCCTACTTAGCGGTGGCGTTCGAGTGTCCTTACGAAGGCCGTGTCAACGCAAGCGTGATCATGGACCAGGCACAACAGCTCATGCGGGATGCGCCGGGACGATTGGTCATTGCCGACACGATCGGCGCGGCTAATCCACGAGCGGTGAAATCCATGATGACTGAGCTTGTGGCGCAATTTGGCGTCGAAGCGCTGGGATGTCACTTTCACGATACTCGTGCGATGGGCCTTGCAAACGTTTTTGCTGCGTTAGACGCAGGTATTCGTCAATTTGATAGTTCCGCCGGCGGTTTAGGTGGGTGTCCGTTTGCACCGGGTGCAAAGGGCAATGTCGCAACAGAAGATGTGGTCATGCTGTGTGAGAGCGCAGGTTTGAGCACGGGGATCAATATTGAGGCCCTGTTAGAAAGCGTGGCGCACCTCACCCAGATGATTGGGTCGGAGCAAGGCGGTCGGGCGCATTACTGGCTCACGCATAACTGGCAAAAAATGACGGCGTAAAATTAAAAAAAGAGGACGGAACTGATGACTTATCGTCTTGGTGTGGATGTGGGCGGAACGTTCACAGACTTTTTGTTGCTCAATGAGGCTACGGGAGAGACGCGGACGGCGAAAGTGCCGTCCACACCCGAGGATTCGTCGGTCGGCGTGCTTAACGGACTTTCGAAAATATGCGATTCCTCAGGTATCGATCCTGCGGACATCAAGTTGGTGATGCACGGGACCACCGTTGCCACCAACGCCGTTCTCACCGGTCGTGGGGCAAAGGTTGGTTTGATTACGACCTCGGGATTTGAAGACACATTGCAGGTCGCGCGATCATTCTGCCCCGGTGGATTAGGGGGTTGGGTCACGTTTGTCAAAAAGCCCTTGCTCGCGCCCCTTGAGCTCACCGTCGGTGCGCGTGAGCGCATTGCGGCCGATGGAAGCGTGGTCAGAGATCTCGATGAGGCCGCCCTTCGCGAGACCCTGGCCAATTGCATGCCCAAAGATATTGAAGCACTGACGATCTGTTTTATTAATGCCTACATTAACGGAGAGCACGAGCGCCAGGCGCGTGAGATTGCTCAGGAGTTTTTCCCTGGTCTTCCGATTTCCATTTCCAGCGAGGTCGTGCCAGAGATGCAGGAGTACGAGCGGACTGAGACAACGGTTGTTAACAGTTATGTCCGTCCTGAGGTCGCTCGGTACGTTAATAATCTACAAAGTGCGCTGAGTGATCGTCTCGGAGACGATACCCAGTTGTCGATTTTGCGCTCTGATGGCGGATTAGCATCGAGTCGAGCGGCGGCAGAATCGCCGGTTAATCTTCTAATGTCAGGACCTGCGGGCGGTGTGACAGGAGCCTTGTTTTTCTGCACCAAGGCAGGCTTTAGTAATATTTTGACGTTCGATATGGGCGGCACATCGACCGACGTTGCGTTGATTCAAAACGGACGTGCTCGGGTTCGGCGTGAGACGATCGTTGGTGATGTTCGTGTTCGAGCGCCGTCAGTGGACGTTCGGACGGTGGGTGCAGGCGGTGGATCGATTGCGTTCGTTCCGGAACTCACCAAAGCGCTGCGCGTGGGACCGGAGTCGGCCGGAGCAGTGCCGGGTCCTGCCTGCTACATGAAAGGGGGTGAGGCTCCAACCGTGTGCGATGCCAACGTCGTCTTAGGCTATCTCCCCTCGGACGTACAGCTTGGCGGTGACATGCAGATTAACCGCGACGCGTCAGTCGCCGCGGTCCAAAGCGTTGCCGATGCCATGGGCGTCGATCTGATGGTGGCCGCTGAAGGGATTATTAAAATTGTTAACGAGTCGATGTTTGGTGCGCTTCGCCTAGTGTCGGTCGAGCAGGGCTATGACCCGCGTGATTTTGCGCTGGTAGGATTTGGTGGTGCCGGACCACTTCACGCCAACGCACTCGGTATTTTAACTGAGGCTTGGCCCGTCATTGTTCCCCCCGGCCCCGGTGTGCTCTGTGCTTACGGGGATGCGACAACACGTGTCCAAGACGAAGCGGCAAGAACCTATATCACGATGGCATCGGACCTGACGGCAGATAAGCTTGCTGACGACCTGCTTGGTTTAAAGGGTCGTGCGAGCGAATCATTGATCCAAGACGGGATTGCAAAGGAACGCCTTGAAGTCACTTACCAAGCTGATTTGCGTTATGCGGGGCAGGCCTTTCAAATCACGGTTGAATTTACAGAGGCGGAACTCAGAGCGCGCGGAGTCGCCGTTCTGACTGATCAGTTTGACGCGGAACACGAGCAGTTGTTCACCTTCAAGCTTGGTGATGGGCACGAGATTTTAATGATCCGTGCGGTTGTTGGTGCCGCTGTGACCTTAAAGGCTGACATTACGATTCCACAGGGAACAGGTGACGTGAGCGGTGCCGTCATACACCAGAGCCGTTTCTTTTATGAAGGGCAGTGGCACGAGGCAGCCATCTTTGATCGATCAGGTTTGGGTGCTTCAGATGTGATTATGGGCCCAGCCATTGTGTCGGAAATGGACTCCACAACGGTCGTGTTGCCGGGGTATTCAGCCACTGTAGATTCGGTGGGCAACTTGCTCATCCAGCCTGTTTAATCGGGGAGAACTGATATGACTGCAACGATTATTCAGACAAACGAGAAGCCGCTTCAGAGTGTCGATGTTGACGGTGTGACTGTTGATTTGATTGAAAACGCACTCCGTAACGCCCGTGAGGAAATGGATGCGGTGCTGTTTCGCACCGCCATGTCCCCAGGCATCCGCGAGCAGGGCGACTGTTTCCCGATGATTGCCAACGTTGAAGGCAAGATGGTGGTGGGGCAGTTCGGGTCGTTTATTGGACCATTCTTGAGTGCCTATGACGCTGAGATTGAGGAAGGGGATATTATTCTCACTAATGACCCCTACCTCTGTAATGCGGCCGTTTCTCACCTTCCAGACTGGGTGGTGTTGGTGCCTATTTTCCGAGCGGGTCGGCATATTGCGTGGTCAGCGATGTTTGGTCACATGTCTGATAACGGTGGCATGGTGCCCGGCTCCATTCCGATCGAGGCGACGACCATATTTCAAGAGGGAATTCGAATTCCGCCGACCAAGCTCTATAAAAAAGGGGTCCTTCAGGAGGATCTTCTTGAGCTCATTCTTCACAATGTGCGGACGCCGCAATGGAATCGCTTTGATCTCAACGCCTTAGTCGCCGCGTGCAATACCGCGGCGAAGCGAGTCGTTGAGCTCTCGGAACGATTTGGCGACGATGTTTTGTTCTCGACCATGCGCACAATGCTGCAGCGCAACTATGACGCCATGAAGCACATTATCGGGATGTTTATTCCCGAAGAGCCGCGTGAGTTTGAAGATTACATTTGTGATGACGGCATGGGCGTGGGGCCTTACAAGATCAAGTGCACGCTGTGGCGAGAGGGTGATAAAGCGATTTTTGACTTTGCTGGAACCGATCCCCAGGCGCAAAGTTCGGTGAACTTTTTCTTAAACGAGGACATGTTCAAGATGTTCTTTGGGTCTTTCACGATTAACGTGGTCGACCCACAAATTGTGTTTAACGACGGCTTTTATGACCTAGTCGATGTTCGTATTCCTGAGGGCACCTTACTCAAACCGAAGTACCCTGCTGCGCTCTCTGGGAGAACGCATGCGCTGGGTCGTATTTTCGATATTTTAGGCGCCCTGCTGGGTATGGGTGCGCCCGAGATGATGTTGAGTGCTGCCGGGTTTTCCGATTCTCCGCACCTTTTTTACAGCGGTTACGACAAAAAAGGAGAGTGGTTCCAGCTTTTCCAAATTGGATTCGGAGGCGTCCCCGGTCGCCCTGTTGGCGATGGACCCGATGGGCACAGTCTCTGGCCTGGTTTTACCAATGTGCCTAACGAGTTTATTGAGTCCTATTTCCCGCTCTTGATAGAGCGCTATGAAACGATTCCAGACTCTGGCGGCGCGGGTTTACACCGCGGCGGAAACGGCCTCTCGGTGGCGTATCGCTTCCTGGCGGACGGTGAGATTGGTATTCATGATGAGCGCTGGCTGACTTACCCGTGGGGTGTTCTGGGCGGTGAGACGGGTCTGCGTTCAACCAAACGTTTGGTGACTACCGACGGTCAAGAGCAGTGGTTGCCAGCGAAAGTTGAGGGAATCAAAGTCAAAGAGGGCGATGTCCTCTATTTTAATACCTGGGGTGGCGGTGGCTGGGGCGATCCTTACGCGCGTGACCCTGAGCTGGTGCGCACCGATGTGGCACGAGGCCTCGTAACACCTGACGGTGCACGGCGGTATGGGGTTGTCATTGCGGATAATCACTCTGTCGATGCGGCCGCAACAGCCTCACTGAGGGCGACCTTGGTGGCCGAACGTGACGATATCCCTTTGTTTAATCGAGGCGGGACCATTGAAGAGCTGCGGAGCCAATGTGAGGCAGAAACACACCTGTCTGCACCTGTTTCACCCACTTTGTAGTTAGGTGCGTATACACAATACGTGATTGGTGTTGGGGCTATCCGTATTGGCCTCCAAATTGAAGCGTTTTATAACAAGCCCCCGCCAGTATCGGGCAAAAAAAGGAGTCAACGTATGTTGAGCAAAAAGTCACCGCTCATAATGGCCGTGGTTACAGCCATTGCAGCGGTTCAAACCCCCGTGGCAGTCTCACAAGAGTCTAGCTTTGCCATTGAAGAAGTTGTTGTTACTGCGCGAAAGCGAAGTGAAAACCTGCAGGAAGTGCCCATTGCGATCAGCGCGATTGATGCGGCCACCATTGACCGAGCAGGTATTGAGCGCGCTGGTGATTACATCAGCTTAATACCGAACGTGACGTTGGTGGATACCGCCAATGTGGGCGATACCCAGGTCAGCATCCGTGGCATCGTATCCACTCGTGATGCTGAATCGACCTTTGCCTATGTCGTTGATGGTGTTCTAAGCACCAACCCCAACAGTTTTAATGAAGAGCTGTTTGATGTTGAGCAGATCGAAGTTCTCAAAGGCCCGCAGGGAGCACTGTATGGTCGAAACGCGGTGTCAGGCGCCATTTTAGTCACCACTAAAAAGCCGGGTGACGAGGTTGAGGCTGAAGTTGCGGTAGGTGCCGGTAACAACAGCTCGTTCAAAGCCCGTGCAATGGTCAGTGGCCCTATCGGTGACAACATGGCCGGTCGTATCGCCTTTAGTAGGAGAGAGACCGATGGTTTTTACAGCAATAGTTTTACCGGTAAAAAAGGCACGGTCGATTACTTAGAGGACAACAGTGCTCGAGCGCGCTTGGTGTGGAACGTGAGCGACGATTTAGAGCTCGATTTTCGAGCGGGCTATACCGACATTTCAGGGGGCGCTATTAACTTTAACGCCGCTTTTGCGATCCCTGCATTTGAGGCAGCATTTGGCAGCCCTGCGTTTTTTGCTGACCCTAACCAACTGGACTTTAACTTTACCTTTAACGTCCCGGGTGAGAACGAGCAAACGACGACTGACTTTTCGGTTAAAGCCGACTACGCCATGGACGGTATGGATTTGATCGCAAGCTTCGCTTACACCGACCTGGAGGAGTACCTTCTTTCGGACGGTACATCAGCGACCTTTTACGGTTATGAGCTAACACCGCAGTGTCAAACCGACCGGGCCACCTTAAACAGTTTCACGCGGACAGATCTTTTTGGTCCTGCCGCCGCGCCCTTCCTGGTGCTGCCCTCGGGTGACCCCGCCAATGATTTCGCGGGCGTTTACGGTCCTTACACGCCCACATCGTGTGACGGTTATCAGTATCAGGAGCGCAACCAAGAAGACATGAGTGTCGATGTGCGCCTGGTGTCGACCGACGAGTCGTCAACGCGTTGGATCGCCGGAGTCTACTGGGCTGAGATCGAGCGAGAGGTTGTCGTGGCGTACGGTGCGGATACTGGAAACGGCTTCCTCAGGCAGCCTTATGTGCCGGCAACCGGGCCGAACCCAACGGATCTTTTGTTCTGGGATAAGTTCGACACCGATGTCATGGCAGTTTATGGGCAAATGGAGTTTGATCTGTCCGACACCTGGGAGCTGGCACTGGCTGCACGCTACGATCGCGAGGAGCGAACAGTCGATAATCAAGTCCCCAACGTTAATAACTCGGGTCTGAACGTTAACCTTGTTGATGCGAACTTTGCACCCTTACCCATCAACCCAGCATTGGCGGGCGGTGCAATAGCAGATCGCCGTGCAGACTTTAATCAGTTTCAGCCAAAGGTCACCTTGAGTTGGGCGGCCTCTGATCAGATCAATTGGTACGCCTCGTACGGTATGGGATTCCGCTCCGGTGGTTTCAATAGCGTTGGCACATCGGACACGCTTAATTTCTGGTTTAACTCGGGTTTTGGAGGTCCAGGTGAAGCAGTCGATGCGCAGCTGCAAATTACAGATGACTACGACAAAGAAATATCCAGGTCGATCGAACTTGGCGTGAAAGCTGAATACATGGACCGGCGTGTTCGTGTTAACGCCGCTGTCTTTAAGACTGATGTCGACGACAACCAGTTCTTTGAGTTCTTTGCAGGACCATTTGGTCTTTTGCGAACGGTCACGACTATTGACGAGTTAACGATTCGTGGTTTTGAGGTCGATGCGACCTTTGCGGTGACTGAGAATCTCTCGATTTATGGGGGTGCGGGTTTCTTAGACTCGGAGATTTTAGAGAACAGGAATCGTCCCCTTTCGGTCGGAAATGACGTCCCACAAGCACCCAATAACAGTAGTAACTTGGGTGTCCAGTGGGTGAGTTCAGCGTGGTCGGGCGTAGAGCTGGTCGCACGTGTCGATTATCAGCGGGTAGGACAGACCCATTTCCATACGCTTCAGGGTGAGCAAACGCCTACGATTTGGAATGCGTTTTTTGCCCCAGGATTCAATCAAGATTTCTCTAAGTCGGCTCGCGACTCGTACTCTACAGTGGACGCGCGGATCAGCCTTGAAGCGGCGGATTGGACTGTGACTGCGTGGGGCCGCAACATTACCGACGAGCAATACTTACAAGAAGTGATTCCGGCCCCCGAGTTCGGCGGTACATTTAATCATCCTTCGGCACGAGACGCCTACGGTTTGGATGTGACGTACCGTTTCTAGTGTGATCACTCACCACTAAAAAGGGGACGCGTGCGTCCCCTTTTTTTATGCCCTGATGAGAGGCGTTTAGAGTGCCGCGATCTCTTCGTCGGTCAGTCCCAACAGGCCGCCTAAAATCTCATCATTGTGTGCCCCAATAGCAGCCCCTGGCCAATGGGTTTCGCCGGGCGTTCGCGACAGCTTGGGCATGATCGCAGGGATTTTAAGAGGCTTACCATCGATCTCGACCGTTTCGAACATACCGCGCGCGTTGTAGTGCGGATCGTCCATCATGTCTTGAACACTGTAAATCGGCCCCACGGGGACTCTCGCTTCCTCGAGCGTGTCAATAATTTCCCTCGAACTGTGTTGAGCACACCAGTCCGCGAGTGCTTTGTCGATCTTCTCTTGATGAATGACGCGGCCCGGGTTGTGCGCAAGTTCAGGATCCTCCGCCATATCCAATCGTCCGGCCTCGGTCATTAAGCGCTTGAAGATACTGTCGCCGTTGCCGCCGATAACGACGTGTTTTTGATCACCGCAGAGATAGGTGTTGGTAGGAACAATCCCGGTGATGGTGCTCCCCGAGGGTTCGCGAACGACACCCGCACCATCGAACTCTGGGATGATCCCTTCGAGTAAGTTAAAGACTGACTCATAAAGCGCGACATCGACGACTTGGCCCTCACCGGACTGGTGTCGTTGAATAATCGCCAGTGCAACGCCCAATGCGGCGTGAATACCCGCGACCGTGTCGCCCAGTGAAATGTTAGGCCGAACAGGTGCTTCACCCGGTTCACCGTTTATGTACCGAAAGCCGCCGTAGCCCTCTGTGACGGACGCGTAACCGGGCTTGTGCGCAAATGGGCCTGTTTGACCGTAGCCGGAGATTCGCGCATAAATGACCCTCGGATTTGTGGCCTTTATATCCTCGGGGCCCAATCCCCACTTTTCCATGGCGCCGGGTCTGAAGTTCTCGACCACCACATCTGCCTTACAAAGAAGATCAAACGCGACCTGCTGACCGCGCTCCGACTTAAGGTCCAGTGTGACGCTTTTCTTATTGCGCCCTAGAGAGTGGTACCAAAGCGATGTGCCGTCTCTGACTTCTCGCCACTGGCGAACCGGGTCTCCGGTGGGCGGCTCCACCTTAATCACTTCGGCACCAAAGTAGCCCAGTATGGTCCCGGTAAACGGGCCGGCGAGAAGTTGCCCGAGCTCTACAACACGGAGTCCTGCGAGTGGTCGTTGGTCTGACATATCGGCTTCCTTGGGAATGCTTCATCTATACGCGCGTGAAGGTCTTACAGTCTTCTCACAGTCGTTCGTTCGTCGCTCTATACTATCTGCGACACGATTAAGCCGATATACCCTACCTCAGTAGTCCCTCAAAACCGAATGAAAAGAGGGCTGTCATGACGCCAGAAAGTCAGTACAGTCCCGAGACTCAAAAATAAAAAAAGGAGCAATGTGTGACAGATTTGACCAACAAGGTGATATGGATAACGGGTGCCTCCTCAGGGATTGGTAAGGCACTGGCGCAGACCGCTGCTCAGCACGATACAAAGCTCATACTGTCGGGAAGAAGAACCGACGCGCTGGACGCGCTTGCCGATGAGCTTGCGGTTGATTGTCTCGTGCTACCGTTTGAAGTGACCGATTTCGAGGCGCTGGAACACAAGGTAGAAGCGGCTTGGGCGTGGCAAGGGCGTGTTGATATTTTGGTCAACAACGCGGGTATCAGTCAGCGCTGTTTAGCGATCGATGCCAAGCCTGAAATTTACACTCAGCTGATCAACATTGACCTCATCGCGCCTATTTGGCTCACGCAACTTCAATTGTCACGTATGGCCGACGCAGGCGGTGGTCACATTGTCGCAATCAGTTCCGTTGCCGGTCGAATCGGTGCCCCCCTAAGAACAGCTTATTCCGCGGCGAAGTTCGGCCTTATTGGGTACATGGA
>DGPO01000120.1 GCA_002390485.1 Halieaceae bacterium UBA4438 | reverse complement strand
GCTGCCACACGTGGTGATGGGGCATCGGGCGAGGACATTACGCACAATGCGCGCACGATTGATACGGTTCCCTTGCGCTTGCGCAGTCCGTCATACCCAAAGGTCCTTGAAGTTCGCGGAGAAGTAGTGATTCCACGCGGTGCATTTGCCACCTTAAATGCCCAGCAAGCGAACCGAGGAGACACTGTCTTTCAGAATCCGAGAAATGCGGCGGCGGGCAGTTTGCGGCAACTTGATTCAAGAGTGACCGCCACTCGACCACTGGTTTTTATGGCCTATGCGGTGGGTTTTACCGAGGAGGCTGAACTGCCGGTAACCCACAGCCACACGCTGGCATATCTGCGCGATGCGGGATTTAAAACGTCGGGGCTTATCGAGCGCGTCCAGGGATGGGTTGCAGCCGAGCACTACGTTGAACGTATTTTAGCTCAGCGCGATGCAATGGACGTTGATATTGATGGTGTCGTCGTGAAGGTCGATGACTTCGGACAACAGCAACGTTTGGGCTTTGTTGCGCGTGCACCGCGGTGGGCGGTCGCCCGAAAGTTCCCAGCTCAAGAGGAGGTCACGACCCTCTTAGGTATTGACTACCAAGTAGGAAGGACCGGTGCGATAACACCCGTTGCCCGTCTCAAGCCGGTGTTTGTAGGGGGCGTTACAGTCAGTAATGCCACGCTGCACAATGTTGACGAAATGGCGCGCCTCGATATTCGAATCGGTGATGAGGTTATTGTCCGCCGCGCGGGCGACGTGATCCCTCAAATTGTTCGTTCCTTGGTCGACAGACGCGTCGGAAACCCTGAAACAGTCATCTTTCCAAGTCAGTGTCCGGATTGCTCTACGCCGCTTACGCGCGATCTTGACGAAGCGGCGATCCGCTGCGACAACCGAACGGGCTGCCCGGCGCAGCAAAAGGCAGCGCTTGAGCACTTTGTCTCTCGCAAGGCCTTAGATATTGACGGTGTTGGGGAAAAGCTGCTCCATCAATTGTTCGACACAGGTTTGGTGAAATCGGTCGCTGACCTTTACGAGTTGAGCGTGGAGCAGGTGGCGGCGTTGGATCGAATGGGTTTTAAATCTGCGCAAAAAGCCATTGATGCGATTGACAAAAGTAAGGTCACCGACTTACACCGGTTCCTTTACGCCTTGGGTATTCGAGAAGTGGGAGAGGCGACGGCGCGTGCTCTGGCTGTGCATTTTGGATCCCTCGATGCGATTGCGTCCGCGTCGCAGAACGCGCTGGAAGACGTATCCGATGTAGGTCCAGTGGTCGCTACCCATATTCGTCGTTATTTTTCTCTAGAATCGAATCGACGACTCATTGACCGATTGTTGCACGTGGGTATGGACTGGGTAGATACGCAAGAGTCGCACCATGCCAATGCCGTCCTCGCGGGGCAGACGTGGGTGGTTACGGGCAAGTTAGAGTCGATGTCGCGCGACGCCGCTGGCGCTTTGGTCAGGCGTTTAGGGGGGCAGACGGCGGGATCAGTGAGTAAAAATACGGATGTGCTGCTCGCCGGTCCCGGTGCGGGCTCTAAACTCAGCAAGGCGCAATCACTCGGGTTGAAGATCATTGATGAGTCGGAGTTTGCAAAACTAGTATCGGAGGCAGGTGTGTGAAGCAGATCAGATCTCGGTGTGCGCAATTCCTTATCGTTATTGTGACCGTGACGGGTTGTGCCAGCGCACCTCCCGATAAGTTGGACAATATCTGTGACATTTTCCGCGAAAAAGGGGGATGGTATGACGATGCTGTCGACTCGCGTAAGCGGTGGGGAGTTCCTGTTTCAATCATGATGGCCTTCATGCATCAGGAATCCCGTTTTGTTGCAGGTGCTAAGCCACCACGCAAACAGATTTGGGGATTTATTCCTGGACCCAGAGCCAGCGACGCTTACGGTTACTCGCAAGCCAAAACCAGCACCTGGGACTGGTACAAACGCAAGTCCGGTAATCATGGCGCTGATAGAGATGACTTTGACGACGCGATTGATTTCGTCGGTTGGTATAATCACACGACGCATCAGGTCAATGGTATTTCGAAAGACGACGCTTTCCGATTGTATCTTGCGTATCACGAGGGGCATGGCGGTTATAAACGAGCAAGTTATCGTTCAAAACCGTGGCTGGTTGAGGTCGCTAAAAAAGTTGATCGTCGGGCAACACGCTACAACAATCAGTTGTCCGCCTGCCAAGCTGAGTTTGAACGCAAAGGCTGGCTCGATTGGTGGTAAGGGCGTCATGTCCCTGTCACTTTATTCTTATTTAATGAGTGGGACTGAGAGGGTTTTGCGTAATGGCGGCACAAAAGGTACTGATTGTTGATGACGAGTTTTCGATTCGCGACATGCTCCGCATGGCGCTAGAGATCTCTGACTTTGAGTGTTTAGAAGCTGAAAACATCCAGGATGCTCACCGGATTATTGTCGATGAGCGTCCATCGATTGTGCTATTGGATTGGATGCTCCCTGGGGGGAGTGGCCTAGAACTCCTAAGGCGATTAAAACGCAGCGACACGACCGCAGAGATTCCGGTCATTATGCTGACCGCGAAGACTGCTGAAGAAAACATTGTTCAAGGCCTCGATGTGGGAGCCGATGACTACGTCACCAAACCCTTTGCGCCTCGAGAGCTCATTGCTCGCATTAAGGCCCTACTGCGTCGGACCGAGGCGGGGGACCAACGAGGTCGGCTTGAAGTCGAGCAGCTGGTACTTGACGTGGATAGTCGACGAATTTTTGTTGCGAATGCGCCCATTGAAATGGGCCCTACCGAATTCAATTTATTACTGTTTTTTATGTCCCACCCAGAGCGCGCATACACTCGGAATCAACTTTTAGACCACGTTTGGGGCGCTAATGTTTATGTGGAAGAGCGCACGGTCGATGTTCATATCCGTCGTCTGCGAAAGGCGCTAGAGGGCGGCATAGTTGATTATAGCGACTTGGTGCAGACGGTTAGGGGAACGGGTTATCGGTTTTCGGCAAAAGGTATGGTAGCTGAGTGAGTCTTTCGCGCCACTGGTGGCGTGCTCTGGTAAAACTTGTTGTCATTGTTTGTCTTGGCGCGTTGTTCGGAATCTTTCTTGGGAATGTCGCGGGAGGGCTCAGCGTTGCCTTGGCGCTCGTCTTGCTGTTTTGGAACATTCAGCTTTTTCGGATGGAACGATGGCTATCAAGTGCCGAAAGTGATCCTCCCGAGGCAAGTGGGGTTTGGGGGCGGCTTTTCGATCACGCCTATCGCCTGCAACGCCAGAGTAAAGAGGCCCAGGGGCGTCTGGCGTCCTCATTGGAATACCTTCAAGCGTCGCTGAAATCGCTGCGAGACGCTGCACTGATCACGGACCCTAGAGGCAATATAGTCTGGGTTAACGATTCCGCTGAGACGCTGTTGAGCATTACCTCGGTGCACGACGTTGGCCGTCCGCTGTTAAACCTTATGCGCGCACCAGAACTGAGTGAGTACCTCAGCTGTGGAGAGTACAAGTCACCATTGCGAATGCCCCCGACCCCTGAGCAGGACAAGTGTCTGCAAGTTGAAGTGTCGATCTTCGGTTCCGGAGACCGACTCATCTTTGTCAAAGACATCACTGAGCAGTACAAGCTCGAGATGATGCGCCGCGACTTTGTAGGGAACGTCTCGCACGAGCTAAGAACACCTCTGACGGTGTTGAAGGGTTATGTGGAAAATCTTGGATTATTGGGCGATGACGTGGTCACGCAAATCGAACGCCCACTGTCGCAAATGGACATGCAAGTCGGTCGTATGGAGCTGCTGCTTAAGGATTTATTATGGTTGTCCCGAATTGAATCCATAGAAAACACAGATAAAACCTCGCCTGTACACGTGGGTAATTTGATTGTAGAAATTGCAGATGGGCTAAGAGCTGCATGGCCCGACCGGCTCATTAGCCTCTCTTTGAGCCATGAGGGCCTCATTTTTGGCGACGTGATCGAGTTGCACAGTGCGGTCAGCAATCTCATCGTTAACGCCTTGAAGTACAGTGACTCAGAATCGGAGGTCACCGTAGAGTGGTTCGCGCGTAATGACAGACCCGTTCTTAGAGTTGTTGATCGCGGAGAGGGAATTGAGGAGCATCATATTCCGCGCTTGACTGAGCGTTTTTACCGTATTGATAAGAGCCGAAGTCAGAGCACAGGCGGCACGGGCTTGGGCCTTGCGATCGTCAAGCACGTGGCGCTGTCACACAACGCGGAGCTCAAGATTGAGAGTGTTCCGGGAGAGGGCTCCGTTTTTTCAATCCTATTCAGCGCACATGACGCGACTCTTTAGACGATTTTTTGTGGTTTCGATGCTCTTCAGCGCATCGTTTCTCTGGGCGCAGTCTGATGATGAGAGTGATCGCAGTCTGATTATCGTGGGTTCAGACACACTGGCTAAACTTGTCACCGCGTGGGCCGAACAATTTTACGTTCTTAACCCGACAATCTTGATTGAGGTTCAGGCTGTGGGTTCAGCCGCGACGCCCCCGGCACTGTTATTGGGGACGGCGACAATCGGGACTATGAGCCGTCGGATGAATGCCGATGAGCGCGACGCTTTTACCGTTAGAAAACAGAGACCCCCAATTGAAATATCGCTGGCAGTCGATGCTGTAGTGTTGATCGTGCATCAGCAAAATCCATTGGAAAGCGTGTCCATGGCGGAGGTCGGTCAGATATTTGGTATGCCGGGCACCTGCGGGAACTCAGTGCGTCCTGTCTTTTGGCGAGATCTGCGAGAAGACAGCGTATTGGCGGATCGTAAACTTCAAGTCTTTGGCAGAACCGCGACGAGTGGCACGTATCAATATTTCCGACGTGCCGCCTTGTGCGACGGGGATCCTGGTATTTTTGTTAATGAAATGCCGGGTGGGGCGGGTATCGTCAATACAGTAGCAAGGGTTCCGGGTGGCATTGGCTACACGGCGACGAGTTATACCTCCAACGACGTCAAAATATTAGGTATTGAGCGACCGGATGGGCGTGTATTGTACCCGGAGGATCCTGAGTATCCGCTAAAGCGAACGCTTTACCTGTACGTGATGACTGACGTTCGCTCAGAGAGGCCGTCGATTGAGTGTGAATTTTTAGCCTACGTTGCGGGTGAGAAAGGTCGCGATCTCTTGAGAAGTGCAGGCTTTAGTATTCCGCAAGTTGCAGATTCTCAGTCAGCACTGGGCGTGGCGGATGCCTGTGGCTAATTGGCGCCATTTCAAGTCTGTGAGTCTGGGACTGCTGATTAGAGCCGCAAGTTTTACGGTGATCTTTGCGTTGTTGGGAATGGTTGTGCAAATGATGGTGGTGGCGGCGCCTATTTTTGCGGCAAGCACTCTAGAGCGCATCGATTCACCCGAAGGGGTTAGGGGTGCTCTTGTGTCGCGAGCCGAGTCGCAAGACGCAGACCTCACGCAGTCGACCTACTGGGTCTCAAAAGATGGGTGGCAACTCCAAGGCAGCCCAGGCAACCCTTGGTTGTGGGTGCATGATCAAACCGCTGTTCCACTGAACGTCCGCGAATTACCCTCAGACTTCTCGATTGCTCAAATGGTGGGTCATCAGAGAGGGCTTGCCGTACTGGTGGGCAATACGCTGGAGCATTTTCACTTTTCGCAATCGACATCAATCAATAACGTACCTGCCGTAGAGCGCGTAAAAACCGTTTTAGTGGGTAGCGACATTGTTGCGTTAGCCGGACATCCACGACTTGCCGTGGTTGCCTTTGCAACGTCTTCGTCCGAAATACAGGTTGTTGATTTTCGAAATCCTAATGCCAGCTTGCGTATTCAAGTGGATGTCGAGATCGACACGATTGTTTGGGTGTCGCCGTCGCTCATTCGTGCATTGACGCCATCTGGCGACGCCTTGCTGTTTGTGTTCCGAGCGACTGACATTGGGGGTGACTGGCGTCGTCTCTTGAGTCCGATTGAGTATGAAGGTTATCCGTCTGAGGAGTATCTGTGGTTACCCCTTCCCTCAGCGCAGAGGGCTGAGCCAAAGTATTCGGTGGTTCCTCTGATTTTTGGAACGCTTAAGGCGGCATTGCTGGCCTTGCTGTTCTCCGCCCCCCTAAGTTTGGGCTGTGCAATTTACGTGGGATGCTTTATGTCAGAGGCTCAGCGGCAGCGCGTGCGACCCGCGATCGATATGCTGACCGCCTTTCCAACGGTGGTACTGGGCGCTATTGGCTTGTTTTGGCTTGCACCTCGCTTTGGTGAGTTCTTGTCTGCACTGATTGGCGTTATCGCCTTATTCCCGATTCTTGCGATTTTAGGGGTCTTTGTTGTCAGAGGGCTGGGGTGGCGATGGGTGAGACATGACGCCTTAGATGACTGGCCATTAAGACTGCTGCCCTTGGTTTTGCTGGTGATTGCAGTGGGCGCTGCTGCGGGGTTGAGTGGCGCGGCACGACTTCCCGGTGGGTCGCTTGAGGCTTACCTGTTGTCATCGGGCGTATCGATTTCGCATTTTAATTCACTGTTGGTTGGCATTGTCTTGGGCTTAGCGATTACCCCAACGATATTTTCTATTGCCGAGGAGGCAATCCATGCTGTGCCACGTAACTTGGCCGCTGGCGCTCTGGCCCTCGGATCCACGCCTTGGCAGGGCTATCGCGATGTTGTTTTACCCCTCGCATTACCCGGAATGATTGCCGCGATCATGGTTGGATTTGGAAGGGCGGCGGGTGAGACGATGATTCTCGTCATGTTGTCGGGCAACACTGGAATTATGGACCTCAGTATCTTCGAAGGACTTCGCTCTGTTAGTGCATCACTGGCGCTAGAATTGCCGGAAGCACCTAAAACATCCTCCCATTACCAAGTGCTATTCGTGATGGGTTTGTTGCTCTTTGGCCTCACCTTTATCGTTAATACAGTGGCCGAGATTATTCGTGCGCGAGTAAGAATGCGCGTCAGGGGACTATAATGTTATCGAATGCGACGTTCAGACGACGTCGGCTTTCAGGCTCTCGATACCAACAAGTGAGATCGCTCACCATGATCGGCCTATCTGCGAGCATGGTGTCTACCGTTTTACTCATCGGAAGTGGCTTATTTATCTTGCTGGTGGCCAGTGCTGGCGATTGGCTGTTCTTGTCTTCTGAGCCTTTTGAAGCCGGTTTTCTTGATCGATTAAACGATGTTTTTTTCGCCAAGCCAAATGTAGAGAATGGTTTGACAGGATTGTTCCCGGCCATTGTGGGGACACTCTCATTAGTGATGGTGATGACGCTATTCGTAGCGCCACTGGGCGTCGCAACGGCCATTTACTTGTCTGAGTATGCAAGAGACACCTGGTACACCAAACTTATTCGTATCAGTATTACCAATCTTGCAGGCGTTCCCGCGATTATCTATGGCATCTTCGGACTTGGATTTTTCGTTTATGGACTTGGCGGACAGGTTGATGCGCTTTTTTACGCGGATAGATTGCCCAGCCCGACATTCGGCACGCCGGGTTTACTTTGGGCCGCTCTCACGCTCGCCTTAGTCAACTTGCCGGTCGTGATCGTAGCCGTGACAGAGGGCCTTGATGCAGTACCGAATGACCTTCGCGAGGCCAGTATTGCCTTGGGCGCCACAAAGAGTGAAACGGTCTTCAAGGCGGTGATGCCTGCGGCCTTACCCAGTGTTTTTTCGGGACTGATTCTTGCAACTGCGCGCGCCGCCGGCGAGGTGTCGCCACTGCTGCTCGTGGGGGCGGTCAAATTTTCGCCGTCACTCCCCCTGTCGAGTCGCGCGCCATTTATTGAGTTTGAGCAAAAATTTATGCACCTGGGTTTTCAGCTATTTGACGCTGTTTTGTTTGCTCGCCTTCCGCCGGGAGGCCTTGGCTGGGTGGCATGCATCGCATTGATCCTAGTACTGTTAATCGGTGTTTTAAACGTAACGGCGGTCAGCTTAAGAGCAGCAGTTCTCAAGCGCCAAACCGTTGAAAACCCTTTTTGAGCGATGTGATCATGTTTGAACCGGTGAACGAAACAGAGGTAAGGCCCCACGCTGGTGAGGGAGCGTCAATGGCGGCCGTCTCGGTGCGGCATCTGTCACTGGGGTATCGCGATAATCCGAAAGCGTTAAAAGACATATCGTTCGATATTCCTGAACGGGCTGTCACGGCCATTATTGGTGCGAGCGGCTGTGGCAAATCGACACTGCTTCGTTGCATGAACCGGATGAACGATTTGATTGAGGGTGTGCAATACAGTGGCGAGGTCATACTGGATGGATCGAACATCTTAAGCCCCGGCACTAACGTCACGGCGCTTCGCAGACGTGTTGGCATGGTATTTCAAAGACCTAATCCCTTTCCAAAAACGGTATTCGAAAACGTGGCTTATGGACTAAAGCTCAGTGGCGTGGCGAGCGCGCGCGCGCAAGAGGAGCAGGTTGAGCAAGCACTTCGAGCGGCAGCATTGTGGGACGAAGTAAAAGATCGACTTGACGACTCAGCACTGAAACTGTCGCAGGGCCAACAGCAACGCCTTGTCATTGCCAGAGCCTTGGCCTTAGAACCACAGGTGCTGCTGCTGGATGAGCCTGCGTCGTCGCTAGATCCGACGTCTACCTTTCGTATTGAAGAGCTGATCTACGAATTGAAACAATCGCACACCATAATCATCGTCACGCACAATATGCAGCAGGCAGCTCGAGTTTCCGATTGCACCGCGTTTATGCACGGTGGTCAGTTGGTGGAGTTTGGTCAAACAGAAACTATTTTTACATTTCCATCCAAGCGCGAGACGGAGGACTACATTACGGGCCGTTACGGTTAAGGCTCGAAGTATCTAAGATGAATGACTACAGCAATCAACGAGGCCATATTTCTGCGCAGTTCTCACGTGAACTCGAGGGCGTCCAGAGCGAACTGTTGAACATGGGCGGGCTTGTTGAATCTCAAATCGAAAAAGCCGTTGATGCAACGCTTGAGGGAGATTCATTTCTTGCTGAAGAGGCGATTGATCTCGACACTGAAGTGAACGCGTTCGAGCGTTCTATCGATGAACAGTGTGCACGGATCCTTGCGCTTCGCCAGCCAGCAGCAGGCGACCTCAGACTCGTGTTGGCAGTGATTAAGGTGACGACAGACCTTGAGCGTATTGGTGACGAGGCCGTGAAAATAGGCAGGCAAGCTATTTTGTTATCAGAGGGCGGTGCTCATGACGAAACAGGGATTAAAGTCCGGAGCATTGCCATGCAAGTCAACACAATGTTGAAGTCAGCATTAGACAGCTTTGCAAGGCTTCATACGGAGGGTGCGCTTTCTGTGATTTTGACTGAAGACGATATTGATGAGGCTTATCTTGATGCGCGAGAGTGGCTGGTAGAGTTTGTCGAGGATCAGCCCGATACGTTGAGAGCCTCCATGTCATACCTATGGATTCTGAAAAGCTTGGAGCGAGTGGGCGACCATGCCGCCAATATTGCCGAGCAAGTCATCTACTTGACGCGAGGTCTGGATGTGCGCCACCTGGACAGCGCCAAGGTTCGTGACCTCGTAAGCTGACATGGATCGGCTAGACCAATACACTGTCACCTTTTGGGTGATCTCATGAAGCGGCATTGGACTGACACACTCAAGCGCCTCGCGCCCTATACGCCTGGGGAGCAAGCCCAGGGCCCCGATATTATCAAGCTCAACACGAACGAGCATGCCCTGGCGCCCTCGGAAGTAGCCGTCTCGGCCGGTCGAGCGCTGAGTATCGAAGCGCTACGCCGATATCCCGATCCGAACTCGAGTGTCTTGACGGCGGCAATAGCGGCCTCCGAAGGCCTTGATGTGGATCAAGTGTTTGTCGGTAATGGCTCCGATGAAGTGCTCGCATTCGCGTGGACAGCCTTTCTTTGCGATGACCTCAACGTGCCCGCGATTCCCGAGATGACGTATACATTTTACCCGGTGTGGGGGCAGTTGCTCGGTCACGGGGTGGAACGTATTCCAATGACGGAAGATCTTGGGATTGATATCGCGTCCATGGCGGCCTGGGAAGGGCCCTTAGTATTCCCTAATCCAAATGCGCCCACCGGTCGTGCGTTGTCGCGTGCAGCGGTTAAGGACTTGCTGGAATCGAATGCAGAGCGCCTCGTGGTTGTTGATGAGGCGTACTTTGGTTTCGGTGCAGAGTCCGTTGTTCCACTCATAAAGGATTATGACAATCTGTTGGTCACCCGAAGCTTCTCGAAAAGTCACGCACTTGCGGGGCTCAGGGTCGGTTATGGTTTGGGTAGCGCGTCGCTGATAGAAGGTCTGCGTCGCGTGAAGGACTCGTTTAATTCTTATCCGATTGACGCTCATGCTCAAGCGGTTGCGAGTGCAGCGATTAGCGATATCGATTGGTTTACTCAGGCGTCTTCAACCATTAAAACCAATAGGGAGGCGCTCACCAATGGTCTTCAATCGCTTGGGTTTGATGTGCTGCCCTCGCTCGCTAATTTTGTTCTCGCAGCGCATCCACGCTATAGCGGCGAGGCGCTCACTCACATTTTGAAGCGGCGTAATATTTTAGTGCGCAGCTGGTCAAGTGAGGCGTTATTGCCGTGGGTTCGTATTACGGTGGGGACACACGATCAGCAGCTCTCCGTGTTAGCCGCCTTGTCCGAGGTGCTGTCAGCAGACTAAACGCGCTTGAGTACGATCGAGCCGATGCTGTAGCCGGCGCCAAACGACGACAATACGCCAAGTTCACCTGGCTCGAAATCTTCATTGTGCTTTTTAAACGCAATGATGGAGCCCGCTGATGACGTGTTGGCATATTCGTCAAGAATGGTTGGCGACTCCTCGTCGCTTGGCTCTCGGCCCAGAATTTTCTTGGCAATAAGCTCGTTCATATTCTTATTCGCCTGATGAAGCCAGATACGCTTAAGCGAGTCGGGAGCGATATTCATCTCTGCAAGTTGCGTTGTAATCTGCTCGGCAACTGCGGGACAGACCTCTCGGAAGACTTTGCGTCCTTCTTGAACGAAAAGCTTATCGACCTGCCCGATACCTTCTTCGGTGGCGCGATTGAGGAAACCGAAATTATTTCGAATATTATTGGAGAAAATCGTTTGTAACCTAGTATCAAGGATCTCAAACGCGTTGTCGGACTGGCATCCCTCGGCGGCTTCAACAATGACACCGGTCGCCACGTCGCCAAAAATAAAGTGTGAATCGCGATCTCGGAAATTAAGGTGGCCTGTGCAGATTTCCGGGTTGACCATTAATACGCGTCTTGCGCTGCCGGCTACCACCATGTCGTGGGCTTGCTGGATACCAAACGTCGCGGATGAGCAGGCGACGTTCATATCGAAGGCAAAACCCTTTATGCCCAGCGCGGCTTGCACTTCGATTGCCATGGCAGGGTAGGCCCGCTCCATATTCGAGGCGGCCACCAAGACCGCATCGATGTCGTCTACCGTGATGCCCGCCTGTTCAATCGCTTGCTTGGCAGCGACGACGGCAATTTCACACATGACCGATGGTTCATCATTTGACCGTGGCGACAAACGCGGCGCCATGCGATCGGGGTCAATAATGCCCGCTTTATCCATGACAAATCGCGAGTTAATACCCGAGGCTTTCTCAATAAATTCAACATTTGAGGGGCCTTTGGCCTCAAGCTCCCCCGCAGCAATCGCATCCGCGTTTTCGCGGTTGTATTTTTCGACCCACGCGTTAAAGGACTCTACAAGCTCGTGGTTACTGATGCTTTCGGTGGGGGTATACAATCCCACCCCCGATATAACCACGCGTTGCATAGCCCTGGGCATTATCGCTCCTCGACTGACAGGTAGTCGCGCGATTGGTATCCGGT
This sequence comes from Halieaceae bacterium UBA4438, assembly GCA_002390485.1. Taxonomy (GTDB): domain Bacteria; phylum Pseudomonadota; class Gammaproteobacteria; order Pseudomonadales; family Halieaceae; genus Luminiphilus. The sequence continues at coordinate 31,219 of DGPO01000120.1, read as the reverse complement.
GTAAAGCTGTCTCGGACGCCCGATTCGGTAGCTACCCCCGATCATCTCGTTCCAATGCGCCACCCATCCAACCGTTCGGCCCACGGCAAAAATCACAGTAAACATGGACGTGGGTATGCCCAACGCCTTCAAAATAATACCCGAGTAAAAGTCCACGTTAGGGTAGAGCTTCTTTTCGATAAAGTACTCGTCACTTAATGCTATTTCTTCCAGCCGCTTAGCGATCTCAAGATTTTCGTCTTGAATGCCAAGCTCGGCAAGGACCTCGTCGGCTGCCTGCTTCATTACTTTAGCGCGGGGATCAAAGTTTTTATAAACCCGGTGGCCAAAGCCCATGAGTCGGAAGGGGTCGTTCTTATCTTTAGCGCGCGCCACAAATTCATCGATCCGGGACACATCGCCAATTTCGTCAAGCATTTTAACAACGGCTTCATTAGCGCCCCCATGCGAGGGGCCCCAAAGTGCGGCGATACCGGCTGCGATACAGGCAAATGGGTTGGCCTGTGATGAGCCAGCAAGCCGAACTGTTGATGTCGACGCGTTTTGCTCATGATCAGCATGGAGGAGAAAAATCCGATCCATCGCCCGCGCAATTGTCGGAGAAATGACACTGGGTTCACAGGGATTTCCAAACATCATGTGTAGGAAATTTGACGAGTAGTCGAGGTCATTGCGGGGATACATAAAGGGCTGCCCGATCGAGAACTTGTAGCTCATGGCTGCGATGGTGGGCATTTTTGCAATCAACCGAAAGGCAGCGACATCACGGTGGTGTGGGTCGGAAATATCGGTCGAGTCGTGATAAAACGCGGACAAGGCACCGACAACGCCACACATAATGGCCATTGGGTGTGCGTCCCTACGAAAACCGTTAAAGAACGTTCGAATCTGCTCGTGAACCATTGTGTGGTTCGTGACCATGTCGACGAAGGCTTCCTTCTGCTCGGCGCTTGGTAGTTCGCCATTCAGGAGTAAGTAACAGGTTTCAAGATAGTCAGAATGTTCTGCCAGTTGCTCAATAGGGTATCCCCGATGGAGCAATACGCCTTTCTCACCGTCAATATAGGTGATTTTTGATTCGCATGAGGCGGTCGAGGTGAATCCCGGATCGAACGTAAAGTGTCCTTGCGCTGTTAATTTGCCAACGTCGACCACGTCGGGTCCGAGTGACCCTTGATAGACGGGTAAATCGATCTCTAGTGAAGTGTTATCGCCCTGATGTATAGAGAGCGTCGCCGTCTTTTCTGCCATCTTAAGTCCCCCGACCTGAATTTGTGTGGCGCCAAACTAGCGGCACGACTGGTGAGTGTCAATTTTACAACAATAATGTCCTGACTAAATACGGCTGATGATGATGTTTTGTCAGATGAATTTGTCAGTTGGTGGGGGACTACCTATACTCTCGCCTCGAATCTGACCACTTGAACGCTCTGGGGGCTAATAAGTGAAACCACGCGGCAGTAAGGACAGTCGTCCTGTCAATCTTGATCTGAGCACTATTAAGCTTCCGGTTACGGCCTTGGCCTCGATTTCGCATCGGGTGTCAGGTGTTGTTTTGTTTGCGTCCAGTGTGTTGATGGTGTGGGCGCTCGACGCCAGCCTTGCCTCGCAAGAAAGTTTCGATCAGTTGTTGTCGGTCCTTTCGGGCAATACCGCTAAAGCCTTGCTCTGGTTGTTTTTGGTGACCTTTAGTTACCACGCGCTGGCGGGTATTCGTCACCTCATCATGGACATGGGGGTCGGTGAAGACTTTAAGAGTGGTGCCCTGGGGGCTCAAATTTTATTCGCGGCGACAGCGTTAGCGGCTATCGCATGGGGGGTCGCACTGTGGTAACTCAGGTCACAAGCTTTAGTCGAAACGGATTGTCGGACTGGCTCATACAGCGCGTCAGCTCACTCATACTGCTCGCATATTTTTTATTCATTGGTTTCCAGATTGCATCTGGGATTGACTACACTTCATGGCGAGCATTGCACGACACGACGGCCATGAAGGTGTTTACATTGCTTGCGATAGGCGCCTACGTCTCTCACGCGTGGATTGGTTTGTGGACGGTGTTCACAGACTATTTGACCGAATACATGCTGGGAAAAATGGGCAATGTCGTGCGACCGGTCGTGCAGATTGGGGTCGTTTTACTGCTTGTGGTTTATGCGATTTGGGTCATTCAAGTTATTTGGAGTTAACCCTCGCGCTTGCGAGGACCGGTTGGGAGAAGTAAAGGGATGCGAACTATCTCGTTCGATGGCGTAATTGTTGGTGGCGGTGGCGCGGGTATGCGCGCGGCGCTTCAACTGGCTCAGTCAGGCTACAAAACCGCAGTTATTTCTAAAGTGTTTCCCACTCGCTCACACACGGTGAGTGCGCAGGGTGGAATTACGTGTGCGATTGCGAGCTCAGACCCCGATGATGACTGGCGTTGGCACATGTACGACACGGTCAAAGGCAGTGATTACATTGGGGATCAAGACGCCATTGAATACATGTGCTCAGTCGGTCCCGAGGCTATATTTGAGCTCGAGCACATGGGGCTGCCATTCTCACGCACCGAAGAGGGCCGTATCTATCAGCGCCCGTTCGGGGGTCAGTCCAAAAATTTTGGGGAGGGTGGACAGGCTGCGCGAACCTGCGCGGCAGCTGACCGTACAGGTCATGCGCTGTTGCACACGCTGTATCAGAATAACGTTAAAAACGAGACGGTCTTTTTTAACGAATGGTTTGCAACCGACCTGGTCAAAAATCAGGACGGCGCCGTTGTGGGTGTTATTGCGATTTGCATTGAGACGGGCGAGACCGTGTACGTCAAATCAAAGGCCACTGTCTTTGCAACGGGCGGCGCCGGTCGCATCTACGCATCAACAACCAATGCGCACATTAATACCGGCGACGGCGTGGGTATGGCGCTGAGGGCCGGTGTTCCGGTTCAAGACATTGAGATGTGGCAGTTTCACCCAACAGGTATCTACGGCGCGGGCACGCTCGTCACCGAAGGGTGCCGGGGCGAGGGCGGATACTTAGTTAACGCAGATGGCGAGCGATTTATGGAGCGCTATGCGCCGAATGCCAAAGATCTTGCCGGTAGAGACGTTGTCGCGCGCTCTATGGTTCTGGAGATTCTCGAAGGGCGCGGATGTGGCCCAGACAAAGATCATGTGAAGTTAAAGCTCGATCATTTGGGTGAAGAGGTCCTAGAGTCTCGTCTCCCCGGCATTTGTGAGCTGTCCCGTACGTTCGCTCATGTGGACCCGGTAAAAGAGCCGATTCCAGTAGTGCCGACCTGTCACTACATGATGGGCGGTATTCCTACCAATATTCACGGGCAAGCCTTGACTGTTGACGCACAGGGCAATGATCACGTTATTCCCGGTCTCTACGCCTGTGGTGAGGTCGCGTGTGTTTCGGTGCACGGTGCGAATCGTTTAGGCGGTAACTCGCTACTCGACTTAGTGGTGTTCGGTCGCGCCTCAGGCTTGTTTATTGAAGATGCGCTGCGACAAGGCATTGAAATGCGTGATGCATCACCGGACGACATTTCCCAGGCCAATGAGCGTCTGGTGTCGTTGAATGCGAACGACAGTGGTGAAAACGTGTCTGCGCTGCGAAAAGAACTCCAGGGCGTCATGCAGAACTACTTTGGCGTCTTCCGCAAGGGCGAGTTTATGCAAGAAGGCATTAAGAAGTTAGCCGACTTAAAAGGGCGTATCGATAACGTCAAACTCGAAGATAAGAGTAATGCGTTTAACACGGCACGTATCGAATGCTTGGAGCTGCAAAATTTGTTTGAAACAGCCGAGGCGACCGCTATCGTTGCCGAAGCTAGGAAGGAAAGTCGCGGCGCCCACGCGCGGGAAGACTTCACCGAAAGAGATGATGACGAGTGGCTGTGCCATTCGATCTACCACAGAGAAAGTAAGGCGGTGACGAAGCGGTCGGTCAACTTCACGCCAAAGACCGTCGATACCTTCCAACCCAAAATACGCACCTACTAATCTGCGAGGAGATAATAGATGTTGCAGGTCAGTGTTTATCGCTTTAACCCAGAAACCGATGCGTCGCCACAGATGCAGGAGTACCGTGTCGATACGGCAGGGAAAGACCTCATGGTTCTTGACGTGCTTGAGATGATCAAGGCCGATCACGACGCCACTGTGACGTACCGCCGCAGCTGTCGAGAGGGCGTTTGTGGATCCGATGGGCTTAATATTAACGGGAGAAACGGACTCGCCTGTATCACGCCTCTTTCGGAAACGGTGAAGAAGAACAAGCTGGTGATTCGGCCGTTACCCGGTCTGCCTGTGGTGCGTGATCTAGTGGTTGATATGAGCCTGTTCTATGCGCAGTACGAGAAGATTGAGCCTTATCTTCAGAACAGCACTCCGGCACCGGCTATTGAGCGATTGCAAACGCCAGAGGACCGGGCGAAGCTCGACGGACTTTACGAATGTATTCTCTGCGCGTGCTGCTCGACCAGCTGCCCATCGTTTTGGTGGAATCCTGACCGATTTATCGGTCCAGCGGGCTTGTTACAGGCTTACCGATTTCTTGCTGACAGTCGTGACCAGGCGACTGAAGAGCGGTTGTCAAAGCTCGACGATCCCTTCAGCGTGTTTCGGTGTCACGGTATTCAAAACTGCGTCAACGTGTGTCCCAAGGGTTTGAATCCCACGCGCGCAATTGGTCATATTCGCTCTATGTTGCTCAGTCGAGCCGCCTAGGCAATCCAGTTATGCAACTCATAACCTAAAGTTATATTAGGTAATATTAACGCCACTTTTGTGGCGTTTTTGCTATTTGGACTCTGCTGGTGCATGGGAATTCACTACCGGACAGCGTAAAATATTCCTCGTGATGCGGTAATACATACCAAACAATAAGTTGCCGCAAATGACTTCGGGGGAAGTGTGCATGGCAAAGTCGATAGACCTACCCAGCATGGAGCAACAGCGAAGCACGTCGCACCTCTCAGGTGGCAATGCTGCCTACGTTGAGGCGCTTTACGAGACGTACTTAAAAGATCCAAATGACATTCCGCCAGAGTGGCGGGACTACTTCGACCGCCTACCAAAAGTCCAGACCAGTACAAACAATTTGCGCGATCTGCCGCACTCGGTGCTGCGCCAGCAGTTCGCTCGCATCAGCAAAATGCGAGTTCGCACGGAGGCAACCCGCAGTCAGGACTCACAAGCCACGGAATACGAGCGCAAACAGGTTCGTGTGGTGCAGTTGATTTCAGCTTATCGGCAGCGTGGACATCAAAAAGCCAAGCTAGACCCATTGGCCCTGGCGGACCGGGCGCCGGTTGCTGACCTTGAACTGGAGTTCCATGAACTCTCAGAGGCCGACCTCGATACGGTGTTTCAGGTGGGAAGTTTATACATCGGCAAGGCAGACGCGACGTTGGCTGAAATTCGAGCGGCGCTTGAGCGGACCTACTGCCACACGATTGGCGCGGAGTTCATGCACATCGTCAATACCGACGAGCGCCACTGGATCATGAGTCGCATGGAGTCGGTGCGGAGCGCGCCTGCGCTTGATCGTGAGACCCGCATTCAAATTCTACGCAGACTGATCAAGGCCGAAGGTTTAGAAAAGTCTTTGGCGTCGAAGTACCCAGGGACTAAGCGGTTTGGTCTGGAGGGCGGCGAGAGCCTGATTCCTATGATGTCTGAAGCGATTCAGCGCAGCGGCGGCTACGGCGCTAAAGAGGTGGTCATTGGCATGGCTCACCGGGGTCGTCTCAATGTCTTGATCAATATTTTAGGAAAGAATCCCAGCGAGTTGTTTGATGAATTCGAGGGGCGAGCGTCTTACTTTGGTTCGGGTGACGTTAAGTACCATCAAGGATTTTCATCGAACATTATGACGCCGGGCGGTGAAGTTCACCTGGCACTGGCATTCAACCCCTCTCATTTAGAAATCGTTTCACCGGTCGTCGAGGGTTCGGTACGTGCGCGGCAAGACCGTCGCAAAGACACGGTTGGCGATACGGTTGTTCCACTGGTAATTCATGGGGACGCCGCATTTGCTGGCCAGGGCGTCGTCATGGAGACGTTTCAGATGTCTCAAACCCGGGGCTATAAAACGGGTGGAACGCTGCACATCGTGATTAATAACCAAGTCGGCTTTACGACGAGTCGTCAAGAGGACGCGCGCTCTGCGGAGTACTGCACGGATGTTGCGAAGATGGTTCAGGCGCCGATCTTCCACGTGAACGGTGACGATCCTGAAGCGGTGGTGTTTGCCACGCAGTTGGCGGTTGATTTCAGAAATCAGTTCAAGAAAGACGTTGTTATCGATTTGGTGTGTTATCGACGTCGGGGGCACAACGAGGCGGATGAGCCTTCGGTGACGCAGCCCCTGATGTACGCCACCATTAAACAGCATGCGTCGACGCGAGACCTCTATGCCAAGCGACTGATTGCCGAGGACGTTTTAACGGCCGATGAAGACGCAGCGCTGATGGAGCGCTACCGGGAGTCTCTGGATCGAGGCGAACCGCTGGTTACGCAGCTAGTCATGGAGCCGAACACCGAGTTATTCGTAGACTGGAAGCCATACCTTGGCCATAACTGGGATATGGACTGCGACACGTCTGTGAGTGCCGCGCGGTTGCGAGAGCTTGCTGAGATTATGGGGCGAGTTCCAGAAGGCTTTGTGCTTCAGCGGCAGGTCAAAAAACTCCTTGAGGACCGAGGGAGAATGGCGGCGGGCGCGCTCGAAATTAACTGGGGCTTTGCTGAGAATATGGCCTATGCGTCTCTTCTGGCAGAGGGGTATCCCGTTCGAATGACAGGGCAGGACATCGGTCGCGGAACGTTCTCGCACAGACATGCGGTTCTGCACGCGCAGAACAAACCGGAAGTCCACGTTCCTCTTCAACATTTGTCTGAGTCGCAAGCCAAGTTCGAGATTTATGACTCATTGTTGTCTGAGGAGGCTGTTCTCGCCTTTGAGTACGGCTATGCCACAACGTCTCCCAGTGGGATGGTGATTTGGGAGGCTCAGTTTGGTGATTTTGCCAATGGCGCCCAGGTTGTTATCGATCAATTTATCACCAGTGGTGAATACAAGTGGGCAAGGCTTTGTGGGCTGACCATGTTGCTCCCCCACGGGTACGAGGGGCAAGGTCCGGAGCACTCGTCTGCAAGGCTTGAGCGCTACCTTCAATTGTCGGCGCAAGAAAACATTCAGGTTTGTGTGCCTACAACACCGGCTCAAGTATTTCATATGCTTCGCCGACAGGGTGTCAGGCCGTTGCGAAAGCCACTCATCGTCATGTCTCCTAAAAGTCTCCTACGGCACAAGAGTGCGGTGTCAACGCTCGATGAGCTGGCCAACGGCCATTTCCAGCCCGTCATCGACGATGAGAAGGTGAGCGATAAGCAGCAAGTGACTCGGGTGGTTCTGTGTTCGGGTAAGGTTTACTACGACCTCGATGCGGCACGCGCCGATCGCGGTGTAAACCATGTCGCCCTCATCAGGGTTGAACAGCTCTATCCGCTGCCTGAGGAAGAGTTAAAACGCATTCTCGGCGCATTCCCACGTGAGGCTAGCGTTGTTTGGTGCCAAGAGGAGCCGATGAATCAGGGCGCTTGGTACTCGATTCAAGATTCAATGCGGCGGTTGGTTTCACTGGCAATGTTTGGTGCTCAGCTTCGTTATGTAGGGCGAACGCCTTCAGCATCAGTTTCCGCGGGCTACACCGCGTTGCATGTGCAAGAGCAAGAGGCATTTATATCTGCAGCCCTGGGGTGAAGGGCTGTTAAAAACGTGAGTAAAACGGACAATTATCATGAAAATAGAAATCAAAGCGCCGGCATTTCCTGAATCAGTAGCCGATGGTGAGGTGTCGTTGTGGCACAAGAAGGAAGGGGACTTTGTTCAGCGAGACGAGCTGTTAGTTGAAATTGAGACTGACAAGGTGGTCATGGAAGTGGTGGCCCCCGAGGCAGGCCGTTTGGATCGCATACTTGTCGAGGTTGGTAATACGATCGAAAGCGAAGCGCTTCTCGCTGAGCTCACACCGGGTGAGGGTTCTGAGTCTGTTGAGTCGTCTACCGAAGCTGCTCCGTCAGTAAGTGCCTTAGCGAGTCCCGATGTCCCGATGGGGCCGGCTGCTCGGCAACTTATCGATGAGCACAGGCTGGATCCGCGCGCCATTGCCGGTACTGGCAAAGACGGTCGCATCAACAAAGAAGACGTGGTTAATTTTATGGCCACGGCTCACGCTGAATCGGCACCTGCGGCTAAATCTGCCGTGCAAGCCTCTGCGCCGGCCCCGACGGGGGTGGCCACCGGTGTGGCCGAGCCACAGGGTCCGACCAGCGAGCGAGTAGAGCGGCGAGTTCCTATGACGCGGATGCGCGCAAAGATTGCCGAACGCCTGCTTTCCGCGACGCAAGAGACAGCGATGCTGACCACTTTTAACGAAGTGGATATGGCGCCGCTAATGAAGCTTCGTTCGCAGTACAAAGATCAATTTGAGAAGACTCATAATGGGACTCGACTCGGTTTTATGGGGTTCTTCGTTCGCGCGTGCTGCGAGGCGTTGAAGCGATTCCCAGAGGTGAACGCCTCGGTCGATGCGAACGATGTGGTTTATCACGGGTATCAGGACATCGGCGTGGCCGTCTCCACCGACGACGGGTTGGTGGTTCCTGTTTTGCGCGATGCCGACTTTATGAGCATCGCCGATGTTGAAGCAGCAATTAGAGACTTGGGTCTGAAAGCACGAGACAAGAAACTCACCATCGATGAAATGACGGGTGGAACGTTCACGGTGTCTAACGGTGGTGTCTTTGGTTCCTTATTATCGACCCCCATTTTGAACCCTCCGCAGACGGCAATACTGGGCATGCACACGATTAAAGATCGTCCTGTCGCCGTCGATGGCGCAGTGGTGATTCGTCCGATGATGTACTTGGCGCTGTCCTACGATCATCGCTTGATCGATGGTAAGACTGCGGTTCAGTTTTTAGTCACGGTGAAGGACCTCATTGAGGATCCGTCACGCATTCTGCTTCAACTTTAGGGAGTAAGATCAACTCATGAGTGACGCTTATACTGTAATAGTGATTGGTTCTGGGCCTGCGGGCTACGTCTGTGCGATTAAGTGTGCGCAGCTGGGTCTCAATACGACGGTCGTAGAGGCTTGGAGCGACGATAAAGGTAAACCCATCTTTGGCGGCACTTGCCTCAATGTGGGCTGTATTCCGTCTAAGGCACTGCTCGACAGCTCTCACAAATTTGCCGAAGCGCGCGATGATTTTGCAGTTCACGGTATCGACGTTGGTCGTCCGGCGATTAATGTTGCGAGCATGATGAAGCGCAAAAATAAGGTGGTGACGCAGTTGACGGGCGGTGTGTCGTCCCTCCTTCAGCACAATGGTGTCACCGTCGTTCAGGGGAGTGGCAAGCTGCTCGCTGGGCGAAAGGTCGAGGTCACTCACGCTGACGGAACAAAATCGGTTTTGTCGGCTGATCACGTGGTATTGGCTGCCGGGTCTGAGCCGGTCGCTATCCCTCCTGCACCCACCGATGACGCAGTCATTGTCGACAGTACTGGCGCGTTAACCCTTGACGCGGTCCCTAAGCGACTGGGTGTGATTGGTGCCGGTGTTATTGGGCTCGAACTGGGCAGTGTCTGGGGTCGTTTGGGGTCTGAAGTGGTTTTATTTGAGGCACTTGACGATTTCTTACCCATGATGGACGCGCAAGTCAGTAAAGAAGCCGCCAAAGTATTCAAAAAGCAGGGTCTTGATATTCGTCTTAGTGCGCTCGTGACAGGGACTGAGGTGAAAAATGATGCCGTCACGGTCAGTTACACCGAGAAGGGCGAAAGTAAGACAGAAGCGTTTGATCGACTGATTGTCGCCGTGGGGCGAAGACCACGTACCAAGGACCTCTTTGCATCAGACTCGGGTGTGACCATGGACGAGCGTGGTTTTGTCTTCGTTAACGAGAGTTGCGCCACAGAAGCGCCGGGTGTTTGGGCGGTGGGCGACATCGTGCGAGGTCCGATGCTTGCGCACAAGGGCTCTGAAGAAGGTGTTATGGTCGCTGAGCGAATTCACGGTAAGCCCGTTCAGCTGAATTATGAGTGTGTGCCGTCGATTATTTACACGCACCCAGAAATCGCGGCAGTGGGCAAGACCGAGCAGGAGCTCAAGGCAGAGGGCGTCGACTATAAGGCTGGATCATTTCCGTTCGCTGCGATTGGTCGCGCGCAGGCAAGTGGCGAGACCGATGGTTTCGTAAAGCTCTTGGCTGACGCGAAGACAGATCGAATTTTGGGGGCTCACGCCATTGGGCCATCGGCCGCGGATCTAGTACAGCAGATGGTCATTACCATGGAGTTTGGTGGGAGCGCCGAAGACCTGCAACTTATGGTTTTTGGGCATCCTACAATGTCAGAAGCGGTTCACGAAGCGGCTCTGGCGGTGGACGGCATGGCCATTCACATGCCTAACAAGAAACGTCGGTAAACTAATTTTTAAAATCCTGGGCTCATACGGTCAAGGTCCAAGCGTTGCGCGCGCAACGCTTGCGTAAACTCATAAAGGGGGATGTATGAACTTGCACGAATATCAAGGCAAGGCACTCTTCGCGGAATACGGCTTGCCCGTTTCTGACGGAAAAGCTGTCGACACGCCTGAGGCGGCACTGGAAGCTGCGAAAGCGATTGGTGGGGACAAATGGGTGGTCAAAGCTCAGGTCCACGCGGGCGGTCGTGGTAAAGCGGGCGGTGTAAAGTTAGTGGATTCTCCGGCTGAAGCAGCCGCGTTCGCCGAAGCTTGGCTGGGTAAGAACTTGGTCACTTATCAGACCGACGCAAACGGACAGCCAGTGACTAAAATTTTGGTTGAGACGTGTACCGACATTGCGGACGAATTGTATCTCGGTGCCGTTGTGGATCGCGCATCACGGCGCATCGTGTTCATGGCGTCTACCGAGGGCGGTGTGGAAATTGAGAAAGTAGCGGAGGAAACTCCTGAGAAAATTCTGAAGGCAGCCATTGATCCGTTGGCGGGGCCACAGCCCTACCAAGGTCGTGAGCTCGCATTTAAGCTGGGTCTAAAAGGCCAGCAAGTTAAGCAGTTTGTTAATATATTCAACGGCTTAGCTAAGCTTTTTAAAGAGAAGGATTTGGCCCTTATCGAGGTTAATCCACTGGTCATTACAGACGAGGGGAACTTGCATTGTTTGGACGCGAAGGTTGTCGTCGACTCCAATGCAATGTATCGCCACAAAGACTTGCAGACCATGCATGACCCTTCGCAGGAAGACGAGCGCGAAGCCAGAGCGGCCGAGTGGGAACTCAACTATGTTGCACTGGAAGGCAATATTGGTTGCATGGTCAATGGTGCTGGCCTGGCCATGGGAACAATGGACATCGTGAAACTTCACGGCGGTCAACCTGCGAACTTTTTAGACGTTGGGGGCGGTGCTACAAAAGAGCGCGTGACCGAGGCCTTTAAGATCATTTTAAGTGACGAGAACGTGCAAGCCGTGTTGATTAACATATTTGGCGGGATCGTCCGTTGCGACCTCATTGCAGAAGGCGTTATTGGTGCCGTCAATGAAGTGGGCGTTGAGGTCCCGGTGGTGGTTCGTCTGGAGGGTAATAACGCTGAGCTAGGTCGGGATGTCCTCGCCAAGAGTGGTTTGAATATTATTGCCGCAACAAGTTTGACCGATGCCGCTCAACAGGTTGTCGCTGCCGCAGGAGGTGCTGCATGAGTATTTTGATCGATTCCAATACGCGCGTTATTTGCCAGGGCTTCACGGGCTCTCAGGGTACGTTTCACTCGGAGCAAGCCATTGCTTATGGCACGAAGATGGTCGGTGGTGTAACCCCGGGCAAGGGCGGGCAAGCGCATTTAGGCCTACCGGTTTTTGACACCGTTTCTGACGCTGTCAGCCAAACCGGTGCTAACGCGTCGGTCATCTATGTGCCCGCGCCGTTTTGCAAGGATTCAATTTTAGAGGCGGCACACTCGGGTGTAGCGCTGATCGTTTGTATTACAGAGGGCATTCCAACACTCGATATGTTGGATGCAAAGGTGCGCTGTGACGAGCTCGGTGTGCGTCTTATTGGTCCAAACTGTCCAGGCGTTATCACGCCGGGCGAGAGCAAAATTGGCATTATGCCGGGACACATACATCTTCCCGGTAAAGTCGGTATTGTTTCGCGGTCCGGCACCTTAACCTACGAAGCGGTGAAGCAAACGACGGACGCGGGCTTTGGCCAGTCAACCTGTGTCGGTATTGGTGGTGACCCCATTCCGGGCTCTAACTTCATCGACATCTTGGGATTGTTCCAAGAGGATGATGCAACAGAGTCTATCGTCATGATTGGTGAGATCGGTGGATCAGCCGAAGAGGAAGCTGCGGCGTTTATTAAAGACAACGTGACCAAACCTGTGGTGTCGTATATTGCGGGTGTAACTGCTCCCGCAGGCAAGCGCATGGGACATGCGGGAGCCATTATTTCCGGGGGCAAGGGAACGGCCGACGAGAAATTTGCAGCGCTTGAAGACGCGGGCGTAAAGACGGTCCGATCACTTGCCGATATTGGCAGTGCCATGGCCGAGATCACAGGCTGGTAGATTGCTCTCGACGCTGTCCTAAAGCCCGCCTTGAGCGGGCTTTTTTTATCCAATCAAATTCAATTTTTTTACGGTCTGGGGCTTGAAAAATTTGCTCGATTACCCCATCTGATGTGCAGGTTATCAATACAGGTATACGACATGTCCTCTAAGCAAACCATGGGTTTTCAGACAGAAGCGAAGCGATTGCTTCAGCTGATGATTCACTCACTCTACTCAAACCGCGAAATCTTCCTTCGCGAACTGATTTCAAACGCCTCAGACGCTATCGATAAACGCCGATTTCAGGCCATCGAAGACAGCAGTCTTGATGTGGGTGGTGAGGGTTACCAAGTGCGTGTCGATGTTGATGAAGAGACTAAGACGCTGACCATCAGTGACAATGGGATTGGCATGTCTCGTGAAGACATCATTGAGAATCTTGGCACGATTGCAAAATCCGGGACGGCTGCCTTTATGGAACAGCTAAGCGGCGATCAGCAAAAGGACAGTCAGCTTATTGGACAATTCGGTGTCGGGTTCTACTCCTCATTCATTGTTGCCGACCGTGTTGAGGTTATCTCGCGAAAGGCGGGAAGTGATGAGGCAACCCGCTGGGAGTCAACGGGAGAGGATGAGTTCAGTATTGACTCGGCCACTCGGGATGACGCAGGGACGACAGTGATACTTCATTTGGATGGTGAGGCAGAGGAGTTTGCATCACCGTTTCGTGTCAGAAGCGTCATAAAAAAATATTCAGACCACATCTCTGTGCCGGTTCTGATGCTCGAACAAGCACCACCTGTCGACAATGACAATGACGACGAAGACGCAGTGCCGGCAAGCCCTGCGTGGGAGCGTGTTAACGAGGCAAAAGCACTCTGGACGCGCAGTCGCTCGGAGGTGAGCGACGAGGAGTACAAAGAGTTTTATCGGCACGTGTCCAGTGACTATCAGGAGCCACTGAGCTGGGGCCACAATCGCGTAGAAGGGAAACTCGATTACACGTCATTACTCTACTTGCCCAGTCAGGCGCCCTTTGACCTGTGGAATCGTGACGGTGCACGTGGGCTAAAACTCTACATCCAGCGGACCTTCATTATGGATGACGCTGAACAGTTTCTGCCGCTGTATCTACGCTTTGTGAAGGGCGTTTTAGACTCCCAAGATCTACCGCTCAATATTTCACGAGAAATACTCCAGCAAAGCCCTCAGGTTGATTCGCTCAGGAGCGCGGTGACGAAACGAGTTTTGGACATGTTGGGTAAAATGGGGAAATCCGACCCCGACAAGTACCAAACGTTTTGGAACGTCTTTGGCAATGTGCTCAAAGAAGGCCCGGGAGAGGACTTTGCAAACCGCGAGAAGATTGCCGAGTTACTGCGATTCGCGTCCACAGACAGCGACGACGACACTCAGAACGTGTCACTGCCGAGTTATGTGTCCCGGATGCAAGAAGGACAGAATGCCATTTACTACGTGGTTGCTGACAACCATGTCACGGCGAAAAATAGCCCACACATTGAAGTGTTCAGAAAGAAGGGCATAGAAGTGCTCCTGCTTTCAGATCGAATTGATGACTGGCTTATGGGTCACCTTAATGAATTTGACGGCAAGGCACTTAAGGACATCGCCAAGGGTGAATTAGATCTGGGTGAGAGCACCGACGAGGAGAAGGCTGAACTTGAGGCGGCTAAGACAGACAATGAAGGGCTCCTTGACCGTCTCAAAGAGGCCTTGGGCGGTCGCATTAGCGAGGTGAGACCAACGCTTCGGTTGACCGACTCTCCAGCCTGTCTGGTGGTCGGCGAGCACGAACTTGGCGCGCAGATGCGCAGCATTTTAGAGGCGGCTGGTCAGGAGTTACCGGACAGTCAGCCGATCCTAGAGGTGAACACCGACCACGGCTTGGTAAAGCGCATGGACAGTGAGTCAGATGAAGACCGGTTCGCCGATCTGGCCCTAATTCTCTTGGATCAGGCCACACTCGCACAAGGCTCTCAGTTAGAGGACCCGGCAAGTTACGTCTCTCGAATGAACAGGCTCTTGGTTGAGATGAGTGCATGATGTGTTAGTCACGGTTTGGCGTCACGGTGAGGCAGGCAGTGCTGCTCGTGATGCGGATAGGACGCTCACGGCGCATGGTGTGTCTCACGTTACGGCGAGCGCTGAACTGTTCAAGGGCTGGTGTCAACGGAGCGGCGTCATCGCTCCGAGCCTGTGTACGCACAGTCCCTTGGTTCGAGCCCAGCAAACAGCGTCTTTGCTTCATGACGCTCTCGCGTTTTCGATGACGAAAGAGTGCGAGAAGCTGGCCCCCGGCCACGCAGATTACGTTCAGGGGCTTTTTCTAGAGCCGAACTGTGATCACCAGTTGGTTGTCGGCCATCAGCCGTACCTGTCTCACCTGATCAATGTGTGGTGTGACTCGGTGGAGCACGCAAGCCTTCACCCCAGTGGCTTTGCGACTATGCAGGTCACCCTTGCGTCTCGTGGCGGCGCCGAGCTTCTGCGCTGTGAGCCTTTTGGGTATCATCAGTGAGCGCTGAGCCCTCAAGCGTTGAGTTTGTTGTCGACGGTCTGACGTATCGCGGATTATGCTGGGGCTCATCGTCGTTGCCGACGGTTATCGCCATCCACGGGTGGTTGGACAATGCGCTGAGTTTCGCCAAATTGGCGCCGCTCCTGACGGACTATCGCGTTATAGCACTGGACTTATCCGGTCATGGGTTGAGTAGCCATCGATCGCCCGATTCGTCGTATCACATTTGGGATGATGTCCCTCAGCTCATAGGGATTGTCGATCAACTCGACCTCGAAACGGTCCATGTTGTTGGGCACAGTCGAGGTGCTGGCATTGCGGGTGTGCTTGCGGTGGCCTTGGGCGAGCGTTGCGCCACAGTCACCATGCTTGATGGCATGATCTCTCGCTCGTTTGAAAACGATGATGGGGCGGAGTTGTTTCGCTCATCGCTGTCTGAGAAGGGTAGGTACACGAGCAGGCCGCCCCGTATTTTCGACACCGTAGAGGATTTTGTTACAGCGCGAACACGGTATGGATTTACACGAGAAAACGCGGAGACCTTGATTCCGCGGGCCCTGAGGCAGCTTGATGAAGGATGGCTCTTGCTCAGTGATCCTCGGCTGTTTGGTGGCAGCTACGTGAAACTGTCAGAGGCCACAACAAATTCCTTCTATGCGTCTCTGCAATGCCCTGTGCTCCTTGTCTTGGGTGAGGATGGTTTTTTCACGAGCAAAGAGGCCCAGCAGCGTGTCGACGAGATTGCCCAATACGCCGCTCAATTTAGCCGTTTAATGGTGCCGGGTCCTCACCATTTTCACCTCGAGGGTGATGTCGTTGCGCTTGGAGAGATTTTGAAGGCTCATCTCAGTTCTGCTCTCGCCTAATAGAGCGTCTTAATTAGCGCCTCCTTACTTGAGTTTGCGTCAGTGTGCCGCGGCATTGGTAAAGGTCAGCTGTTATCATGTCATTTTACCTAGGGCCTCTCTACCTGTGCCAACATTTCGTGACATGCTGATCGATACCGAAGACGCGCTTATCAGGGCCGATGTTTTTTTTGGCCACGGGTATGACTCTGCGCACGACGAGGCAGTGGCGCTTGTGCTGACGGCAGCTGACCGCTCACCAACGGGTACAGGCGCAGAGATTCTAGAGGTTGAGTATCCCGAGCATGCGCGACAGCGTCTCGATGAGTTTGTCAGTAAGCGTTGTGTCGCGCGATTACCGTTAGCGTACATCACTCAAGTTGCTTGGCTGGGCCCTCTTTGCTTTAAGAGCGATGCGCGAGCGTTAGTCCCTCGCTCACCTGTCGCATCGTTAATTATGTCGGACTTTGCACCGTGGTATAGCGGTCCTTCCCCTGCAGTTATTGTTGACGTGTGCTGTGGCGGTGGAAGCTTAGGCATGTTGGCAAAGACGGCGTATCCGGCTGCCCTTGTGGTACTCAGTGATCTTGATGGAGATGCGTTGTCACTGGCACAAGAGAACCGGGAGGACCATCCGGTCGATGGTGTTGTTCAAGCAGATTTGCTGTCGTGGTGTGCCGGCGAGTCGGTTGACATTATTTTGGCGAATCCCCCGTATGTTGACGCCGAGCACATGCAAGATTTGCCAGCCGAGTATCTCCATGAGCCAGGACTTGCGCTCGATGGCGGCGACGACGGACTCGACCTAGTTAGCCTGTTGCTTTGGGATGCGGCCCGTATACTCAAGCCTGAGGGGTTATTGGTCTTAGAGGTCGGGTATAGCGTCGCGGCGCTGGAAAATCTGTCTGAGGACTTAGTGCCGCTGTGGGTGGAGCTTGAGCACGGTGGTGAGGGCGTGGCGATTTTTATGGCTCAAGATCTGGCACAATGGGCGGCAAAGCAGGGCGTGTCTTGAGGGGCTCTGAAATGCGTAATCAGTTGGGAAGATGCAATGTCAGGTAATTCGTTTGGCCGTCTATTTACGGTGACCACCTTTGGCGAAAGTCACGGGAGCGGTTTGGGTTGCATTGTCGACGGTTGCCCCCCGGGGCTTGAGCTCTCTGCCGCCGATCTACAGCCAGATCTTGATCGAAGGAAGCCAGGAACATCGCGTTTTACGACGCAGCGCAAAGAGCCCGATGAGGTACAGATTCTTTCGGGAGTGTTTGAGGGCAAGACCACGGGGACACCGATTGGTTTGCTGATCATGAACGCTGATCAGAAGTCGAAGGACTACAGCAAAATAAAAGACGTATTTCGGCCTGCGCACGCAGATTACACCTACCAGCAGAAGTATGGCTTTCGCGACTATAGAGGGGGAGGTCGCTCCTCGGCGCGCGAAACAGCAATGCGAGTGGCGGCGGGTGCGATCGCAAAGAAATGGTTAAGCGAGCGTTACGGGGTGAGTATTCGAGGCTGCTTGAGTGCTCTTGGACCTTTGACGGTCACGAAAACAGATTGGGATCTCGTTGAAACCAACCCATTTTTTTGCGGTGATCGAGATCTAATTCCGAAGATTGAGGAGTTTATGACCCAAATTCGTCGTGATGGCGACTCCATTGGGGCAAAGCTTGAGGTCCACGCAGAGGGGCTGCCTCCGGGCTGGGGAGAGCCTATTTTTGATCGTCTTGATGCCGATATTGCTTCAGCAATGATGGGGATTAACGCGGTCAAAGGAGTCGAGATTGGTGCAGGCTTTGGTGTCGTTAACCAGCGCGGCAGTGAGCATCGTGACGAGCTCAGCAGTGACGGTTTCTTGAGTAATCAGTCCGGCGGTGTGTTGGGGGGGATCTCCAGTGGCCAACCCATTACGGTGGGTCTCGCTCTGAAGCCAACCTCGTCCATACAAGTACCGGGTCAGTCGATTGATGTTAACGGTGACCCCGCGGATGTCATTACCACGGGGCGGCACGATCCATGCGTGGGCCTCAGGGCCGTGCCCATCGCAGAAGCGATGCTTGCGCTTGTTTTGATCGATCATGCCTTGCGCCACCGAGGCCAAAACGCGGACGTGACGTCGCCGACGCCGATCATCTAATGGGATACGCTGAGTGATTAGTAAACGACAAGTTCGTGCACTGCGCACAGCAGTTTTGGGCGTGCTGGCCACACTGGCATTGTTCTGGGGTGCCGTCGATATTGTGGGTGTGTCCGCCGACAAGCTTCTCGATTACGTATGGCTCAGTGTTCAGGGTGTATTTTTACTGGCGTTAATCGCGGTGCCTTCGGGTTTTTTACTGCGCTGGTTGCGGCGCAGGCCTTAAGCCGAATCGGATTCGATATCGATTTCGAGGGTCATTTTTTCTTCGACCGCGTCCAAGCGATCGCGCAGCTCATCAAGGTCTAGCTCAGCAGGAGTACGTGTCTCTAAGTCTGCGATAAAAAGAGCTTCACCAGACCAAGCGCCACTTTGCACGTGGGAACTGAAATGGAGAATGTTGATCTGTAACTCCGCAAGCTCATGTGTAATTTCATAGACGATTCCGGGTCGATCAGGCCCGGTCAATGTCAAGCGTAGGTTCGGTTCAATGTGAGGTTCAGCCGTTGCTCGGGTCAGGTGAATGGACAGGTCCGTATTTCCGCTGGTCTGAACCGCTTGATCCAGCGCGTTAAACCCCTCGTCGGAGACGAACACCAAGATGACGCCTGCAAACGCACCCCCGAGTCGAGTAAGCTCACTTTGCTGCCAATCGCCGCCGTGGGCTTTGACCAGGTCGGCAAGGGTTTCGACGAGGCCTGTTCTATCGGCGCCTGCAAATGTAATGACGTATTGTTGCTGCATGGATCCCCTTGAACGCGACTTGCGGGTATTATTGACATGTTGGACGGCGTATCGAGGGTATATACGCAAAATTCTTAATAGGAGTTGACTATGAAACGATTTTCGTTGGTTTTACTGGCGCTTTTAGCGCCGCTGGCCCTTGCCGATGGGCACAAGACGCTCGACTGGGATACGGCGTTGAGCGGTGCGCATCGTACTGATGCGAATATTGCGCGCAATACAGAGAGACACCCTCGAGCAACATTGGAGTTTTTTGGCTTGCAAGGTGAAATGACCGTCCTTGAAGTGTCACCGGGCGGTGGCTGGTATACCGAAGTCCTTGCGCCACTGTTAGCGCCGCACGGCAATTTGGTTGCCGGACACGGCTCGCCAAACGGTAGTGCGTATGGTCGACGCTCTCTGGGGGGATACCTTCAGAAGCTGGGGCGAGACAATGACGTCTA
This sequence comes from Halieaceae bacterium UBA4438, assembly GCA_002390485.1. Lineage (GTDB taxonomy): Bacteria > Pseudomonadota > Gammaproteobacteria > Pseudomonadales > Halieaceae > Luminiphilus. Next base: position 11,920 of record DGPO01000120.1, on the reverse strand, counting down.
CGCCAACGTCGATGTGCGCGTGATGCAGCCCCCGGGAAAGCCGATGAAAGTCGAGGGAGGGGCAATCGATATGGCGTTGGTCTTTCGTAATGTTCACTCCTGGCTTCGCGCAGGAACGGCAGAGGCATCGCTTGCAAACCTTTATGATGTCCTCGCGCCGGGCGGGACCTTAGGGATCGTTCAGCATCGCGGTGATGAGGGTATAACGCTCGACCAGATGAAGCGTACCGCCTACGTACCCGAGAGCAAAGTTATCGCTTTGGCAACAGCTGCCGGGTTTGTGTTGGATGGACGAAGCGAGATCAACGCGAATGCTCGCGATACGAAAGATTACTCGGGTGGCGTTTGGACGCTGCCGCCTAACTTTCGTGCGGGTGATGTAAATCGTGAGAAATATGCGGCGATTGGTGAAAGCGACCGCATGACACTGCGCTTTAAAAAGCCGCTTTAGTTGGCTGCAGTTGGCGGTTCTTGGTTGTAGGTGCTGTCGTCATGGAGCATGAGGTCGATGCAGTGGGGCTGACGTGTCCAGAGCCCGTAATGATGCTCCATGCCGCAATGCGGCGTGCAGCGCCTGGCGATATTGTGCGTCTGACGGCCACCGACCCCTCTACACAGCGTGATGTCGTCAAGTTTTGTGATTTTTTGGGGCACCACTTGCTTGATCACAAAGCTGTCGCTGACCAATTTGTATACCGGGTCAGAAAGGCGGACTGAAGCGTGATTAATGCGCAGCTCAGTGATGAAATAATTGGCGTCTTCAACAGTGTGTTTAGTGTCACGGAGCGCACCGTACTCAGCGGTGGCGCGGCTGAACCATTTTACGAGCCGGGTCATCCAGCCACTATTTTTTTTCGAGAAGATTTTGAGCGAAGTGCGCTGCATGAGGTGGCGCATTGGTGTGTCGCGGGTAGGTTTCGACGTCAGTTACCTGACTATGGGTACTGGTATCGTGCGGAGGGAAGGGATTGTTCCCGACAGGCGGCGTTTTACGAAGTCGAGACACGCCCACAGGCGATTGAGCTGTTGTTTTGTGAGGCGCTCAATCTTCCGTTTAAGGTGAGTGTGGATAACCTCAGTGTGGCGCTGGATGACCCCTTAGTGATTCGTTTCGCAGCCGCTGTTTGCGCGCAAGCCGCTGTGTTTAGACTCAATGGGCTGCCCCAACGCGCAGCGGTGTTTCGAGACAGCCTCCGTCAACGACGTGAACACGCCCAGGGTAATCATGCGACCTAAAATAGTCTTAGACAGTGCTATTACAATCACGCCCCGACTCGCACAGCTCCCCGTCGACTTGGTTGCGGTTGCGGGAAGAGACATTGGTCCGGAGGCGCTCTGCGGTGCACAAGGACTGCTGACTCGAACAGTCACACGTGTTGATGCGGCGTTGCTCGAGGGCAGTAGCGTCTCCTTTGTTGGGACGGCGAGCGCGGGTGTCGATCACGTTGACCTTGATTATTTGAGTGCAAGTGGGATTGGTTTTGCCAGTGCTGCCGGTTGTAACGCGCAGGCGGTGGGTGACTATGTATTGAGTGCCATTGGCCTTTGTGGGCGCCTCGAAGCCGTCATGGAGGGAGCGACCGTCGGCTTGGTCGGGTATGGCAATGTGGGACGACAGCTTGCGGCGCGGCTCGTCGATTTGGGTGCGGCAGTGCGTGTCTTTGATCCATTTGTATCAGACTTTGGTGCGGGAATTGAGTCCGCTGATCTGCAAAAAGTACTGCAATGCTCGGTCGTTTCATTACACGCCTCTTTGCACTCCAACGAACCCGATCCGAGTTATCACATGATTGGGCTCGCGGAGTCCTCTTGGATCCCATCCGATGCCTTGTTGATAAACGCGGGAAGGGGGAAGCTGCTGACCGTCGCAGCGGCCGAAATGTTATTACTGCGTGGGGTTGATATGGTGTTGGACACCTGGCCTGATGAGCCGCGCGTGGATCCGACATTACTCGCGGGTGTGCGGTACGGCACGCCGCACATCGCTGGTTACAGCCAGCAGTCAAAAATAAATGCCACGGACTTTTTGATCGACGCGCTCGCGGGGTCACTCGGTCTAATGCAGTCTCGGCCCTGCCCAAGTCAAGTGGGCTCGGAGCAAGTTTGGGCACTCGAATCGACATCGAGTGTTTCTCAGACGGTGACAGAGCTGGTGGCCCGCGTCGGTCGACTGCGTACAGATGATCTTAATTTCCGCCGCCGGTGGAGTGAGCTGGCGACGTCTGAATGTTTCGAGTCTCAGCGACGAGAATACGTTTTACGAGATCAACTCAATGGCCTGAATGTTCAATTGAGCGAAGAAAAAAGCGGGCTTAGGGCAATGTTGTCGGCCTTAGGGGTGTCAGTGAGACATTGAAATTTACGTTTCGGTCCACATATATAAGTGATTGAAAGTTTAAGGAGTCGGGTGATGACAGAGAAAGACGATGCGTATTGGCGTGAAAAATTGAGTCCGGACGAGTACCACGTGCTTCGCCAGAAAGGGACTGAGCGTGCGTTCACCGGTGAATATTGGGATACAACGGATTCCGGGTCTTATGCGTGCCGGGGGTGTGGGGAAGTACTGTTCGAGTCAGACAGTAAGTTTGATGCCGGCTGCGGTTGGCCAAGCTTTGATAAGCCGGCGGTCGCAGGTGTTGTTGAAGAAGAGCGAGACACCAGTCATGGGATGCTCCGGACCGAGGTCTTGTGCCAAAACTGCGGCGGGCACTTGGGCCACGTGTTCCCCGATGGCCCCACTCAGACTGGGCTTCGGTACTGCATAAACAGTCTTTCGATTGATCTTAAGTCTGAGGAGTGATTTGAGGCCTTAGGACCCGATGTTGCGACTGGTTGTAATTCCCTCGCTCGCTAGGTACGTACTGATTGCCTTGATGTGTGCAGGGCCGATCTCGCAGCACCCGCCCACGATTTCTGCACCAATCTCAAGCCATGACTTCACGAACTCTAAATACTCGTCGGGTCCCAGGTCCTTTCGCTCGGCGAGTCGATCGACGGTACTGCCCGGTACCAGTGCGTCGACCGAGACAAAACCGTTGGCATAAGCGCCAAACTTAATGCCTGATTTGGCCACAATTTTGAGCCCTTCGGTGACGATTTCGGGTGTGGAGCAGTTGATCAAAATAGCGTCTGGCGTGTGAGGCAGTACCGCGTCAATGGCGGCGTCTAAGGGCTCTCCAGAGCGCAATTTTGTGGCGTCTCGGTCGCTGAGCGTAAAGGCAACGGCCCCCACAACCCCCTCATCACGGATCGCCTTCGCGCCCGCTGTCGCCTCGGCAATATTACTCATCGTCTCCAAGAGAAATGCGCTGACAGTGGTTTTTTGCAGTGAAATTAGCTCACGATACTGTGCGTAGGCGCTTTCAAAATCAGGGGCAACGGTGTGATCGTAAGACGCGTTAAGCGGTGGTAGCGACGCGACAGTGCTCACTTCAGAAGCACTTGGTGACGATGCAATACCCGCATCCGCTGCAGCGAGAGCCGCGTCCAAGACCTCTTGGAGCGATTTTTCCGGCGCGTAGGTGGCTAATCGATGACGACTGACCGCGTAAGTATTTAAACAAATGACGCGCGCACCTGCGTCACAAAAATCACGATGAATCTCTGAAACCAAGTGTGGCTCGTCGATCATGACCTGTGTGGCCCATAGTGGGTGGGGGGGCGCTGAACTGCGTTTGATCAGCTCTTGTCCCAGACCACCGTCTAGAAGAGTTACTGTCGGGCTCATTTTGATTCCTAAAACAGATGAACTTTTAATTGATCCAGCACGTGGTTTGGGTCTTCGACCATCAACGTGTGGCCGGCGCCAGGTACCGTGTTCAATCGCGCATTCGCCAGTGCGGCGAGAAGTGGTTTAGTCGCTTTGATCGGCGTCAAACGATCGGCATCGCCGTGAATCATGAGTGTCGGCGCGGTGATCTCCGATGCGGCCTCAAGGCCTCGCGTATAGGCGTTACAGGCCCTCATGTCTCGATCAAGCGCCATGGTGTCCTCATCCTCATAGCGTCGCATACTGTCGCTGACCATCCACATGCCGGGGTTGGGGTTACCGCCGAGGAGATTGCGCTTGCTGAATGCGAATGAGGTCAGCATGGAGTGCGCAAGATGGGGTTTTCCCGCTGTCGCATCTAAAATAGGTTCAGAGACCGGCATTGGTGCAATCGAGCCGATCAAAACAGCGTGTGAAGCGCGCTCACCCAAACGCGAGGCGGCCTCTAAGGTAACGAGACTGCCCATGCTGTGCCCCACGAGTGCAGTTTTTGTGAGGTCCAATTGGTCGAGAAGCGCGATTATCCAAGCCGCATTATCCTCAATGGAAAGCAGTGCTTCACCCCCGGAGCGTCCGTGTCCTGGAAGATCGATTGCGAGCGCATTCCAGTTATGACGTGAAAAGTGACGCGCAAACAGTGTCCACACACTGTGATCGAATCCCGCTCCGTGAATAAACAGGACGGTCTTTTTGGTTGCGTCGATGTCTTTATTGTTTGTGTAGAGATAGACCTGTTTACCACCGAGGTTAATGTGCATCAGCGTGACCCTCCAGCCGCTTTTGATGCCGCGCGAAGGCCCGCTTTGAGGTCGCTGGTCAGGTCCTTTGCGTCCTCGAGTCCGATGGACAAGCGTATCGTTCCTTCGCCAATGCCCGCTGCCGATAAAGCCGCCTCATCCATGCGGAAATGAGTGGTGCTTGCGGGGTGAATCACAAGGGACTTTGCGTCCCCGACATTCGCAAGGTGAGAAAAGAGACTCAGTCCGTTTACGAAGGCAATACCGGCATCGCGGCCTCCCTTGATCTCAAAGGTAAATACAGCGCTAGCGCCTTTGGGGAGCAGTGTGCTGGCAAGCGCGTGATCCGGGTGCGACGGCAGATCAGGATGCGTCACTGAAGCCACGGCATCGTGGGCACTGAGAAAATCGACAATCGCACGCGTATTGGCGATATGCCGCTCCATACGGACCCCCAACGTTTCTATACCTTGCATGATGTAAAACGCACTGGTCGGACTTTGACAGGCGCCAAAATCGCGTAAACCCTCTTTGCGCGCTCTAGAAATAAATGCAGCAGGCCCAAATTCTTCAGTAAATACGAGGTTGTGAAAGCCTTCATAAGGCTCGGAGAGCTGTGGGAACTTACCGGATGCATCCCAATCGAAGCGGCCGCCATCAACTAACAAGCCGCCAATGACAATACCGTGACCGCTTAAAAACTTTGTGGCCGAGTGCATGACTAAATCGGCACCGTGATCAAAGGGCTTGATTAGGTATGGGGTTGTGAACGTGGAATCGACGAGCAACGGTATGTCATGTGCATGAGCGATTTCAGCCACTTTAGGAATATTAAGAACATCTAAGCCTGGGTTTCCGACAGTCTCGCCAAAAACGAGTCGAGTATTGGGCTGAATCGCCTTTTGCAGTGCCTGTTCGTCGCGTGTATCGACGAACGTGGTCGTAATACCAAACCGAGGAAGCGTGTAGGCAAGCAAGTTGTGGCTGCCCCCGTAAAGGGCGCTCGATGCCACAATGTGGGATCCCGTATCCATGATGGTCATGATGGCCAACTGCAATGCTGCTTGCCCGCTAGCGGTTGCGATGGCACCCACGCCGCCTTCCAGCGCGGCGATGCGCTCTTCTAGCACACCCGTTGTGGGGTTGCTGAGTCGAGAGTAGACGTGCCCGGGCCGCTCCATATTGAATAACGCGGCGGCGTAATCGGAGTCTGGGAAGCAATAGGCGGCTGTTTGATAAATCGGCGTAGCGCGCGCACCTGTGGTGGGGTCGGGCTTGCCGCCTGCGTGCAAAGCGAGGGTGTCGAGTTCAGCCGGAGAGTAGTCAGTCATGCTTTATGCTCATTGTCGCGCGCTGTTTAGCGCTGGAAAGCGCCGTATTGTACGCACTTACGCAATGAGATGAAAAAAAATGGAGCGGGAAACGAGATTCGAACTCGCGACCTCAACCTTGGCAAGGTTGCGCTCTACCAACTGAGCTATTCCCGCTAAAAAAATGGCGTCCCCTAGGGGGTTCGAACCCCTGTTACCGCCGTGAAAGGGCGGTGTCCTAGGCCTCTAGACGAAGGGGACGGAACTTGTTGCAGCTAGTGCTCTTCGCAAGGTGGCGCATAGTAGTAATCATACTCACCTGCGTCAAGAGTTCTGTTAAAGGTTTCGAAAAACAGCCGTAATTTAGTTAAACTCCGCGCCTCGTTTTACTCTGGAGCCACCATGTCGGCCGCGTTAGAAATTTCCAACCTGCAAAAAACCTATGCAAACGGCTTTGAAGCCCTTAAAGGAATTGACCTCAAAGTAGAAGAGGGTGACTTTTTTGCACTCCTGGGTCCTAACGGAGCAGGCAAGTCGACAACGATCGGTATCCTGAGTTCTTTGGTGTCGAAGTCCGAGGGGTCCGTAAAAATTTGCGGTATCGATATCGACGAGGACTTCTCGCTTGCGAAAAAGCAGATCGGTATTGTGCCGCAAGAATTTAACTTTAACGTCTTTGAAAATGTCGAGGACGTCTTAATCCACCAAGCGGGCTACTACGGCATTCCCATCAGCATAGCGCGTGAGCGGGCGACTTATTATCTCGAGAAGCTAGGGATACTCGACAAGCAACACGTCCAAATGAGAATGCTGTCAGGGGGCATGAAGCGCCGACTTATGATTGCTCGCGCCTTGGTTCACGAGCCCAGAGTCCTTATTCTCGATGAGCCCACGGCCGGTGTGGATATTGAAATGCGACGGAGCATGTATGACTTTCTTAGAGAAACAAATGCCGAGGGTCGCACCATTATTATGACGACCCACTACCTTGAGGAGGCTGAGCTGCTCTGTCGTAATGTGGCGATCATCAATCAGGGTAAAATTGTGACGCGAGGTGCGATAAAAGACTTACTTCGGGACCTCAACAGTGAAACATTTTTACTCGACACACAGGATGAAATACCCGCTGGCACTGCTATTGCAGGGTATACGCTTCGTCAGGTAGAGCCACACTGTCTGGAAGTCGAATTGGCCAAGGGGCAGGACCTTGCACCCGTATTTGCGGCGTTGAGCCAGGCGGGGGTGACCGTTGTGAGCATGCGTAATAAGGAAAATCGACTTGAACGAATGTTTGTGAACGTCCTGGAGGGTGCATCATGAGTGCCTATGAACAGTGGATCGCCTTCCTGACGATTATGCGTAAAGAGGTGCGACGATACCTGCGTATCTGGACGCAAACTTTATTGCCATCGGCGATTACCATGTCGCTTTATTTCTTGATCTTCGGCACGCTCATTGGAAAGCGAATAGGGACCATGGGCGGCGTGAGCTACATGGAGTTTGTTGTTCCCGGACTGATCATGATGGCCATCATTACTAACTCGTATGCCAATGTTGTGGGCTCGTTTTTTGGCGCAAAATTTAACAACAGCATTGAAGAGTTGCTGGTTTCCCCCACACCCAATTACGTCATTGTGCTGGGCTATGCCGCAGGCGGTGTTTCGCGCGGTATCTTGGTGTCCATTATTGTGACGTCGGTAGCACTGTTTTTCACCAAACTCGATATTCACAGTTGGTTTGTGGTGGTCAGCGTAGTGGGGCTGACGTCGATTGCTTTTTCATTGTGCGGACTGATCAACGCAGTGTTTGCCAATACCTTCGACGACGTGAATATTGTCCCAACGTTCGTATTGACGCCACTGACGTACTTGGGCGGTGTGTTTTATTCGCTCGATTTACTGCCCGATTTCTGGGCGGGCATTTCGCAGATTAATCCGCTGGTCTATGTAGTGAATGCATTCCGGTTCGGCGTCCTTGGTGTGAGTGACGTAGACATCACCGTCTCTTTCACCATGCTGATTGGCCTGACACTGATATCGTTTGCTTATGCCATGCACCTGCTGCGCGCGGGCAGTCGCTTGAGGACCTAGGCTGTGGATGCGGTTCTAGGGAAAAAGGTTGCCGCGCCGCAATACTATGCGCCAGAGGTGTTGGAACCTATTGACAGAAGCCTTGGCCGGCGCGGTATTACAGGTCCGTCGTTACACGTCGATCAAGGGCACGATGTGTGGCATTGCTATGAGCTGAGTTGGTTACTGCCGGACGGGCAGGTTCGCTACGCCACTGGTGTGCTCGTCGTCCCCGCGTCGAGCCCGTTCACCGTTGAGTCCAAGTCATTAAAGCTCTACCTAAACTCTCTCAATGCGCATGTGTTCGAAAACGATAATGCCGCTATACGCTGCATCTGTAACGACCTAGCTGCGGTCACCGGTTCTCCGGTAATGCTCGAAATTATGAGTTCGGTAGACCTCCGATCAGCTTCTTGGCTACTTGACGACATCGCCCACTTGGGGCTGAGCGACGGTTCGACAACGCGCTTTGCTTGCTCCGGATTCAGGTCATTGTGCCCGGTTACTGCTCAGCCTGATTGGGCCAGTTTGATCATCGATGTGTCATCAACACACTTCAATGCCGGGCTGATCGGTGAGTCGGTAGATGCCTTGCGAAACCATCAAGGGTTTCACGAGCAATGCATTGAGGATTTATTTACCAGACTCGAACGCGCGCTGACACCTGATGAGCTTCACGTGGTGGGTTTTTTTCAACGACGTGGGGGCATTGATATAACACCTTGGCGGTCTTCACAGGCGTGCAAGCCACGATTTGAACGCCTGTTCGAGCAGTAGGGTAGAGCAGGCCGTCGGCGCGTGTCAGGCGCTGCGAAAACACGGTATCCTAATTAACAAAAACAACACTAAGGTAAACGCATGGCGCAGTGGGATCTTCTTATTACAGGTGCAAAAGTTTTCGATGGTGAGGGTGTGCCTGGGCGCGTCGAAGACGTCGCTATTGCGGGTGGTCGGGTTGCGGCCAGAGGCGCTGATCTACCGAGAGACGCAGCCGTTCGTTGTGTGGATGCCGCAGGTCGGTGGCTGCTTCCGGGCATGCTCGACATACACACGCACTTGGACCTTGAAGTCGAGGTGGCGCCCGCACTCGATGAGGTGGTTCGTCACGGTACAACGACGGTAGTGGTCGGCAACTGTAGTTTGGGAACGTGTTTTGGTCCCCAAGAAACAGAGGGACAAGAGCCCATCGTTGATTGCTTTACGCGTGTTGAAAATATTCCAAAGGCCGTACTGCGCAAGTGCGCAAAAGCCATGACCTGGGACAATCCCAAAGACTATCTCGCACACTTTGAAGGACTGAACCTAGGACCTAATATCGCCGCGTTTGTCCCGCACTCAATGCTGCGTATTGAGGTTATGGGTCTGGACGCGAGTATCAGTCGAGCACCCACTGAGCTTGAACTTAAAAAAATGGAGCAAATTCTTGAGGGAGCGATGCAGCTGGGGTACTTGGGTTTGAGTACAGATGGCTTGCCGTTTCACTACTTGTCAAACGACCCGCACACCGATAAGCGTATACCGACCCAGTTTGCGTCGTTTAACGAGCTTCGTCGGCTCTTAAAAGTCGTTCGTCAATACGACCGCGTGTGGCAAACGACGCCCATTATCGAAAACCGGTTAAAGGCACTGTTTTACTTTACGCTGACCAGCGGTCGTCTGTTTGGAAAACCCCTAAAAACCTCGGCGTTGTCAGCCATGCAAATGACGGCTGCCCCCAATGCGTCAAAGCTGTTCTTGGGTGTGGCGAAGTTACTGAACAGTAAGTTTTTAGATGGACGGCTTCATTTCCAGGCGCTGGGGACTAATTTTCGAGTGTGGTCCGACGGTATTGTGAGTCCGTTGTTCGAGGAGTTGAGCTCGACTGCTGAGCTCATATCGTTAGAGTACGACGATTATGAAGGGCGACAGCGTCTCATGAACGACGCAGATTGGGTTGCGCGCTTTCGAAAAGAGTGGCGTCACGGTCGTACGGGTGGGGACTTTGCCAGTTGGAAGGCCAAGCGCGGGCTGCCAGACAGTCTCGTTATTCGAGAGCCTGAGAAGCTGATTTTTGACGGGGCTCCATGTTCAGAGTGGGACGGAGAGAGCTTCGCAGAGGTCATGACGCGAGCGCAGCGATTCAAGTCTGGCGATACTTCTGCTGCACGGTCTGAAGATGAGCGAGCAGCGTTTGAGGCAATAGCGTTTGAATTACACGACGACGCCGATTTCGCGTTACACATGCTGCGTACCTATGACAAAAGCTTTCGGTTTTATGCAGACGTTGCTAACGCTGAAAATAAAGCAACGCTTGAATTTCTTTTGCACGAAAATACACTACCTGGATTTAACGATTCAGGTGCACACATCACCAATATGGCATTTTTTGACAGCAACTTAATGTCGCTAAAGCTCGCGAAAGAGCAAGGGGAGGGTGTGGTTGCGCAGGTGGTGCGCCGGCTAACCAAAGACCCCGCTGAAGTCTTTGGAATTGATGCTGGAACGCTTGAAATTGGTGCGCGGGCGGACATGGTGATTATTAATCCAGATGCGCTCGATGGCTGGGAACCTGATCAGACTCGCGTTTTGGAGTACCGAGAAATTTTCGAGCATCAACAAATGGTGAATCGTCCTGAGGGTATCGTAGAGTCCGTTTATGTTGCCGGCCAGCAGGCATGGGATGGCCTCTTGGGCGCCACCGACACGCTGGGTCAACAACCGTTAGGCCGATACCTTTTAAGCGGCGAGCCGGTTGCGGAGCGCACTGTGGTTCAAAACGCGGCTTAACTTGACTCTGAGGGTAGAAAATCCGCCCAAGACGGGTGAGCTGTGTGTTAGAATTCGGGCCACGGAGAGGTGGCCGAGTGGTCGAAGGCGCACGCCTGGAAAGTGTGTATACNNGTATCGAGGGTTCGAATCCCTCCCCCTCCGCCACATCCTAAGCGTCAGCCAATAGCCTCGTGTGTTGCGCACTGTACAACTCAGAACCCCGATGGAGCTCGCGTTGACAGCGTGTTCATGACCAACGGTTGGTCTGCTCTGTTCTAGGTCGAGCAGGGCGTCTTCTGCGAATGATGTTACCTTTAGCACTCGCACAGCGGAAAGGTATTGACCAATGCGACTGAAGCCCGTCTATGCAACTGACCCAGGGTTGGTGGATAAGCCATTGACCGATGTTCCATCGCGCTGGGCGCCCAAGAAAGGGATTCATCTCTACCATTTCCCGCTGTCATTAGACTCTCAAAAAGTAAGGCAGGGTCTGGAGGAAATCGGTGTTGATTGGCAGTCACACGTTATTTTACTGCCTGCTCAGCAGCAATTCTCCCCCAGCTACGCGCGCATAAACGCACGGTGTGTTGTCCCTACTCTGGTCATCGACGGGAGAGTCACGACCGATTCGGTCAACATTCTGGCCCACCTTGCCGATCGGTTTGGTGTCGCAAACAACTGCTTCAATACCGCTGAGCATGAAAAAGAAGACGTCACCCATTGGGTTGATAAGGCAGCGGCTCTATTTATAGAAGCGCTGACCTACGGGCATATCGAGGGCGTTAAGAAGCCATTTCCATTAGGCAATGTCTCCGAGCAAGGTCGATACCATCAAGATAAAATCGAGCTGCTTTCAAGGCTCATCGAGAAGTATCAACACGATGAAACGCTCAAGCATGCCTACGAAAAGAAGCGGGCGGTGATAGAGGCAACCCACGGAGCAATTGCCACGCCTGGTCAACTTGCTGCAATCGTTGAATCTACGAAAGCGGAACTTAGCGATCTTGAGCAACAGTTAAGCGAGGGGCCGTTCGATTCTGGAGGATGGCTCGCAAGCGACGCTTTGAGTCTGGCCGACATTCAATGGGGCGTTGTTCTTTATCGGCTTCGCTGGTTGGGGCTTGAGCCTCTGTTATGGAAGGGCGAGTCGAGAATCACGTCGTACGCAGACCGCGTCATTGCCAGAGAGTCTTTCCAGCGTGGGATTATTCAGTGGTCAAAAGTGGGGCGTAACGTGATTCTTCCGATGCTGCAGCACCGACTTTTCTCTCTCTTCTCCAGAGATTC
>DGPO01000061.1:10966-16611 GCA_002390485.1 Halieaceae bacterium UBA4438 | reverse complement strand
TAACTGTCAGGCTCCGGCACGAGAATACCAAAGTCCTTGTCGTCTTTGGTGTATCGAAGACCTAAGGCGAGATTAAGCGTGTCAGTCAGATCGTGATCAAGACTGACATAGGCCGCCCAGCCGCTGTATTTTCCTTTGAGCATACCGGTCTCGACCAAGTTGCCATCAGCACTGGGGTAAAAGTCGGTGTAATAATCGGAGCAGCCGCTGTAGAACTCGTAGCCATAGTACTCCGCGTAGTAGTTAAGGTAGTACTGGCACATGAGGTCTTCGGAGCCAATCGCAGCGAATTCTGCGTCGAGATCCTCATCGTAGTACGAGACGCCGGCATACCAGCCAAGAGGGCCTTCATCGTTGCTGGTCAAACGCAATTCTTGCTGAAAGTACTGACCCGACTGTTTGAATTGGAAGTTATTGACGTTCAACGGCGTACCGTCGTAGTCCTCGGTGTAGTAGTAGTCGTGATCTTTATAGCCTGTATTGGAGGTGAGGGTGGCAAAGCCTAGATCGTAATCGACAAAAACGCCGACCGTAAGCAGTTCACCTTCATCGGTCTCGCCAGACCCTATGTCGGAGTCAAGTTGCTCGCTGTTTCCGCTGATGGTCGTGTCATCGACGATGTAGCCGTCGAACGCTTCCCAAATATCGCCACTGTCGATGGCGCGGTACATGCTGCCGGATTGATTACGATCTTCATAATCGACTACGGTCTCGACACTGAGCTTGTCCGATTCAAAAGAGGTGGACCAGCGGATCGCCCACTTTTCGTGTTCGATTTCGTCGCGCCCGGAGAAGACATTTTTTGCGAAGCCGTCTTCCTTTGACGAATATCCGGCTAAGCGCATAGCAAAAGAGTCATTGACGGGAATATTAACAGCACCCTCAAACACGGCATGCCCTCGTTGGCCAATATCGAAATCGATATAGGCATCAGAGGCACCAATTTCTGCTTTACGGGTGTGGACACTGAATGCACCGCCAATCGAGTTCCGGCCAAAAAGGAAACCTTGGGGGCCGCGTAAGACTTCGGCGCGCTCCACGTCGAATAGGCTTGTCACTGCTGAGCCGTTTCGGCCTTCGTAAAGGTCGTTTTTAAAGAAGGCCGATGAGGGGTCGCCGCCGACACCGAAATCCTGTGTTCTGACGCCGCGAATACTGACCGCGTCGATGTAGGAGTCTTGCGAGTTCCCGCTCACTCCTGGCGTATAGGCGATCAGATCTTTGACGTCGTTGAGGTTCGTGTCTTGGATAAACTCACCCGACAACGCAGAAATCGCAAGCGGAACGTCCATAACGCCCTGTTCACGCTTGGTCGCCGTTACGATGACTTCCTCGAGTGTTTGAGCTATCGCGGGCGCAGTTCCAACGAGCGCTGCTGATACAGCCAGGGGTAAAATAAGTCGCGAACTGGGTTTCGCACTTAATATTTTCGCCATGGGGGTTTCCTCGCAATTGTGGGTAAGACACGGCACTTCTAAGCGTCATAAATTCTGTATAGACACGATTAGTATACTCAGGCGCTAGTCTAAGGGAACCCCTAAGCGCTGCAGCTCTCGGACCATGGGCGCAAGCTCTGTTTCGTAGCGTCGCCACCGGCCAATAGAGCGTGTGTGGGCCGGTTCTCTTACCTGCACCGAGCTGGCTGTAGCAACACCTGCACTACTCTCATGGAAATTCAAGCAGGCGTCTTCCCAGGGGAGGTCCAAGGACGCGATAAGTGCCCGTGCATTGGGCTCTAAGTCTTGTGCTGTATCCTCGTATCGAACGTCGATGATGCGGCCCGGAAACTCGCCTCTAAAGTGCGTCATTAGGTCTCGATATCGCGCATGATGCCTTGCCATTTCTTCTTGCTGGTACGAGTGAAGATAGGCGTCCGCAAACAATTGCTTAAAACTTGCAAAACACGCATCCATAGGCCCTCTCACGAGGTGAACAATCTTAGCGTTCGGGAGTGCGGCAAGGATCAGCGGTATGTTGAGGTAGTTCACTGGAAGTTTGTCTACGAAGAACGGCGACTTGCCCCGCTGCTTGGCAGTAGATCGCAGATACATTTGGCCGATTTGAGCCGGATCCACTGAGGCCGCTGCGCGAAACAACGCTTCAGAAAAGCGTTTTGCGTCGGAGTGACGACTGGCCCTTCTGACGGCGAGACCAAATTGCTGCAGCTCGCCGGCCGACAGTACGGCTGAATGACTGGTGATGACGCGCTCGATCAGTGTTGTGCCGGTTCGAGGTTGGCCCAGCACAAATATTGGTGATGAGTCGTTTGAGCCTGGCGCGCATTGGGATAACCAGTCTGCGGTGTAGGTGGCTTTAATGGCCTCAAACATGTCGATTTCATCCGACTCATTAAACTCGATTGTGCCTCTTCTCGCGGCTGCTCCCCGTGTGAAAGCCTCAAATGCAGATGGCCAGTCCCCCAGATCCTCACTTTCCTTACCAATCGCGTAGTGAAAAAAGCTCTTGGATCGCGCCGATTGTCGGCCGGACCTGATCAAGGTTTGCATGGTCTCGATGTGAGCATTGTTTTCGGCTTTCACCGAATTGGCGAGGCCCCAGTGGCATTGGGCGCTATTGGGTTCAAGGTCAATGGCTCGCTTAAAGAGGTGGACCGCGTCATCAATCTTTCCCAGAAACACGCGTACATTACCGAGGTTCATGAGTGCAGAAGGACTCTTAGGAACCATTTGGTGGGCGCGCTCGAAGAAAATTTCGGCAGCTTCGTACTCCCCCAAAGAGTTTAATACCGTGCCTGTCAGCTCTATCACTAAAGGGTCACTGGGCTGAATGCGTCGCACTTCTTTAAGTGCCGCCTCGGCCGCTGCAATTCGTCCCTCACCCACATTGAGTTTGGCCAAATGCGCCCATGCCGCTGCGTGATCTTTATCAAGTTTTAAAACGGACTTGAAGGCTTGGTGAGCTACCTGGCGTTGCTTGCCTTCGAGTGCGACCAAGCCAACCAGGAAGTGAGCCGACGCTTGCGCCTGATCTTTTTCAAGTGCCTGCTTACACGCCTCACCCGCCGTGGCAAGATCACCCCGATTCAGTGCCGCAAAGCCGTCAGAAAGTGTCAGCGAGGGCACGCCTACAGGCCTCCTTGGTAGGCAATGAGGGGGTCGGTATCCGGATCGCCAGACCAGTGTGAAAGCGCTTCCATGAACAAGAAGAACAGCTCTGCTTGAGAGCTGATGTCGAGCTTGGCATACGCGTGTTTGCGATGCAGCTTTACGGTTTCAATGGAAATACCTAATTTTTCTGCAATTAAGCGAGTGTTATGCCCTAAGAGCACGAGTTCGACGACTTGTCGTTCTCTGCGGGTTAGAACACTCGCACCAAAGGCGGCGAGTGATCGATGCATTCGTTCTCGAAGCGTTGTGTGCTTTTGTGCCTCCAGCACCTCGAGGTAGTGTTTCTGACATAAGGCTGCGGTCAGCTCGTAAATGCCAGACAACCGTTTTACATCGGATTTTTTAAAGCGCGCACCGCCGGTGGTTAATCCGATGGAGATATTGACGAAGTTATCGTTGGCAAGGTGAATCAGAAGGCCACACTCGTCTTCATAACCGCAGTTTTTATACCAGTTTTTATAGTATTCGGAACTGCGAAAACTGGAGGGAGCAAGGTCGGTTAGCCGAAAGACGCCAAACTGTTTGTCATAGGCCGCAGCCCGATAAAATGGGTCGAGTAAAAATGGACCGCTTAAATACGTGGTCAGCGCACTTTCTGGCTGACCGGCAAGTGGCCTTGCAAAGCTTATGGTGGGCAGCTCTTCTTGTCCGTAAACTATCACCGTTGCGTCGTCAGCACCGGCAAGGTCGCAGAGGATGCTTGCGATTGCAGGCACAAAGTCGTCGGTCCCCAGTTGGGTAATGGCACGCGCAAATTCGGTGGTAATGGCTGATATTTTGGACATGTATTTATTTAAATTTAATCAATGAAAGGGTGTTTTTAGGTCGGTGTTAAGCGCCTGCAAGCACAATAGCACTGACTACTGCGATCGAGAAAAGGAAACGTTACGAGCGACGTGGTAAAACATCGAATGAGTCGGCACCTGGTTGAGATAGCACATGAGCTTGCGATGGGTTTATGGCTTTTTTTCCACCGAGTGCTCACCGAATAACAAGCTGTATGAGCACTGTAATGGGTAAAGGACAACAGTATGGATTTTGAACTGAGCGAAGAGCAGCGCGCCTATGTGGCGAGCGCCCGAGAATTTGCACGGTCCGAGTTTAGGCCTCACGCGGCGCAATGGGACCAGGCGGCTATTTTTCCAAAAGACGCATTAAAAGCCGCGGGTGGTTTGGGATTCATGGGAATGATCGTGCCCGAGGCGGCTGGCGGCCTTGGCATGACGCGCCTTGATGCGAGTTTGATCGTGGAGGAGTTGGCAAGAGGCTGTACCACGACCGCGGCTTTCCTAACCATCCACAACATGGCGTCCGCCATGATCGGCAAATATTGCCAAGCGTCGGTGGTTGACACGTGGTGCCCTGGTTTGACGTCGGGTGAAAGGCTTGCGTCGTATTGTTTGACTGAGCCGGGTGCCGGTTCCGATGCGGCGTCACTTCGAACCACGGCAAAACGAGACGGCGACGTGTATCGCCTTTCGGGCACCAAAGTTTTTATTTCAGGGGCGGGTGACACAGATGTTTTAGTCGTTATGGCAAGAACCAAAGACGAAGGTTCTCGCGGCATTACCGCTTTTTTAGTTCCTGCTGATCTCGACGGAATCAGTTATGGAAAAAAAGAAGACAAGATGGGCTGGAATGCGCAACCCACGCGGCAAATTAATTTTGATGATGTTGCGGTACCAGCGGTCAATCGGCTGGGTGAGGAAGGTCAGGGCTTTTCAATTGCAATGGAGGGGCTGGATGGCGGCCGTATTAACATTGCGACGTGCTCGGTCGGTACCGCTCAGCAGGCGATTGTTGATGCGGTGGACTACGTCCAAAACCGAGAGCAATTCAACACGCGGATCGCCGATTTTCAGCATACGCAGTTTCAGATCGCCGACATGCTCACCGAGCTTGTCGCGGCGCGTCAGATGATTCGTTTGGCGGCGAGTAAGCTTGATCATCAGGATCCAAACGCGACCACGTACTGTGCAATGGCAAAACGATTTGCCACTGATGTTGGCTTCAAAGTGTGTAACGATGCGCTTCAATTGTTTGGTGGGTACGGCTACATACGTGAGTACCCTATGGAACGCTACGTGAGAGACACACGTGTTCACCAAATTTTAGAGGGCACCAACGAGATTATGCGAGTGATTATATCCCGACAAGCGCTCATGGGTGGCGCACTGGAGGTCATCCAATGAGCGTCAGTCCGAGTGAGAAGGTTGAAGTGGCGATAGCGGACGGCATTGCCACAGTGACGATTAATAACCCGGGTGCGAATACTTGGGATCTTGAAAGTTTGCCCGCGCTTGAAGCGGTCGTTCATGCGCTTAACGCCCGATCAGATATCAGAGCGCTGGTCATTACCGGTAAGGGTGAGAAGTTTTTTTCTGCTGGCGCAGACCTTAACCAATTTGCGGGTGGGGATCCCGTTGCAGCCGGCGCAATAGCCGATGCATTTGGTCGCGCTTTTGAGGCCTTATCAGATTATCGCGGTGTCTCGATCGCCGCTATCAATGGTTATGC
>DGPO01000061.1:9487-10892 GCA_002390485.1 Halieaceae bacterium UBA4438 | reverse complement strand
AAGGTGGGCCTGCTCCCCTGTGCCGGTGGTACACAGCGGCTCGCTCAACTGGTCGGCGAAGGCTGGGCGAAGCGTATGATTCTCTGTGGTGACCGCCTTGCTGCCGATAAAGCCCTGTCAGTCGGTCTCGTGGAAGAGGTCGTTGAATCAGGCGAGGCGCTCAGTACCGCCATGGCTCTGGCGACCAGCGCCTCGGGCCAAAGTCCAACGTCTATTGCGGCCTGTAAACGACTGATCCACTCGGCGAGAGACGTCTCTATTGGAACCGGTTTGATCGCGGAGCGTGATGAATTTGTGGCACTTTTTTCAACAGAAGATCAGAAAGAGGGCGTGAATGCTTTTTTAGAGAAGCGCGCCCCAGAATGGAAAAATAAATGAGTGACGTCGTGTTAGTTTCAACCATTGGTGAGGGTGACCGCCGGGTCGGTCGTTTGACCCTGAATACCCCTCGGATTCTCAACTCGCTTGATGCCGAGATGATCGAAATCATGCTGGCGAAGCTGCTTGAATGGGCCGAGGATGACTCGATTGCCGCGGTTTACATTGACGGCGAGGGAGAGAAGGCCTTTTGTGCGGGTGGAGACGTGCACGAGCTACGCCGGTCGTCTATGGAGAATCCGGGCGGTCCTTGCACTTACGCGGAAAACTTTTTTGCGCGCGAGTACCAAATGAACTACGTACTCTTTACCTACCCAAAGCCCGTTATTTGTTGGGGGCATGGTGTTGTGATGGGTGGCGGCATGGGCGTCATGGCCGGTTGCAGTCATCGCGTGGTGAGTGAGCGCACGCGCATTGGTATGCCTGAAATTACGATTGCGCTGTTCCCAGATGTCGGTGGCAGTTACTTCCTGAATCGAACACCCGGCATGATAGGGCGATTTTTGTCACTGACCTCCGCGCATATCAATGCGACTGACGCGCTTTACGCGAATCTCGGCGATGTGTTTTTGGCGCATGAGCAGCGTCACGGCGTCATAGAGGCGCTCGCTAAAGGGCCCTGGGCCGATGACCCAGCGGTGAATACCGCGATTGTTGACGATATTTTAAGCATGGAGGCCGCGCTCGATCAGCCGCTGGGCGTGATCGAGCCGCTGATGCCCCAGATCAATGCGCTGATGGCAGGCGATGATCTCAATGGCATTTCGGATCGATTGCTGGGGTATGAAGGCGACAATGTCTGGCTTCAGAAAGCGCGTGATGGCTTTGCCCACGGCTCTAAACTGGCCGCCTGTTGGATCTTTCGACAGCTCAACGAGTCAGCGAATTATTCGCTTAAAGAGGTCTTCGATACCGAGCTTCGCTTAGGCGCTAATATTATGCGGCATCCCGAATTTGCCGAGGGTGTCAGGGCGCTACTTGTCGACAAAGATCGCCAACCAAAGTGGCAATTTGCCACGGTTCAGGA
>DGPO01000061.1:9067-9420 GCA_002390485.1 Halieaceae bacterium UBA4438 | reverse complement strand
ATGAAGACAATCGCTTTTATTGGTCTGGGTAACATGGGCGGGCCCATGGCTAAGAATCTTCTTAAGGCAGGCTGGTCGGTCAGTGCCTTCGATTTGTCGGCGCCGGCATTAGCCGATGTTGTGAGCGCAGGTGCGCGCGCCGCTGTGTCCGCGCGTGACGCGACGACTGATGTTGATGTGGTGTTATCGATGTTGCCGGCGGGGCAGCATGTCGAAGCCGTGATGTTAGGTGATGACGGATTATTTGCTCACCTCCCTGACGGTACGCTTGTCCTGGACGCGAGTACGATTGACGCGATGACAGCGAGAAAGCTGCATGCGGCAGCAAGTGAGGCGCAGCTCGCCTTCATGGA
>DGPO01000061.1:7008-9060 GCA_002390485.1 Halieaceae bacterium UBA4438 | reverse complement strand
AAAATTTTCCATGCGGGTTCCGAAGGCGCCGGCCAGGTCGCCAAGGCTGCCAATAACATGTTGCTCGCTATTCACATGATCGGCACCTGTGAGGCGCTTGCTATCGGTGCGGCAAATGGGCTCGATCCTGCTGTTCAGTCGGAGATCATGAAAGCGAGCTCGGGCAATAATTGGTCGTTACAAGTTTATAATCCATGGCCGGGTGTCATGCCGGGCACGCCAGCCGAAAACGACTACGTGCCGGGGTTCATGGTTGACTTGATGGTGAAAGACTTGGGTCTTGCCGCGGAGCTTGCGAGGCAGTCTGAGGTCGACGCCGAGTTTGGCGAAAAGGCGCGCACCATTTATCAGGCACTGCAGAAACGCGGTTTCGGACGCAGTGACTTCTCCGTTGTATTGAAGTCGGTGCTGAATTCGCTCGACTAAACGACGTCTTCTCCACTGGCCAAAAGCGGTGCGGCGTCGAGATCATCGGCATCCATCATTGCGGCAACACGCTCTAAGGAGGCCACAATCGAGTGTTGCTCCCACGACGCTAACCGGCTGAAGCGATCCACAAAGCTGTCTTGTAATGGTTTAGGTGCAGAGCTTTTGAGTGTTTGACCTGCCTCAGTCAGCGTTACGATGACTCTTCGGCGATCCACAGAAGACCGCACACGATTCACGAGACCGTTGCGCTCTAGGCGATTTAAGATCGTGGTCACCGTCGCTAAACTCAAGCTCACTGCTTTGGCAACGTCTGAGACGGTTGGGTCCTTTAGGTCACCGACGGCTTTAATAATGACCAGTTGAGGCGTGGTCAATCCCGTCTTTTTGCCCAGCTTCCTCGAATGTAGATCGGTGGCACGAATGATGCGCCTTAGCGCGACGAGTACGTGATCTGGTAAGTCCATCGATTGCATATCGAAAAGCTTCACTTTTGGGGGGCATAGTCTAATACTTTGAACCCAAAGTATTCAATTGAACGCAGGCACATTCTGTCATCTTTGGCATCTTTGTGGCGTAATACTCAGATGGAATTTAATCAACCGTTTCTTCAGTTGCCTTGGCGCTTTGACGCAGCGCGTCTTGCCGAAGAAGTGCGATTATTGCCGTCTGCTTTTTGGTTAGACCATCCTTCCGGCCTACCCGGGAATTCGGCAGTTCCACTCGTTTCCGTGAATGGCGAAATGAACCACGCGTTTGATGGCGCCATGCAACCGACTAAAGCACTTACGTCCAGTCCTTACCTTAATCACGCTGTTGCGTCCTTTGGTGAGGTAGTGGCGCGTTCGCGGTTGATGCGTCTCGAGCCGGGTGCGCAGGTCGCAGAGCATGTGGATTTTAATTATCACTGGGTCAGCCGAGTGCGGATTCACGTCCCCATCATTACCGACCCAGGTGTCCTATTTTATTGCGGTGACGAGTCGGTGCACATGGCCGAAGGTGAGAGTTGGCTGTTCGATTCGTGGCGACGCCACCGCGTGGTAAACGACAGCAGTGTCTCGCGCGTGCATCTTGTTATTGATTTGGCCGGTTCCTCGCGATTTTGGCGCACCGTTCGTGAGGCATCGGAGCTGGAAGCAATAGACGTGCCCTTCGACGAGAGTCCCATTTCAAATTTGCGCACGGAACAGTTTCCCGTCGCGCCCGTAATGGCGCCGGGGGAGATGCTTGCGATCGTCGAGCAACTGCTGAGTGATTGCGAGGCCAATCCCGACAACAATCCGGAGATAATGAAGCGTTACCGCCACCTCCTTCTCGATCTCGTTCATGATTGGCGCGAGATCTGGAGTCTCCATGGCTTTGCCGAGACGGCGTTTGCGCACTATCGGCAGATACTTCAACGGACCGCCTCGCAACTGGCGCCCGATCCAAGGGTACTGGTCACGGCATCGAATAAGGTTGGGATTAATCCTGTGATTAACCAGCGAATTTTAGCGGCCGCGCTACGGCCGCGGCGAGTGGCTGAATTCAGTCCCGCGGGTACCCCAGCAGCCTGAAGTCGTCAGCGTAAAACGCCTCGAGCTCTTTAACAAAAGCGGTATCTGAATAGAGTGCCGGCTTCTCATT
>DGPO01000061.1:5382-6929 GCA_002390485.1 Halieaceae bacterium UBA4438 | reverse complement strand
CGGATCCTGTGAGTAGCTGCTGTCAGTTCGTGCTAAAAACGCACACACTGACATAAAGCGTTCAATCGGGTGTCTCACAAAGGCAACACGGAAATAAGACTTGGTCGTTGTTTCACCTATCGAGTGACACAGTTGCTGATAAGAAATATGGCCATGCCCGATATTTGCAAGCGCTTGAATAGGGGACTGCATTTGGGCGGTGAGCATTTGTTGCTCCCAATCCTCGTCACCAAGAAACGGCCTCAATACCGCTCGAACGGCATGAGTTCCCGTTTTAGGCACCGCAAAAAATATGAATTTACGCGAGCTTGAGAAGATCACTGCGTTCAGTCGATCTGATATTCATTGAGTAACTCGCTACCTAGCGCCTCTTTGAGTGGTGCCAAATAGTGCTCAAAGTTCTTCCACTGCTCAAGCCCAGAGGTGTATATGGGTTGTCGCACTTGCTCCGCACTGGGTGTCCGTACCGTACGTTCTGTTTTATGAAACTCAAGGCAGGCAGACTCAAATTCGAGACCACAATAGTCCAATATTCGGTGGACCTGAGTTTCTAAATCAGCAACGACGTCCTCGTGGTTTACCCGTAATACGTGTCCGGGTAAGACAGCATCCCAGTGCGCCATCAGCCGAACGTATTCTTTGTAGTATTCGCCAATTTGACTCAGCCCGTAAGAAAATTCCTGCCCTTCACCAAACAGCTGCTTGTAACCGCTAAAGCAACAGGCCATAGGATGGCGCCGAGCATCGATGATTTTTGCGTTTGGTAGGATCAGCTTGATGAGTCCAATATGGAAAAAATTGTTAGGCATCTTGTCGATAAACAGCTGGCCTGATCCGCGGTAAATACGTGTTTGATCGATAAATTGCGTGCCAAACTGAGCGAACAAATCGTTATCGAGATCGCCTAAAATAGCCGGATAACGCGGAGTCCCGTCCTGATCTGCGTCGCGACCCCGCAAGCGCTTTGCAAGATCGAGAACATTATGCAGCTCCATGGTGCCATCGACCTGCGAGTGAGAGGCCAGTATTTGCTCAAGTAGCGTCGATCCAGCTCGCGGTAAGCCGACGATAAAAATCGGGTCGATATTTTGCACGCCAACGTGTTGTCGACTTTCAAAGAGCTCGCTTGTGCAGACGTCAATTTGCGCTTGCACGCGTTTTCTCAGTTGAACCGGGTCGTAGTGCGTTGTTGGGAGCTTGAGCGAATTCCCGCGATCGTAATAGCTAAAAGCGTCGTCAAAGAGGTTTTTGTCTTCAAGGGCCTTTCCGAGTGCAAAACAAATTTGCACTCTGTCGAGCGTCGATAGTGCGTCGCTCTCTTCTATTTTCTGCATGGACGCTATTTCATCATCATCGAAGCGATAAGACTTTGTATTCGCAAGCGACCAATAACTGTCACCGTGTGCGGGTTTTAGCGCAATACATCGCTGGAAGGCGGCAACCGCATTTTCTCGTTCACCAATCGCGTTGAAAATATGACCCTGACTGATAGGAATGAGATGGTCAGCGGGGGCGTTATTGGCAAGTTGGGCGTACAGGTCTTTGGC
>DGPO01000061.1:1595-5265 GCA_002390485.1 Halieaceae bacterium UBA4438 | reverse complement strand
CGTCGCATCAACACGTGAAAGAGCTGAAGTCGTGCAGGGATCATTTTGGGCTGAAGCGCGACCAGTGTCTCGAGTAAAAACTGTGCCTCATCTAAAATATTTTTCCGGGTGAGGACCTCGGCTAACAGCCTCATTCCCTCCGGGTGGGTCTTGTTGTCTCGTAAAAAGTGCTTAGCAAGGCGCTCGGCGTCTTGCACTTTGTTGTTGGCGAGGTAGCTAATGACGGTTCTCAATTCGGGCGGCAGTGACCTTAAAAAGTCCAGTTGAGCCGCTGCAGCCTCCGCCGATGAGGGGCTAAACTTCCGGCGCAGGGGAATAAGGAATTGCCAACACTGCATCAATGCCGGGTCAAGCTCCACAGCACGCTCGGCTGCCGCATGTGCGAGTTTGGGTTCATTAATCGCCAGAGCAACCGTGGTCATCTCCTGAAAGGCGCGCGCGTGATCTGGGACGTCTGAGGTAAGCGACTGTAGACTTTGCATGGCTTCATCATTGCGACCTTGCAAGCGCAACAGTAAGCAGGCGAGATACCGAACGTTTGGATCGTCTGCATGCGTCGTCGTGAGATCGACAATAATACGGTTGGCCGCGTCGAGGTCTTTATTCACCAGAGCTTGTTGTGCGTCAATTAATTGCTGAGAGATGTCACTCATAGCGTTACTAGTTACCTATATGTGGCGTTACCGATGTGTTGTCCCTGTTTTGCAGACAAAAAAAGGGGTGACGTAGTGTCACCCCTTTTTGGGTTTGCTTCAAATAATGGTCTAGAAGCTATAGCTCAATCTCAGACCCATGGTGCGCGGACGCATCATTGATGATTCAGGCGTGTACTTGCCTGCAGGCTGGACAACATAGCCTTCTTCGCTGGTGATGTTGTTGACGTAGAGCTCGGCCGTCCAATTGTCCCGGCCATAACCTACGCCCACATTCATCGACAGTGCTGAATCATTGATGTAACGCGAGTTTGAGGGGAGTCCCAAGCCGTTTGAACCTTCGATAGTACCGAAAGTACCGCCTTCATTTCGGATGCTTACGCCCGATGAAGTGCCATAGGCCATGCCTTGGGTGTCTTCCATAAAGGCTGCGCTTCCAGCAACACCACTTACGCTGCTACCTCTGTAGACCATAGCGGCATTAAACCAGGCGTCACCGCCGTTCCAGCTAAAGTCATATCGCGCTCGGATGTTTCCTGAGAGCGAAGGTGAAAGTGGCAGTTCAGAGCCCACCGGTACAGCGACGCCTTGGAGCTGGTCGTTAATGCGCGTCAGCTCGGTATCTAAGTAACTTACCGCGCCGGCCAGCGTGAGATTGGCTGAGGCCATCAGGACAAAGTCCATGTCGATGCCTCGCGTTTCCGCGTCTCCCACGTTCTCCATGAATACCAAGAAGGCGACGTTTGACGGATCAAAACGAGAGACTTGAAGGTCGGTAATCTCGGTCTGATAACCCACAACGTTCAACCGGAGCCGACCGTCCATGAGCTCGGACTTTATACCGATCTCCATGTTCTCTAGCGTGTCAGTTTTCGCGACCGCTGGAACCACATAGCCCGCGTAAACGCCGGTTTGATTGGTGGCCAGCTGACCGGCATTACGGTTTTGCGTTGCAGGACGATAGCCCTCCGAGTACACGCCGTAAATCATAATGTCGTCAGAAAGCTGATAATCAAGCGATGCGCGAATAATGACGTCATCTTCTTTGGTCACACCATTTTTGTCGATTGATGAGATGTCTACTCGTCCATCTTGAATGGCTGCAAGCGTTGCCGCGTTATCACCACCACCTCGGAACATCTCTTTAACACCGCCGCCGTAGGTATCGGCCGCCCCCGGGTAGTTATTAAGCGCTAGGAACTCAGCTTCTGTAAGTGTGCCTGAGTTAAGTCCACCCAGCGCCAGGAAGCGGTCAGTTGGGCTGTTGGAGAAGCGGTGACTGTTACAGAAGCCGTCACCGACACCGCCACCACCGTTACCGCCATAACGACAACCGAAGCTGAAGTTTGAGGCGCCGCGAAGCTGCGTTTCAAGCTCATAGCTTCGTGCACTAAAGGTCGCAGTCAGGTTGTCGTTGATGTCAAACGCCACCTGTCCGAAGAACGCAAATTCTTCTTCAGTCCGCGTGTAGTCGTTAAAGAATGTTGTATCGACACCGGTCGGACCGACCTGATTCGTACCCGCAACGCCGGGAATTGTGACGTTTGCGAGTTGGTACGGTGACTGCGCGTTTGCGCCGTAATAATTCACCTGGAACTCACTGAACGCATCGCCACTGGATTTGTACTGGAACTCACCAATCGTATTGGTGGTCACTTCACCCATGTAGATGCCCGCCAGGAAACGCACCCGGTTGTCAGGGTCAGTGCTGACGCGAAGCTCGTGCGTAGTTCGCTCGTTGCTTGATGTGTCACGGTACATTTTCGTTGGATCAAAACAGGTGTTCTGTTCCACTGAAGTGTCCGCGGCGTAGATGTTTCCGCTACACAGGTAGTACGTAATATAACCGCCACCATTGTTGTAGTGCGTGTAGTCAATCAGTGAATCGATTTCGCGATCCAGGTAACCGCCCGCATAAACGACATCGAGGCCGGCTATTCGACCTTCAAGCGTCAGCGTTGTTAGGTCAAATTCATCGTTGTTGGTTTCAGCGATGTATTTGGCCTGCTTGTCGCGGCCAAGGCTTGGATCGATCAGGAACGAGCCGTCAACATCCAAGTCTTGTGACGTGTGCTGAACGAGAGCACTCCAGTCGTCGTTGATATCCCACTTGAAACCTGCTCTGTAGCCCGCATAGATGGCTTCGTTCTGATCTTCGCCAGCAACATCATTGTTACTCGTGCTGCGTATCTCGGTCAGCGGGAAGTCGCCAAAGTAGGGGCCGTAACCGATCGAGTTTCGATCTACTACTTCGCCCGCGGGGGTGAAAGTTGATTGAATGTTATCGATCCAGCCGCCCTGCGTGTTGCTGTAACCGACAAAGCGTAAGGCCATGTTGTCACCGATAGGCAGGTTGACCATGCCCTCGATGTTGTTACTGCCGGCACCACCGGTTGTGTTTGCAAAACCAGCATCAATGCGCGCTTCGGTCTCGCCGATAATGGGCTTGTTCGTGATCATGCGGATCGTGCCCGCTTGTGAGCTTGCACCGAACAGTGTGCCCTGTGGCCCTGACAGCGTTTCGAGCCGCTCAATATCGGTGGCGTAGACATCGAGGTTTCTAGCACCGAGTGATACTGGTATCTCGTCGACATAGAGGGCAACGCCAGGCGCTGAGCCTTGCGCCAGTGCAACTGTTGCGCTCGATTGCTCTGTCGCTGAACCGCGAATATAAATTTCTTTGTTGCCCGGACCAATGCCGGCATCGACGACGTTGGGCAGGAAGTTAACGTAATCATCAAAGGTCATGATGCTTTGTGCGCGGAGGCTGTCGCCCGAGAGTGCTTGAACCGACACAGGAACATCCTGAGCATTCTCGGCTCGCTTAGTGGCGGTGACGACCACCTCTTCCATCATGGCACTTGCGCCGCGATTTGTCTGTGCAAAGGCTGTTGACGCTAAAGCCGGGGTCAGCACCGCGGCAACGGCTAGCGATAGAGGCCGCTTGCCAAACTTTTTGGTGAGAAACATAGAGCTCTTCCATTTTTTTAGAGTGGTGGAAAGATTCTAGCTCAAAG
>DGPO01000061.1:211-1571 GCA_002390485.1 Halieaceae bacterium UBA4438 | reverse complement strand
ATAAAATTTAATAAAAATGTAAATTTTCAATGGTTTAAATGCTTTTCACCCTTTTGATTCGGAGGTGGCACGCTTCTTTGCGCGTAGCTGATACACTTTGAATTCACGTTAATAAGTAACTTTCCTATGCCGAAGTTGTCCGACCGCGGCTTTGTTATCGACAAAGCCGTTTTCATACCCTCCATTATTTTCCTGCTGAGTTCGGTGCTGCTAGTACTCGCCCTTCCCGAGGCCAGTGACGCGGCGTTTGCCGACTTGCAAAGTACGATTGTCACGAATGCCAGCTGGTTTTATGTGCTGGTCATGGCGATTCTTTTATTTGCAGTCTGCGTTCTCGCGCTGTCGCGTTACGGTGAAATTCGATTGGGCCCTGATAACTCAAAGCCCGAATACAGCCTGTTTTCATGGCTCTCTATGCTCTTTGCGGCCGGCGTCGGAATAGGACTCATGTTCTACGGTGTTGCGGAGCCCGTCGTTCACTACTTAAGGCCGCCGATAGGCGAAGGTGCGGCGGTTGGCGGTGTTCGTCAGGCCATGAACTTGACGTTTTTGCACTGGGGATTCAACGCGTGGTCGACCTACGCAATGATGGGCCTTGTTCTCGCATACTTTTCGTATCGTCGAGGACTACCGCTGACCCTGCGTTCAGCGTTTTATCCCATTATTGGTGACCGCATTCACGGCCCTATCGGGGCGTCAATCGACGTCTTTGCCATTGTCTGCACGACGTTTGGTATCTCTACAAGTTTAGGACTGGGAGTCTCACAGCTCAATACAGGACTGAACTACTTATTTGATGTGCCAATCACCGGGACGATTCAGTTCGCGCTGACGATGGGGATTATGGCGCTGGCCGCGGTGTCGGTTGCACTGGGTCTTGATACCGGTATTAAGCGTCTTTCAGAGATCAATTCTTATCTCGCCATTTCACTTTTGTGTTTTATTCTTGTGGCCGGCCCTACCGTCCTCATTCTCAGTGGTGCGCTGGAGAATTTCGGTCACTATTTTGCCAGTTTGATCCCCACCTCTTTCAACTTGTTTGTCTACCAGGACACTGATTGGTTAGGTGGCTGGACTATTTTTTATTGGGGCTGGTGGATTAGTTGGACGCCGTTCGTCGGAATTTTCATTGCTCGAATTTCTCGGGGTCGAACCATCAGAGAGTTCCTGATCGGTGTCACTGTCGTGCCCACGTTGTTTGTCGTGTTGTGGATGAGTGTTTTTGGNNGGAGCGCTATTGAGCTGATTCAGGGCGGCGAACAAGCCTTTGGCGAAGCGGTGGCGTCCGATCAGCCCTTAGGTCTTTTCCTTTTCCTAGACTACATGCCGGGCACGATGATTTTGTCGGTGCTCAGCCTCG
>DGPO01000061.1:0-156 GCA_002390485.1 Halieaceae bacterium UBA4438 | reverse complement strand
GTAACGTCAGCCGACAGCGGCGCGCTTGTCTTGAATATGATGGCGTCTGGCGGTGTGGACGATACGCCGCCGTTACAGCGCGTCCTGTGGACCGCAATTATTGCGGCCGTTTCGGCAACATTGCTGATTAACGGGGGTTTAGATGCGCTTCAAACG
>DGPO01000098.1:3098-6017 GCA_002390485.1 Halieaceae bacterium UBA4438 | reverse complement strand
TGTCACTCAAATGCAGTCGTAAGATCTGACCTAGGCGGGCCGCGCCGCCGCTGGTGGAGCAAATGTAAGCTTCTCCCTGGGCCATATGAATACCCTCACCTCGAGCAATGAGGCTGGCGCCTTTGGCGCGGGCACGGTGGCGCAAATCGTCGTTTGGTGACTCAACATCGTCAAGGTCTAGCCAGTTGACAGCGCTGACACCACCGGGCCTCAAAGACGCCGCTGACCAATTACGAAGGTCTGGCGCGTCCACGACCTGCATCGCTTGCAGGCGTCCCCCCATCGCTAACTGGTCTGATTGCTTGGGGATAAATCGATAGAGCACACTGTCATCACGGTCTTCGGTCAGGTACACAAAGCCTGTTTCAGGGTCCACACATGCGGCTTCATGATTGAACCTTCCAAGTGCATAAAGCGGCTCGGGTGCGATCAGCCCTCTGGCATTAGCGGGTACCTCAAAGACCCACCCGTGATTTTTGACCAAGCCCTCTCCGAACTCGCGGCCAGGCCCTGTCGTTGACTCCTCGCACGTGAGCCATGTATTCCAAGGTGTGACGCCGCCGGAACAGTTACGGATGGTGCCACCAAGTGACCGGAACTGATCGGTGACCGTTAAGGTCTTTGCATCCAAAATAACGTGTGTTGTGCCGCCGGGGACAAACCCACCATCTTTAGAGCCAAACCCCATAGCAAACGCGCCACCACTGTCGTCGGTTGACACTAATTCGTGGTTACGCACGAGGGCCAGTTGCCCGTCACCCAGGTCAAAGCAGCCCATGCCGTCTGCCTTGTCTGGCACGCTTGCTCCGTCAGACATGCGATCACCCAAGCTGGAGACAACCCGGTAGGTAAAATTCTCTGGAAGATCAAGTAAACCCTCTGGATCGGGCTGTAGCGCACCGTAAGCCGTGGGCGCCATAAAAAAACGCTCCCCCGTGGGGCGAACGACACAGCCGCTTGCGGCCAAGGCTGCAAACGCGGATCCCGTGACTTTTAAAAACGAGCGTCTGTTCATTTTCGTGGAGGCAACCCTCGGACCATCGTTAGAAATTCGAGCTTTGTCCCTGCGCGGCGATTTTCAGAAAGTCGCTGATACGCCGGATCATCGAACCAGTTGCGCGCCTTTTCTTCAGAGGGGAATTGGAAAATAATCATCCGACCTTGTCTCGGCGCACACCCCTCAAAGGTCACAGGATCGTCATCGAAGGTGACGAACTGTCCATCGTATTTTTTCAATAGGCCGAAAAAGCCCTTTTCATAGATGCGGTAGGTNNAAGATTGACGATCATGTAAACCGGTAAATCATTCATAAACGGACCTCTGCCTATGTTCTTAAATCCCGCGCCTGAAACGACACTCATGCGGCGGTGCTTAGCGCGACGTATCGGCGCAGGGCCGACTAATAATAACGCACTCTTTGCGCGTGCCAAATGCCCACCTTAAGACACCACCGGACCCTCTAAAGGGGCCTGCAGCTCTAATTTCCCTCGCATTTATTGCGGCATTTTCTCTCAGATGGGGGCTTTTAAATGATTCAGGCGGCGAGTGCGAGCTGTTGGGCTGCCGCTTAAGTGTGAGCGCTTTGCGAGAACCTGGTTGCAGTTCTCATCATCCCCACCTAATATGACATAAGATATGCCAATATATGGTTGCGCAACAACGAGGCTCTGTCCCACTGCAAGAGGCACTTGTTAATGAATAAAATAGTCAAAGGTCTCGGTGTCGTTGTGGGGCTTGCCGTTGTAGTCGCCATCGCATTGCCAACCCTGCTGCACAAAGGCGGCTTGCATCCTACCTATGAGGGCGACTCGGTTGCTTTGCCGGGCAAGCGGGCGCTGATCATTACGACAAGCCACAGTACACTCGCCGCGCCTGGCGAGACCGATGGCCCTGAAACGGGCGTCATGGCCTCTGAGTTTACGCACCCCTACTACGTGTTCACGGACGGCGGAATGGACGTCGATATGGCCAGTATTAAAGGAGGGCAGATCCCCATTGATCCGCAAACCTTGAACTACATAGTCCGAAGCCCAGAGGACGAGCGCTATCTTGAGGATCCCATTGCGCAAGCAAAGGTGGCGAATTCACTTGCTGTTTCTGAGGTGGATATTACCCAGTACGACATCGTCTTTATTTCTGGAGGTTGGGGCGCCGCCTACGATCTGGCACAGTCTGCCGTCTTAGGTGAGCAGGTTTCGACGTCCTATTACGGTGAGAGAGAGGCGGTCATCGGTGGTGTTTGTCACGGTGTTTTAGGGCTGGTCAACGCTCAGGACATCGACGGAAATAAATTAATCGCTGGACGCAGAATGACGGGCGTCTCGGATAAGCAGATTAAAGAACTGGGCATCGAGGTCACGCCCAAGCATCCGGAGACTGAACTGCGTAAAGCGGGCGTCATTTACGAGCAGCAGACTGCGTTTCGTGACTTTTTTGCCACCCACGTGGTCGTCGATGACGAGCAACGTTTTGTAACGGGACAAAATCAAAACTCTGGATTAGAGACCGCGCATCGTATGATGAAGGTCATTTCGGATCGTGGCGAGTGATTATGAATGCAATTCTCAGACTCCTAGTCTTGTTACCTGGGGTGTTGTTCTTGGTCATGGGTTTGCGCTGGTTACTGGCCCCTCGAGGCATTGCCCCTGAGTTTGGACTCACGCTTCAGAGTGGTGTCGGTCTGAGTTCACAGATCGGCGATATGGCCGCGTTTTTTCTGCTACTGGGCATTTGTATTCTTACTGCGCTGGTGACTCAGCGTCGATTTTGGTACTACCCACCAATGATCCTGCTGTCATTGACAGCGCTGAGTCGAGTACTGGCTTGGCTCATACACGATGCGGCCCTGCCGATAAATCTTATTACGCCGGAGATTGTCGTTGCGCTGATACTGTTGGTTGCTTCTCGTCGTTTACCCGA
>DGPO01000098.1:0-3054 GCA_002390485.1 Halieaceae bacterium UBA4438 | reverse complement strand
CTCTTGATTGCGTCTGCACTGGCATCAAATGCGTTAACTGCCCAAATCACAGATCCGGTTCGCGATCAGCCAGGAAAAAATGACCCGCCCAATGTTGTTTTGATTTTGGCTGATGATCTGGGTTTTTCAGACATTGCGTCATACGGCAGTGAGATTAATACGCCCAGCCTGTCGGCCCTCGCGGAACTGGGCGTCAGTTTCACCAACTACCACACGGCCGCTAACTGTGCGCCGGCACGGGCCATGCTATTAACGGGTGTGGACGCTCACCTGGCCGGTGTGCCCAATATTCCTGAAATGCTCGCACCCGAGCAACAACAAACGGCGCATTATCAGGGCGTGCTGGGTCGCAATGTGGTCACGGTTGCGACCTTGCTGGAGGATGCGGGATATCACACTTACATGGCCGGCAAGTGGCATTTGGGTACTGACGCGGGCTTTTTGCCGAGCGAGAGAGGCTTTGAGCGGACAGTTGCGCTCGCGGACTCCGGGGCCGACAACTGGGAACAGCGGCCTTATATTCCTATATATAAGACTGCTCATTGGTTCGCAGACGGGGAGGTTTACCAGCTACCCGAAGACTTCTATTCGTCTCGGTTCTTAGTCGACAAGACCATTGAGTTCATAGACAGCAACGCTGAAGACGGTCGCCCATTTTTTGCCTACCTCCCTTTTCAGGCTGTGCACATACCGGTGCAGGCGCCTCAGAAGTTTATTGATCCCTACATGGACGTCT
This sequence comes from Halieaceae bacterium UBA4438, assembly GCA_002390485.1. Lineage (GTDB taxonomy): Bacteria > Pseudomonadota > Gammaproteobacteria > Pseudomonadales > Halieaceae > Luminiphilus. The sequence continues at coordinate 2,318 of DGPO01000098.1, read as the reverse complement.
ACGATGACGGCTGGACAGCGATTCGCCAGCAGCGCTACCAGCGTGCCGTCGCGCTGGGCGTAGTGCCGTCAGGTATCGACTTGGTGGACATGAAGACGACCGGTGACTGGAGCGCGTTGAATGGTGAACGACAGCGCTACGAGGCCAAGCGAATGGCCGTGTACGCCGGCATGGTTGAAGCGATGGATCATCACATCGGGCGACTGGTTCGGCATCTCAAAGCGCAAGGGCTGTTTGAAAACACCCTATTTATCTTTACCTCTGACAACGGAGCCGAGGCGTCTGGACCGAGTAATCCGGACAATTTTGCCACGCAACGGCAGCTGAGCTCACTGGGATACAACAGTGATTATGAGACTCTTGGGCTCAAGGGGAGTTACAACTCGATCAGTCCAAGCTTTACTAGCGCCGCCGTTAGCCCGCTCGCGGACTACAAGTTTTACGTTGGAGAGGGTGGAATGCGCGTACCGATGATTGTGGCGGGTGCGTCGCTTCCTCGGCAGGGTGTTTTGAGTGACGCCTTCTCGTTTGTCACCGATATTACCCCCACTATTTTATCACTCACTGGCGTCAATGCACCCGGAAAGCGGTACGCAGGTCGCCCTGTAGAGCCGATGATTGGGAAGAATCTCGCGCCCTTATTACGGGGTGATGTTGATCGTATTTACTCAGAAAACGATGCGGTGGGTTACGAGCTCGCGGGTAATGCGGCATTGTTTCAAGGGGACTACAAAATCGTTTTAAACCGCAGGCCACTGGGAGACGCGCGCTGGCGGCTCTTTAACATTAAGCGGGACCCAGGAGAGACACGTGACTTATCACATGAGTCGCCAGAGCGATTGCAGACCATGCTTTCGGCCTACCAACGATACACGGTAGACAATAAAGTACTTCCTATACCTCCGGGTTACGGGTACACGAAGCAGCTTGTCCTGAATACAGTACGGGGCGGACTGCGAGAGCCGCTGCTGATTACTTTAATCACATTACTGATACTCGCGCCGTTTTATGTTTATTTCTGGCTGAGGGGGCGCTAACCCATCCCCAGTCGTTAAACGCAGGAGTCCGCTTGGCCCAGCGGTTACCTGTCTCTCGAACAATCAACCGAGTGATCGGCCAGAGTGCCCAGATCAAAACCGGTCTCATCAGCGACAGCGTTGGGCCAATTGGTGCGCCAGACCTCTCGGGAGACCGTGCCAACGGGGACTGGTTGGCGCTGAAACCCGGGCTGGCAGGCAATGAGTGGTGAGACGACGACATCGTGTCGCGGTACGACAAAGAACGGGAAGCTGTAGCGTTCTTTCCCCGAGGTATTCACAACTTTATGGGGTGTAGAGACGAAGTGACCGCCAGACCACAGCTCTAAGAGGTCGCCAATATTGACCACCATGGAGTGGTATGGCGCTCGGACTTCCAGCCATTCACTGTCGTCATGTGGACGCAGCCAAAGCCCACCCACATCGTCTGGGAAGAGCAGCGTGAGTGCGTCGGTGTCTTTGTGCGGATGAATGCCAAAGCCGGTATCGCCCTCGTTTTGGGGAGGGTAATGGAGCAGTGTCATGTTGGTCAGCGGTTGGTCAAACAGGCTGAGAAACGTGTCGACCTCGACGTCCAAGATCTTTGCAATCAGCCGAAGCAAATGCCGGCTTGTTGTCTCGCAAGCCTCCCAATACGCCTGCGTTGTTTCCTGTAACTGAGCGGGCATGGGCGGCCATCGATTGGGTCCGTAGAGATCACAGACCGAACAGATAGGATCATCTGGCGCTGTCTCATTGTGAAGTTTGTATCCCTCGTATTGGTCTCGCGTAGCCCCGTGGCTGTTGGGCGAAAAAAATCCAAGGGGTATGTAACCGCGATAGTTGTCAGGCGTAATACAGTCCGCCAGCTTTTCGCTAAGTGGCCGCGAAAAATAGGTTTCCAATTGTTGCCGCATTTTCCGTACGAGGTGCTCTGGCACACTGTGACCTTGCACCATGACGAAACCGATCTCTGTCAGTGCGCGTTCCAGAACGGGCAAGACTGTGTCGTCTGAATCCTTAAGGTCAATCAGTGGGATAGAACTCGACGACGTCATAAACAGCACTCTTTATTGTCTAACCATGCAGTGTGGCTCGCGAGGAGCTCGCGCTATTCTTATGTTCAACGAACCAAGGGTAGGCTGTAAACCGGTGCGGGCTTAATTCTGAATGCCTTGGGAATCGTACTGTTAAGCGGTAGGGTTAGTCCTCCAAGGAACGGGGTTCATTCGATGAAGTTAATACGTGTCGCCACTGCAGTTTGTGTCATTGCCTGTATCAGTTTAAGCGCCCGAGCGTCCG
>DGPO01000111.1:12845-16155 GCA_002390485.1 Halieaceae bacterium UBA4438 | reverse complement strand
AGTAATCGCTCGATGTCGAAGTTCCAAAAAATCTCTTCGAAATTTGCCCATTTATTATCAACCACGCGCCACACGAAGCCCGATTGAAAAATTTTACGCGTGAACTCCGCAAGGTACCTGTCGGAGCTTAACGCTGCCAATTGCGCGTTACCCGGTGACTCCGGCAGCAGCGCTTCCAACAGCGCCTCGCCGCCCTTCCGCTCACAGGCACGTTCATAAATTGAAATGTAGTCAGGATGTTTCATGCTCGTTAGTGTAGCCTTAAAAATTACCGAACGCGCTTTTCAGCAGCAGTCTCCAGGCGCGCGTCACTTTGCAAATGCCGTGCACCGTCTAAGGCTGGCTATTCAGGCACGTCTAACGCCGGGTTTCGGTCAAAAAAGTTGCGCGGTTTCAATACGATTTCGTCGACCTTAGCGGGCATGACCGGCCAGTCCTCAGCCATAGGGACATGGTGAAAACCAATCGTCGGCCACGCCACAAGGTCGCTATCTTCCAGAACGTCATTGTTGCTCGCGTAGTGTGGTAGACCGACGCCAGGCGCGGACTGATTGACGGCGATGCCACTGGAGAACAGCTCATCACGCTTGTATTTCGTCACCCACAAATTGTTTTTCAAAAAGCCTGCGCGCTGATAAATGGGATCGTCCAGCGTGACTAGCGGACGTATGTTGGGAAACATCAGCTGGTAAGACGTGTCATACCCCATGGCATTTTTTGAGGCGCTACTCGAAAATGTCAGCAATGCAGGCTTATCGACCTGCATCACCGTTTGCGCCTGCTGCTCGCTCTTTACGGCTTCACGGGTGACGCCCCAGACACCTTGTCGCGTCGCGTCGCTCGGTTGCGTCACACTCTGCAGACGCTGTCTGACAAAATTGTTGTCCACGCCGTCGATGTCGAAATCTATGCGGTAGCTAAAAAAGTGGTCGTGGTTCACCCCCAGTCTATAGGGCGCGATCAACGTACCAGTCGCTGTTTCAGCCTGGGCCGAAGGGTCTGCAAGTGTCGCAGCGAAAACACCTTTCGTAGCGTCTATCCCTGTTGAAATAAGTCGAATTCGCATCCTGCCGTCTTGCTGGAAAACGTAGTCTTGGAAATAGTCGTAGTTCCCGATCACCGCCACCATGCGAACCACAAGATTCGTTGCCCGCCGTGAGTTATGTCTCTCCATGCCGGGCACTTCGTCATAAAGCGACTCGTGATGACGCCAACTGGGATAGCCCGGGTCAAACTCAAAAATACAGACACGATTTTCAGCGACAAAAGGCTCTCCAGCGGCGGTGTGCAGCACAACATTTTGGAAAACGGCATTCGGTGGGCAGTCGTTTCCCTTGAGCGCAGTGGCCATGTTGCCAAATCCGTACTCACCCATGTCGAAGTACGCGCGATAAAACCAGTGAGTGTCAGGGTCTTGGTAAGGGACAAACATCTCAGACATGGCGATCTCGTAAGCAACAGGTCGTACCCCATCGCCCGTAACAATCCCCACATTGTTTAAGACTGTCCCTTGACGCGGATCGAACCGAAGGTGAAAACGCCAGTTCTGCCAATCAATTTGGCTGCCGGTCACTGAAAAATTGGGCCCTTGTTCTTGAGCAATAGTGACCTCACTCAAGGGAGCGCGTGTCTCAAGCGCTGAGGCGTGAAATTCAATGACGTCAAAGTCGCTTGGTGGCGCCTCAGTATCAGCAAACGAGTCAATAAGCTCTATCAAACGAAGCTCCTCAACATCGAAGAGCACGCTAACCCCCTCAACAGGGCGCGCCCAAGCACTGGTCGTGGGCAACAGGCCTAAACCGCTTTGCCCTCGGATATTGAAACAGTCAAATCGGACCAAACGGTCGGTAACGGGATCAGCAAGGCTTGAAAAAAATCGGCCGACCGTGCGCGGCATGCACAAACCATTGCGCGCACTGACACCGCGACGCTCAAGAGCCGCCCTTACTTCAGGGAGTGCGTTCACGGCGTCGAGCGCATTGATCAGCTCGGCTTGGACAAGCATAGGCTGACCGCTGAGAATGCGCTGCGGGTCAGACAGCGCACCGGTTTGGAAATCGTATTGCACCCGATACGACGATTTAGCTGAGCGGTATAAAACATCGGCACCTCGCGCCGCAACGCTTTGTTCGTCCCATGAGAGTGCATCCTGCTTGTGAGGCTCCAGCAAACTGATGCGATTGAAGACAACTTGAGCATCGACTGACTCAGTCACAGCCGTCGTCACTTGCGCCACTTCATCAGTCGTGAGCGAATGCCAGGGTGATAAGAACCGATCGGTCATCTCATCGCGTTCTGAGGATTTTTCAGCGCAGGCAACGAGCAGGCCGACACTGACGAAAAGAGCTGTCTTTAGGATTTTCATAAGGCGATTTATTGTTAGGCGAAACAGGAAGACTACCGCACTGGACTGCGGGCCGTAACCACACAACCTAAGATAATGAGTGCCGTTCCAAGCAGTGTTTGTGTGCTTACTGACTCTTCAAAAATCAACCAACCCAAAATTGCCGCCCAGATGAAGGCGGTGTATTCGACCGCAAATAAGCGTTGTGCTTCAACTTTACGGTAAGCCATGGACATTAATATTAGCGAGCCAACGGCCAACAAACCCGCCGCGAGCGCGCCTGTCCACTGAACGGCGTTAGCCGGAAGCGACCCTGCAAACGGTAAGCCCAATGAGAGGACCAAAAGCATAATAAAATTTTGGTAGAACGCGATTTCCAAAGGCTTGGCCACCAGGGCCTGCATGCGCTGCAACACCAAGTAAAGTGCGTACATGACAGCAAACAGAAGTATGGCGACAACACCAAGAATATCGGCCTGGACGTCTAACAATAGAACATCACCACCCACCATAATCGTGACACCGCCAAACCCAAGCGCTGCCGCAAACTTCGCACCCTTATCAATCGTTTCTCCCAGAATAGGGGCGGCGAGAAATAACGCGATGATGGGCGCAATAAACGTGAGCCCAATTGCTTGCGCGAGAGGAATGCGCGTTAAGCCAAAGAAGAGGCAACACAGCATGAATGCATTGAGAACGGCTCGCATAATATGCAGTTTCAGGACTCGCCCTTGAGCCATGGTAGGTCGCCGCGGCAGGTACAGTATTGAGGCCACCAAGGCCCCCATTGCAGCTCGCCAAAAGGTCGCAGCGAAGACGCCCATCGCAAGCGCCTGAGCCTTCATGACGGCGTCCATCATGGAAAAAAACAAAATGCCGAGCAATGCCAAAAAGATGGGGTAGTACTCACTCGACTTCACTGAGAACGCCTCCCCTGACGAGTGCTACGCCGGGACAATATGGACG
>DGPO01000111.1:0-12782 GCA_002390485.1 Halieaceae bacterium UBA4438 | reverse complement strand
AGTGAAATGATTTGATGCATGCCATTGCGCAACGATTGACCGCAGGGTGCTCACCAAAGCAATCGGCTCATCCAGCATCAGGTGGTGACGTGCACCTGGTATTCCAATGATTGGAATGTCTGTTGCACCACACTCACGAAGATAATCGGCAGAGTCGTCATCAAACAGCTTACTGTCTTGTCCGTAGACAATCGCCTTTCGACCCGGAGCGGCTACAATCGCTTGCGCCTGCTTCAAAATACGATCGCTGACACCAAAATCACTGTCAAAGACACTGATATCAAACTTCCACGTCCACCCGCCTTCCACTTGCTTTAGGGAGTGGTACGCCATGTATTCGTTGAGGTACTCCACTGTCACAGGCTGAGGCGGCGACAGCACAAAACGGGCCCGTGCCGAGGCGTAGTCGGGATAAACTCGATTGGGCCGACTTCGATCTGACCGCATGGGCTTCCCATTTGAAAAGTGCGCTTTGAGTCGCTCAACCCGCAACACCATAAGGTCACAAATGATTAGCCCATCGAAGAGCTCACCGTGGCGCTCCATGGCGCTCAGACCCACGTGTCCGCCATAGGAGTGCGCAATGACAATGGGCTTTGCGTCGTGCTCGAAAAGACCTGTGCCGCGGGCAACGTCCACCACTTCTTGCGCCCGGACCTTGTCGGGATAGGATTCGCGGGCCTCAGAGTCACCCATTCCCGAAAGATCGTAGGCAACCACGTGGTAGTGCTCTGCTAGAAACGGCGCAATAAACGCAAAACAGCGCGCGTGCGCTAAGAAGCCATGCATCAGTAGTAAGGGCGGATTCTCCGGATTACCCCAGCGAAAATAGTGGACTTTGCAGCCGCCTGAGTCGATCCACCCCTCTTCTCGCGGAACCTGTAACGCACTGACCAGCCAAGCGGGTGCTTGCTGAGGGTCAGTGGGGAGTTCGCTCGAGAGGCTACAGACCTCGGTTACCTGCGTATTCATAAACATCCATTCACACTTGGGAGTAAGGGAAAAGCCAACTCGCGTCACCGCAAAAATACGGTCGGTCAAGTCGCTGCTGAGTCACGAGCGCCGTGATCGACTGTGAAAAGTCTCGGTTACGCGGGTGAACTTACGCACCCAGGTTCTGGGCAGATCGATGGCGCAACAACTTAGGTCTCATTGCTGACAAACGCGGGGTACTGAGCAGCAACGTTTTCGTGAAGATAGACCCAGTTCGTGCCGTGCATGACAGCCCGGTGCCGTGCATCCGCAGAGACGTGATCCTCAGGGGCGTACTCAGCATCACCCTCAAACAGTACCGCTACGGCACCATCGTCTTTTGTGAAAATGGGAAATACTTCGTGAGGTGACCGCTGAGTCTCTGCCTCTGTCATTGCCGCAGTATTCGGATAGCGCAGTAAGCTGCACAGTGTGATGTATGTGGGTGGAAGCATGCCCAGCTGCCCCGCCTCATGTTGTGCTACCGCGTCGGCAACGCCGATCCAGCAAAAGTCATGAATCTCACTTCCATCAATCTCGACCTCTGCGCTTTCAGCCAACGGTGCTGCGTATATCCAGGTCTGAAATCGCTTGGGCTCGACTACGGGGGTCGTCCAGCGACTCAGATGAACCATCTTTGTGAGATCAGGTCTGAGCCCGCACTCTTCCTCCGCCTCGCGGGCCGCAGCAATTCGAGCAGCAGTGTCCATATTGCCATCCGCTTCATCAATGTCAGTCGGCTCAAGCGCACCGCCGGGAAATACCCAGAGCCCACCGGCAAACATCAGCGCCTTGTTGCGCTTTAGCATGAGCGTTTCCATGCCATTGTGGGTGTCTCGAAGCAGAACAACGGTACTTGCAGGGCGCGCATCTGGAATGTTGGTCACGAGTGATCTCCTACTACTTTACATTACGGTATCACGATTACCGACCACTGAATCTGACAATACGGCGGCTTAAAACCGCATGGCTTTTTGTGTCAAAACGGCACAGGAAGTCAGTTGCAAAATGAGCACCATTGAACGCGTTGAACGTCGCTGACGGACGTCACAAGCCCTCAGGTTCTATGCGCTAGGGCGAGGCGGTTTGCCGACATCGCAAGACGCCTCTCCCGTGAAAGAGCAACACGCAACACCTCATGACCCTCCTGACGCGGATCAGTGATGCCTGAGACTCAGCTCGAAACTCGGGTCGGTCCTCGCCGTCGCGAGCAAACTCCGCGACGAACCTCACCCTCAGAGCTCTGCAATCGCGTTACCGAGCCAATCCATCCTGGTGTCTAACCAATCCACCAGATGATCGACTTCTTCCTGGTACGTGTCATAGACCACCGGATTGGGCCACACGTATTCGCCAAGGGTCTGCCAAATAGAGTCGTTTTCAGCTTGCGCCAGGTTGAGCGATTGAGACCACGTTTCGATGTTCTGCTTAATCGCGGGCCGTTGCGAGTCAAAGTAGGCGTAGCGCTCTTTGACTCTTTCGGCGAACGCCGGATCCTCCAACATTCGACTGATCCAGTCATTCCACCTGACCCACCAACCTTCAGGGAAGGTCGCGTCGGCGTAGTCAACATTTCCAAACCCAAGGTCAAAGTCCCAGATGGGTCCCATCTTAATTTTTTCACCGGGAATCCAGTGCAGGAAGATGCTGGAATACCACTGCGCATCGACATTTTTGGCAATTTCGTTAATCAGAAACCAGTCAACGAAACTGTCCACGTCAGCGTAGGACGCGTAACCCGTCTCGGGGTCAGCAAACTCGGCGCTAAAGAGCACGGCTTCGAAGTCATTGAGGTGTTGACGGACCTGACTAAACTCAGGGTCAGCGTAGTCTAGGTTCGGCTCTTTAATATTGATGAGGTAGGTGTCTGTTCGAAAGGAAACGTCGTCCGGATCCAGGCGGCTGGGCTGGTCAATTTCAAGCAAAAACCCTGTGTCGCCAATGTCGACTCTGTTACCACCGTCTTCAACTTTTTCAGAGATGTGGTAAATGCCATCATGACTGCCGTTTACAAAGACTTCTGCGTAATGCCCACTGGGTGTCCACGCCAGAGTGCTCATACTTCCCAGCTCAAACGCCAGATGATTTCGCATCAGTGTTTTGTCGGAATACTCGGCCAGAAAGAGCCATTTTTTATCTTCAAGCATTCCAAATAAAGCCCGTTTTGACTCCAGCTTCATTTGATAGGGCTTTTTAGGGTGCTGCCAAGTTGAGTTGCCACGACCTCTGATTTCCATGGCCATTTCGTCGACCGAATCGTAATTGCGCCAGCCGTCCATCATAAAGGTGCCGGTGACGTAATCTTCTTTGGACGTGATGGCGTTATCGGTATTCAAGTAAATGATAGGGAGGCCCGTAAACCGCGTCAGATCGACGTCAAACGTCTTGGTCACCCCCGACTCATTTTCCACGGTGTAAGACACGACACCCGTGAGATCCTGGGCATCTTGCCCAGAAGCTTGTGGCGCACCGTTCACAAGCACCTGAGATCCCTCGAAGGTAAACGTAGGCACCAGCGACGTTACCGCAGTGTCACTTGGAAGTCGGGCGGCAAACGTGTCACCGTCAATACTGAATTCAATGTCAGCATCGAGATCGGCGTTATTTTGCGCCAATAACGCAAAGCTTTGTAACACAGGATCCGGTATTGGAGTGACCGGCGTAGGGGTCACCGCGACTGGCTCTGAGCTAGAACCGCCACCGCCACCACCACCGCAGGCACTGAGCACTAAAATAAGAGGCACTAAAACTGCCGATTGATAAACGCGTCGTAACATTTTGAGGTACCACTCTTTAACCACTGCACACACATCCTATCTGCCAGTAAGGAACGGCGAAGGCCCGCGGATGCATAGTAGTCAATGATGCCGAAAAGCGCCAAGGAATCTCTGGGCTTTAGTGGTGCTGGCAATGAACAGTTTCGGCAGTAACGCGTAAGTAGCGGACGAGAAGTTGATCTTGCCGGTGCGCGCAATGCATCGATTGACACCATCGGCACAGCCAGGAGGCGTCCTTCCCCGGCGGGCACTCAGAAAGATCGGGAATGACGTCTATTTGGCGTTCGACATGGTGCATTAGTGGAACCACAAGCTCCTGAAAACCCAGTGCTCTAAGTGACACTACAACCATATTTCCGCTCTCCACCAGCCGCATGGCCCATTGCCAATCGGGTGCTGAAGCGCTCGTGAGCTTCTTACAAGCGATCTGCAAAGCGGCCCCCACCAGTAAAAAAGCCGTGTCGTAGTCATGTGCGCGCAAGTAGTGAGCACCTTTTTCGATCAGTAGCTTCCATGACACATCCGCTGCACCCGGCGTATCACAGATAATGCCCATCGCCTCAGCGTCCAGAAAATGAGGGGTTAAAACAGGGGGTGCCGACATAATGATTGCTATCAAGAAAGGGTCACCAAAGACTACCGTGCGGAATATATAAATGCAAATGATTATCATTTGCATTAAAGTCACTTAAGGGCCACGTTGCTGCAGCAGAACCACCCCGCGAATAGCGGATCCTCAAGAGCAGACCACATACTGATCCAACCCGTTTTTTGTCGCACAGCGACGGCGACAAGTCCTCACTATGATGCTGCGTCACTAAGCGGTAACTAAACGCGCATTTGACGCAAAAATAAGCGTCAAACACGTTGCTGGCCCGTCCAAACCGACGCTATAGTAAACCTGAATCACCCATGGAGTGACGGGTTATGTCAGGCGAGAATCAGCCCCCTATCGACACGCGTTCGGAATTGTCTACGAGTGGTTTCTCGGGACTTTTAGCCTCGGTGATCAATGCGGGCCGAGATATTTTGTCACGCCGTCGACAAGCCACTGCACAAGCGCCCTCTGAGGACTTGCTCACCAAATGTCGACAACTCTTACATCATCGCGGTGAGGCCTCTGGTCTGGCACTGGCCTGCGAGGTCATGGCGGACTATCAAGCGCTGGATCTGCCCAATAAAATTATATTTTTTGAAGCCTTAGCCCGAGACTTTGGATCAGACAGCGACGCCATACTTGCAGCCGCCGACCGCTACAAGGCTGACCCCAGTTCGCAAAACCTTGCAGACCTCTCGCGTGTCACCGAAGCGTCGAGAGTTAAACTGTTTCGGCGAATGAACATGGCACCTAACGCCACACCATTACTGGTGAAAATGCGCGGAACTCTACTGAACTTGCTGTCCGAACATTCGGATCTAAAGTCCGTCGATACGGACCTCAAACATCAGTTTGTCTCGTGGTTTAATCGGGGCTTTCTAGAGCTGAGAGTCATCGACTGGAACTCCCCGGCAGCGGTGCTTGAAAAAATTATTGAGTATGAGTCCGTCCATGCCATTCAGGGCTGGGATGATCTCCGGTCACGATTACGCGACAACCGCATGTGTTTTGCATTTTTCCACCCCGCCATGCCTGACGATCCGCTTGTCTTTGTCGAAGTAGCACTCACTGCCGGTGTGCCCAGTGCCATTGCGCCCTTGATCGACAAAACAGCGGAACCCACCGACGAGCGCGCTGTTGATACCGTGGTGTTTTACTCGATCAGTAACTGCCACCCGGGATTGGCAGGCGTCTCATTTGGTAACTTTCTGATTAAGCAGGTGGTTGAAGAAGTCGGTAAGCGCTATCCGAAGACTAAACGTTACGTCACGTTGTCGCCTGTTCCTGGTTTCTGTCGATGGCTTACTGCACAGAAAGCCCATGCAGACCTTGACGAACTTCGGGCGCTGGCAAAAGACCAGGGTCGTGACACAACAGACCCTCTTTGGGAGTCACTGGTGAGGCTTTGCGCGCAGTACTTAAGCAGTACGCGCGACAACAATCTTGCCATAGACCCTGTGGCGCGCTTTCACTTGGGTAACGGTGCGAGTCTGCATGCGATTCATTGGGCAGCAGACGTCAGCGAAAAAGGCTTAAATCAATCCGTTGGCATTATGGTCAATTACCTTTACGACCTCAGCAGTATCGAAGAAAACCACGATGCCTACTTTGACCAAGGTGAGATTGCGATGTCACGGATGGTCGCAAAGTGGGTGCACTGAGGGCCCTTGTCAGTATCAGTGCGCTAGAAAGGCGACTCACTGCGCTGAGGTGAAAAGTCGGCACTAAGGTTCTTTTGACGGCTAAAGCGATAGTCCTCGCTGGGTTTGCAGGTAGGTCGCAAAACTGCCCAGCCAGTGACTCCCCATGTAGTGCATGTCACCCAGAACTGCGTTCAGACCCGACTGGCGATGCGCCTCGGCTGCACGTCGCAGAGGGGCCAGACGCCGATCGTCACTCGGTAGCGCACTCATGATGCCCTCGAGCATCCAAGCACGACTGGTATTCAGCCCGTCGAGGTGCGCAAGCTTCCCGTCAGACTTGTCCGTGACAACGGCGGGTATGAGCCAGTCGGTACCGGTTCCTTCGTCCAGCGTGGGAAAGAATGCGGTGAGCCATTGCGAAAACTCTTTCTGGGTCATGACACGCCGCATCAGGTCCGCCTCCGCCATGCACGGCGATAAAAAGTCTTGGCCGGACGGCTCGTAAGCGAGTGGGCAGTTTGTGTCTGCGCCGTACAGCGCTTGAATGCGCCGCTGCAGTAGCGACTCAAACACGGTGTCGCCGGCAATTCTGCTCCAATCCAGCATCAAACCGAATGCAAACGCCGTTTGGCTGTGCTCGCCAGTGCGAATGGGGTGCGTCAATTTTGGCAGCCATTCGCTGATGTTGGCGACCGCCTGACGCTCCAGGGGAAGCAGGTTGTTAAGCCACATCTTCGCTTTGGGCAAGGGTGACTGTCGAAGCTCCGCGGTCAGTTGCAATAACCAAGCAATACCATAGGGCCGCTCGAAGGACTTCATGCCCGGCCGCTGATAGTTCGCCAACTCTCCGACGATATTTTCCGCACTAAAACTTTGATGGAGCTTTTCCTCGATTATCTCTCTATCAGCAAGGTTTGCATTGGTATTGAGCAGCCGCACCAACAACCAATGACCATGAACTGACGAGTGCCAATCGAAACACCCGTAAAACGCGGGGTACAACTCACGAGGGGGTTTTAAGTCGCCCTCCTCGTTCATGTAGTGCGCAATTTTATTGCTGTATTCTTTGTGAATGCAGCCCATGGCTAACCCTGCAAACACAGCCTCGTAATCGGTATTCAACGCCGGTTCTCGGGCAGTACTGGCACAACTGATGAGCAGGGTGCTCCAAAGAAGCCAACGTGTGAATCTCATGACGCTCTCTCTTTTCTCTTTATGACACCGGCATAGTGGCACAGTTTCTGTTCGCGTTAGGAACGCCGAGGGCGGGCAAACGTCACTTTGTCATGTCTTGCCCGCCGTGGCTGCCGCTCAACCAGGGCGTCAGTCGTTGAAGTCGTTAGAGCAGATAATGCGGGCGACATAAGCCGGCAACGCACAACCCAGCTGATCAAATCTAAGAAAAAAACACACGTGCTGGTGGTCTTACGGGACCGGCTGCAAGTTTTATTTACGCCGCAGGCTCGGTGAACTAAACTCCTTATTAATGACAACCACTAATAAGATTGGAAGCAGAGCCGCACAGTGAAACGTACACGATTGAGTCCTGAGGCACGCCAAGAGCATTTGCTTGATTGCAGTGCTGAAATCATTGTGATGGAGAGCGTCTCCTACTTCACAATGGAAGGACTGGCCAAGTACGCAGGCGTCTCGGCGCCCTTAATCTACAACTACTTTCCCAACCGCATTGTGCTGCTGCAAACGCTGCTGAAGCGGGAGTATAGGCGCTTTAGCGATCGGACATTCGAGGCTGCAAAAGAGGCGAATACGTTTAAAGACATTGTTCGTATTTCGGTCAAAAGCAATTTTGAGCACTACGCTCCGGGATCGGTTTTGCCCATGCTCATTACCCAACCGGAGATCGCAAGCATTATTAGCGACGAACTGGCGCGCAACGCTCGGTTTAGCGCAGCCTACCTCATCAACAAAATGGCTGAGCATTACCAACTCGATGAAGATAGAGCCCGCTTAATCGTCCAACTGTCCTCGGGTGCGGCCTGGTCCGCTGCAGAGTGGTCCAGCAAAGGTGGACTCAGCAGGGATGACAGCATTGAAATCGCCGTGGCTTATGTTCTTGCCGGAATCGAGCATTTAACAAGCGTCGACTCCGACGGATTACAACGCACTTAAATTAGACACGCAGCGCAGGAAAAAAAGAAGGAATACACGATGAATCGCAACCGCCAATGGCTGCTCGCTAAAAGACCCGAGGGAATGATTGGGGAGTCCAACTTCGATCTTGTGGAGCGTTCTATTCCTGCGGTGGGTGACAACCAAATACTCATTAAGAACCTCTACTTTTCGTTCGATCCAACACAACGAAACTGGATGGTTGATCGGCCAAGCTATCTTCCGCCTGTCGCTATTGGCGAGGTCATGCGCTCTGGAACCGTCGCCCAAGTTGTCCAGTCAAACCACGGTGATTTCGCTGAGGGAGAACTGGTGCAAACTATGGGTGGCTGGCAAGACTACGCCGTGGTTACCCCGGGCGAGGGCGTCACCGGGGTCACTAAAATCCCTGAAGGCGTGACACCAGAGATGATGCTCTCAGTCATCGGTCTCACGGGCATCACCGCGTATTTTGGATTACTCGAGCTCGGACAGCCTCAGGCGGGTGATACCGTCCTTGTCTCGGGTGCCGCGGGCGCAACCGGCTCTGTTGCAAGTCAAATTGCCAAGATTAAAGGATGCCGGGTCGTCGGTATCGCCGGTGGTCCAGAAAAATGCCGATGGCTAACCGAAGTCGCGGGTCTCGACGCCGTCATTGATTACAAACAGGGCGACCTTGACGGCCAGATTGCAGCCACTTGTCCTAACAAGTGGAACGTATTTTTCGACAATGTCGGTGGAGAGACACTCGAGGCCGCCTTGAACCATTTGGACTTGTATTCACGTGTGGTCCTCTGTGGCGGCATTTCAGGCTACAACGCCGAAGCGCCTATTCCTGGACCCTCAAACTTAATGAACCTCGTGACGAATCGCAGTCGCATGGAGGGGTTCATTATTCTCGACTACATGCCCCGAGCGATGGAAGCGATTCAAGATCTTCTAGGCTGGGTAATGTCTGGAGACTTGCAGTTCCAGGTCGATGTGCAGGAAGGTTTCGAGAACATCCCGAACACGCTGCGTCGCCTCTACACGGGCGAGAACCACGGCAAGCAACTGCTCAAACTCGCTGATCCGTCGTAAGACCAAGGAACGCGATTGATCGCTGAATCCGCAGAGGACCTCAAATGATTAAGTGGAGCACTACATAGGGCAGCATGACCCAAACTATCGCCGATGATGACGCGCACCTAGCGGGTATCGGCCTTACCGATACAAGACGATATTTTGCACCGATGAATCGAGGAGAGTAAGCCAAACGCCATGGACAACAACACAGTAGGACTCCGATCTCACAACGCCGTCATCGATCGCGTGTTTGAGCACATCGATAACCGGACAACAGACCTGGGTCACTCGCAGTGGCATGAACCCGTTGAGCACTACGTAAGCCAGAAACGCTACGAGCAAGAAATGACGCTCTTGCGCGAGCGCCCTGTCGTGTTTTGTCCATCGGCGGCCATTCCTGAGGCGGGCAGCTTCGTGTCTCGCACTGCGGCGGGCACACCACTCCTTGTGGTCCGAGACAACGACTTGAGGGTGCGCGCATTTATTAATGCCTGCCGCCATCGCGGGATGAAAGTCGCCTCAGGTGAGGGGTGTGCGCGCACGTTCTCCTGCCCTTACCACGGCTGGACTTACAATTTAGATGGCACACTTCGCGGCGTTCCCGGTGCCGCTGCATTTCCTGACTTAGAGCAAGAGACTGCGGGCCTCAAAGAGCTGTTTGCACTGGAGAAGGGAGGGCTGGTCTACGTGCAGCAAGAAGGAAGTCCACAGCTGAACACGCTAGACACTGCGCTGGACTTTTTCGATTCAACACAACCCCTGATCCATCAGAGTAATACGGTGGATGAGGCCAATTGGAAGCTGCTGACCGAGACCCTGCTTGAGGGTTACCACATCAAGTCATTGCACCGCGAGAGCTTCTACCCCTTTGGACTGGATAACATCAACGTCATCGAGTCCTTTGGTCAAAACTCGCGTGTCGTATACCCGTTCAAACGCATCGAAAACTTACGCACGGTCGCCGTCAATGAGCGCAAAATAGAGGGCTTCGCAACACTGGTTTACCATCTATTCCCTAACGTCAGTGTGTCCGTTTTATCAAAACACACCAGCGTCACGATTATCGAGCCATTGTCGCCCACTCGCACACAAATGTTCTCTTATTACATTAAGCACAGAGCCACATCGGGTAAAGAAATTAGCCATGAGGCGGCCATGAAGGATGTTGACTTCGTCAATCAGTCGGGCCAAGAAGAAGACCGCGCAGCAGCAAGAGACATACAGGAAACCGTCACGACATCTGCCAACTCGCACTTAACGTTTGGTCTCTTTGAGCAGGCAATAGTGCGGTTTCACAAACACCTTGATGAAGAACTGAGCGGCGGGTAGATAGACCGCTAAGAGATCAATACGGGCGACACAGATCGACTGCTTTGGCGTCCAGAACTGACATACAATTGGAGACCACGATGCACGATATCTCTAAATCCATCGACGCTTGCGCCGCCCGCTACGGCGAACAGGCTGACGCAATGCGTGACTACTTAATCGAAGGTCAGCGCAGCGCCCTGGCGCTTGGAAACCGCGGACCCATCGAGTTTGATGACACTGGACGCCTTGCACAACACATTCTCGATGCCTATTCGACAGTTGGGTTTTATGTTTTCACCGGCGTCTTGGCTGAAGAGGAGTGTCAGGATATAGAAGCCGACATGATCGCCATGAAGGCCTCATTTCCCACGTCTCCCGACAGCGCAGTCGATGCGCAAGGTAACCCAGCACTGGGCAGCAACTCACAAACACCGCACTTGGTCTGGTCAAAACCCTTAGGCGACCCACTGGGCGGAACGCAACTGGCTAACGGGCGACACCAAGTGAAAATGTTCGAGCCCGAGGCCGGTTCAGAGACCCCCGCCGCCTCTCCGTTCATACTTTTAGGCTCACTGCGCTTCTCCGATGCTTGCCTTCGCACCTATGCGCATCCCCAGCTTCTGAAGGTTGCTGAGACGATTAACGGCAGCGACTTCACACCGTTCAATGAAGCCTTGTTCATTAAGGAACCGGGAATTGGTGCGGCCGTCTCTTGGCACCAAGACGGCGTCACACACTGGGACAGCCCCGACTTTGATGAAAATATTCACGGCTTTAACTTTATGGCTCAACTCTATGGGAGCACTGCGGTTAATGGTGTGTGGGTCCTTCCTGGCAGCCACAAGCTGGGTAAGATCGACATCAGCGACCTCGTCAGTCAGTCGCAGAGCGAGCGAATAGATGGCGCCGTACCGCTTGTCTGCGATCGCGGAGACGTGGTGATGTGCAACCGCCAAGCGCTGCACGGCTCCTTCCCCAACAGCGGCTTTGAACCACGGCTTACCGTCAACTTTGGCTTTCACAAGCGCTCTTCGGTGCTGGGTGTCAAAGGCGGCGGGATTCACAGTGACGCACAGGTGTTTGACGAGGATATTATTGCGCGTCGATCACGGGTCTTGGGTTACGCGATTGCCGCGCGTCAGGCGCGTTTTAGCGACGAGCAGCCGTACCGATATCAACCTTTTGAAGACAAGAACCTATCGTTTGTCTGGGACGAGGCGGCGCGTCATGACCTGCACGATTACAACCGGGACGATATTAGTATTTAGTGTCAGCGCCCTAGCGTGACCCGCCGCCGAAGAAGTTAGCGCGGGTTACCGGCGCTACGGTGCTGCCTTCGGTAAACCAAAGTTCGCCCTGTTTCACGACAACGGCCACGTTCCCGAGGGTGTTAATGTCTTCGAGGGGATTACCCTGAACAATAAGCATGTCGGCTCGCTTGCCGACCTCAAGGCTGCCTCGATCTCCAAACAACCCCAGTATTTCCGCATTCGTTTTAGTGGCCGCTGAAATGACTTGCAACGGGGTCATGCCACTGTCGACGAGGGCCGACATTTCACGCCACATGGCTTCCAAATGCATGTTTAACGGACTTGCGGCATCGGTCCCCACGCCTATACGAGCACCCGCGCGGATAAATTGTCCGGCCGACTGCGTCGAGTTCCGTATCTCTGTGGCCGCATTACGGAAATACGGTAGCTGATGGAAGTTCTCAAATGAGGCCATAAACTCTTTATAAATGTCGTCAGGCATGTCCGCACGGTATTCCGCTCGGCTCAGTCGTGACGGAAACGCCTGCGTTGAAGGGTAAACCCAAACCCTGTGGGATATGGTTTGCACGATTGGAATTTCACGATGCGCAATCGTATTAATCAGTGTTTCGTCGTAAGGCGGGTTCCCTGCCGAACCGACGTGTTGAAAAACATCGACACCGGCATTGATGGCCATTTCGATGGCTCGAGGCGCGTACAAATGGGCGTGCACTTTGACACCCCGCGAATGCGCGGCAGTTACAACGGCAATATAATCCTCCTGCGTAAGGCCCTCCCACGTCTTAATGACGTCCGAGCCGCGATCAATTAATTCCAACGTCTTTTGTGCCGCCTCTTGAGGCGACGTGATCACCACCTCGTAACTGTCAGGAATCGTGTCGTATTGAACGCGCGTAATCCAAGGCCCAGAGATCAGCAACTCAGGTCCGGGAATCAAGCCGCCCTCAATGCGTTCTCGCAAGGTCAGAATTTCAAACGGGGCGCCGAGATCAAGCGCCGTGGTCACCCCCGCACGCAGCATTTGCTTCGCCGCAAT
>DGPO01000070.1:7584-30758 GCA_002390485.1 Halieaceae bacterium UBA4438 | reverse complement strand
GGTCAGGGGACTAATGATAACGAACTCCCCTCTGACACCGTCACGGCGCTGCTCGCGGATGATGACGGTATTTGGATAGGCACACCCAACGGGCTGGTGTACACGCAAGACCGTGGTCGTTCATTTCAGCACTACACGGCCTTTGCCAGCGGCCTGCCCAGCAACTGGATTACCGGACTTTACAAATCGAACGACGGTAGCTACTGGGTGGGCACCCGACAGGGGCTTGCGCAAGGCGCAAGAACTCAGTTCGATTCTTTCAACACAACCAATGCGCGCCTCTCCAGCAACCACACAAATGCCGTGCATCAAGATGTCAGCGGCACGCTCTGGGTGGGTACTCAGGACGGTCTGAATAAACTCCCCTTAGGTGCCAACCAGTTTGAATGGATTAACTCTGCCACTGCGCCGGTGTTAACCAGCAATCAAATTATGTCGCTGACGAGTCAGGGTGATATTTTATGGGCTGGGACCTTCGACGCCGGTCTCTATCGGTTCGATTCAACGCGCGGTGATATGCAGGCAGTGGCGCTTGAGTACGGCAACCCCTTCGCATTGCAAGCGCCGGGGGTCACCTCGGTTTTATCGCACTCGTCCGGGCATGTGATTGCCGCAACCTTTGGCGGGGGAACCTCTATTGTCGACCCCTCAGGAAAAGTACTAAGAACCCTGCGCGGTGGGTTTGATGAGTTTATCAGCGACTTCCACATTACCCTTGCTGAAGACCAAAACGGCGCAATTTTAGTAGGCATGGCCCAGAGTCTCGGGATTATTAGCCCAACCCTGGACACCATAAGAACGCTGTCACTCAATGGCGCCCCGCTTGGTGTGTCGCTCGAGGCTGGGACCACCATTGTCGCGATTGAAGTCGAAGCCAGCGGCTCGGTGCTACTGGGCACCAACGACGCCGGACTCTACCGTTTAGAGCGAGATGCCTATGGCGAAGGCACCGCGCTGACCAACCTCTCGCGCGCATTCGAATTACCCAGCCTTGCGGTGGTCGGCATTCAGTACGACAACTATGGGAACTTGTGGCTGGCACACAATGACGGTCTGACCCGCGTCAATGAGGCATCGGGGGGTATCAAACACTTTGCGTCACGCCTGGGTGTCACCGCAGAGGAATATAACTCCGGGGCAAGTTACAAGAGCTCCGACGGCACGCTTTACTTCGGAAGTCCCCGCGGCGTCACTTACCTGGACGGTTTACTTGACGCCATTGACGAGCGCCCTATAGACCTTGGTTTTGGCGAAATTAATGTCATGGGGAGGAAGTTTTATCCATCGTCGAGCACCAGTGTGCTTGAACTCGATGCGGCCGACACCCTCGCCACCATTGAATTTTTTGCCGCCGACTATCGAGCACCTTGGACCGTCGAATACGAACACCGACTCGATCCCATTTACGACTGGGACTCAACCACCGGAAAAATCCAGCTCACCACCTTGCGACCTGGCAGCTACACTCTGCAGTTGGCCGCGCGGGGCAGTAACGGTGTCTGGAATCGAACGGGCTTGTCGTTACCCATCGTGGTGGCGCCACCGTGGTACCAGACAACACAGGCCTACGCCTCTTACGCGGCGGCGACCCTAATGTTCATCGTGCTGGTTATCCTGGTCCTTCGACGGAACATTCGCGCCTCGGTGATGCGTGCTCGCGAATTGAAGCAAAAAATAGTTGAGCGGACGCACGAACTCGAACTGGCCAAGCGAGAAGCCGAGCACGCGAATCAGGCCAAGACAGAATTTCTCGCCGTCATGAGCCACGAAATTCGTACGCCATTGCACGGTATCATTGGAATGAATGAGCTACTGCTCAACGCCGGCATATCGTCTCGCCAGTCCCGCTTAGCGCGAACGGCCATGAACAGCGGTAAAACGCTCCTGCAACTGATCAATGAAATCTTAGATATTTCAAAGATTGAAGCCGACAAACTCGAGCTCGATGAAGAGGTTTTTGACCTGTGTGACCTCGTCGATGAAGTCGTGTATCTGCAGGGGGAGCCGGCTCAACGCAAGTCCCTCGACCTCAGAGTTCGCCACGACTTCAACGTTGCAGGCACCTATCGGGGTGATGCTCAAAAGCTCAGGCAAGTCGTCACCAACATTGTAGGTAACGCGGTCAAGTTTACCGAGGTTGGGGCCGTCGACGTCACAACCCACCTCGATGAAAATAATGCCATTGTCATTGCTGTACAAGACACGGGCGTGGGTATTCCTGAGGCCTCACGCGAGAAGATTTTCGAGAAGTTTACACAGGCAGATGCGACAACGACGCGACGATATGGGGGAACCGGCCTCGGGCTTGCGATTTGTAAGAGCTACATGAGCTTTCTTGGCGGTGACCTGCAGCTGTTTGACGGTCCGGACCAGTGCGGTACGCTGGTACACGTCACCGTTCCTTTGAAAAAAGAGCGCTCTCTCGCTGTCGAGAACGCCGGTCGTGTGGCGCTCTGCACCGACGATGACAAACTTGCCCAGAGCATGCAGTCGCAACTGTTACGGCTGGGGTATGAAATGATCCGCGTAGAACACCCCAGTGACATATCGACCGAGGTCCAAACCGTGATTGTCGACGAAATGTGTTCGGCGTCTAAAGTGGCTGCCTTTGGTCAGTCACCGAAGACGTTGGAAAAACTGCTGTTGATCGATATCCGAAGTGATAACCCCTTAATTGCCACTGACGTGTGGGACTTCGTGCACAAACCGGTAACGACGGCAACATTGCTCGACGCATTACACCGGCCCGAGGTGAATAGCGATGCGGAATTTTCTCGCCCACTGCAGAATGTGCACGTATTGGTCGTCGACGACAACGCGGTTAACCAACTGCTGGCCGAAAGTATGCTCAGTGGACTTGGGGCCTCTTATGAGACGGTAAGCGATGGCCTCGCTGCCGTCGTTGCAGCCAGCAACCAGTCATTCGATCTCATTTTGATGGACTGTCTGATGCCCAATATGGATGGCTTTGAGGCGACGCGTGAAATGAGAGCAAACAACATCACCACGCCCATTATCGCGGCCACCGCCTCTGCGTCCGTGGGCGACTTTGAGGACGCACTGGCATCGGGAATGAACGACGTGCTCGTGAAGCCATTTTCTGTACTCGATCTTGAGCGAATGCTGGTTAAGCATTTGCCAATGACGCGTGAGCAAGCGACAGATCTCAGCAGCTTAAAATCACTGATTAACGATGAAGCGCTCCACGTCATCGCAAAAATCAATCCTGGATCGGGTGTCGATTTAGTCGATCAAGTCGTCACTTTGTTTGAACAGCAGGTCCCACTGTTTATTGACGACATCGGCAACGCCACGCGGAACACTGACGCAAACGAAACACGGCGTTTGGTGCATGCGATGAAGTCGTCAGCCTTGAACATCGGTGCGCAGGTGCTTGGCGGGCGTCTGGCGCAAATCGAGGCCGCGTCGCGAGATGCCGGTCAAACGTTAACGCCGGATGAGTTAACGGAGTTGGAACAGCTCACTAAAGAGAGCTTAAAACAACTTCTCTCGCACTATGCAGACATTCGCACTGCACTCGCTACTGGTTCTTAAACGTCGGTTTGCGCTTCTCTCTCATTGCGCGCAGACCTTCCTGCAAGTCTTCTGACGCACTGCACTGATCCGCCTGCGCCTGCGCATGCTGCCGATCAAACTGTCCCTGCTCGACCGACTTGATGATGGCAAGCATGGCGCGCACAGATAAAGGCGCAAGGTCCTTAAGCAGTGCAATGATCTCCTCAGAGCGCTCGTTAACGTCGTCACTGGATACCATCCAGTCAAATGCGCCGTGCTGATGGAGCTCTTCAAAGGGCATTGGCATCGTGGTCAATAGAAGCCGACGCACCAACGTACTGCCTAGCCGCTGAGTCATCCGCTCGATGCCCTCAACCGGGTAACACAGACCCACAGCGGCGGCAGGTATTTTGAGTGTCTTTGTGGTGACGCCAAGTCGAAAATCGCAGCTGAATAAGAGCTCAGCACCGCCGCCAAATACATCGCCCTCAACAATGGCCAAGCTGGGAATATCGAGTGCGGCAATGGTATTGGTCATAGACTGGAAGTCGTCACCGTCCATGACACCGTCAGTGATTTCCTTCAAGTTGGCTCCAGCGCAAAACACCGGCCCTTCAGCGCGAACGACCAGCAAGCGACAGGTATCGGGAATGGACGCCAGCGCGCTTTTGACGGCTGTAATTTCGTGTGCCCCAATGGCATTTCGTCGAGACGGCGCGCTGAGTGTCAGCTCTGCCACCACGTCATTAATCTTAAAACGGACTGAGTCAGTCATTCGTGATCTCCACTGCCTGTCTTTGCATTGTTACACGACTGATTTGCATAGACCGATGGACAGGTTCAAAAAAAATACCTAAAGTTCAAATCTTCGAACAGCGAGAATGTCATCGCTGTATTACTGGCTGACTGGACTCCGCTCATCGTCATGGAAAAAATCGCAGTTGAGAACAAAGTGACTTCGGGATCGCCCTTCAGTCGAGGTGCACAGCACGAAGCCAAACGCGCCGCGATTCTCTCGCGCGCAGCCAAACTGTTCAATACCAAAGGCGCTCGCTCAACGACGCTGGCCGACGTAGCGGATAAGCTCGGTCTGACGAAGACGAGCCTTTACTACTACGTAAAAACCAAGGAAGACCTGATCTATCAGTGCTACCAAAGCGCCATGGCCCGTCTCCATCTGTCGCTGGACGAGGTCGAACGAGAGACCGAAAACCCATTGGAGCGAGTCATCCGCTCAATGGAACGTCATATCGAACTGAGCCTGGACTCTCTCTCCGGTCGAGGAGACTACTACGCGGCCCCGCTCGAACTCGCTGTGCTGCCCAAGGAACAACGTGCTGAACTCAAGGACGATTACCTCCGAATGTTTAAACGCTTCAGAGGCTATCTGCGCGAAGGTATTTCGCAAGGTGTCATACGAGACTGCAACACCACCACCACAGCACGTGCACTGTTAACTGCGCTCGACTGGTCGTTTTACTGGCTTTACGAAATGCCCGAGTCAGAAACCCAAAGCGCCGCATCAACAGTTAGAACACTTTTTACAGGCGGATTAGTGCCTCAACACACCGACTTTAAGTGGCAGGCTTCGGAGAGTCTTTCCACGCTGAATATCAGCGAGGGCTTTAACCGCGAGGCGCAAAATCGCATCAAGCAAGAAGCCTTTTTAAGGGCCGGGACGCGGCATTTTAACCGCAAGGGATTTCACGGTACCTCACTCGATGACATTGCAGAATCCTTAGACGTTTCTAAAGGCGCGTTTTACTACCACTTTGCGAACAAAGAGGCGCTTCTGGCCCAGTGTTACGAGTTTACCCTCGATCAGTTTGACCGAATTACCGCGCAGATCGAGCAAAGTGATATCTCACCACTGGAAAAATTAGGAAAGGTCTGTACGGCCATTTTCGAATTACAAAATTCGGATCAAGGTCCCTTGATCAGGTATAATTCCATCACGGCACTGCCACCAAAACTGCGTCGTGCAGTGCTGCAGAGAACCGAAGATACTCACGACAAATTGGGACAACTCATGGCGTTAGGAGTCTCCGAAGGGTCTATTGGTGCTCAAAACGTATTGGTAGCTCGTCACTTACTGGTCAGCGCCATCAACGCCGCTGTCGATATCGATCAGTGGCGTAAGGTCGACAGCGCGACATCCGCCGCGCATGATTTTTTTGATGTCTTTTTCTTTGGTCTCCAGCCCAGATAAAGATCCGAGGTTCAGATGAATTCGAATGAAATTCCAAGGCTCACATTTGCTGAGGTCCTTGACGTGGTTACACCCAAGCGCGTGGGTGACTATTGGTTTATTGGCGATAGTCTGAAGCCGCAGTTCCGTCTGTTTGGCGGTCAGGTCGTTGCGCAGTGCCTTTTAGCCGCTTACGAAACGGTAGAGGATCATTTTACGGCCCACTCGATGCATTGCTACTTTTTACGGGCCGGCGACGCCAGCGTCCCGATTGAACTCGAGGTGGATCCGATTAGAAATGGGCGTTCATTTTGCACACGCCGCGTCGTCGCGCGTCAGCGTGGGGAAGCCATCTTCAATACGTCAATCAGCTACCACGTTGAAGAGGAAGGGATGTCGCACTCGCTGGGCATGCCGGACGTGATTTCGCCCGAAGAAGCGATACGGTTGAATGCTGAACGAGACGGCCTACTGCCACACTCACTGCTCGACCTTTTTGGCGTCGAGCGCGAGCGCATAACAGAACGACTGCCGGAGGCACAGGAGCCCGTGAGTCAGTCGTGGTACCGCGTCATTGGTCCTTTTGAGGGATGCCTTCGAACCCAGCAAGCGGCGCTCGCCATGATTTCGGACTTTTCGCTGTACAGCACCGCGTTTTCTGCATTTCCCTACGAACGACCTGAAAAAGTATTCGTCGGTGCAAGTCTCGATCATGCCATCTGGTTTCACGATATTCCGAAAATGGACGAATGGGTGCTCTATGACACCTACAGCCCGTGGTCAGGCGGTGCGCGCGGTTACAACCGAGGTTCTCTGTGGAGCAGAGACGGAAAACTCATTGCCTCGACAGCACAAGAAGGACTCATGCGAATTCGGCGCGATCGCTAGTTAACGCGCGTCTCCATCTGTTCCCCAAGCTGAACCAGCGTCAACTCACCCTCGTCAAGGGAGAGTTCATGGAACGACGCGTTGGCCGGATAAACTTGGAGAACGTCCGATCGACCCAGAATGTCAGCAATTACTGCATTGATGACCAAAAAATGGCAAAAGATGACGGTTGGGCCCGTGCATTCTTTGAGGCCAGACAATATCTCTGATCGCCATTCCCAAAGGTCATCGGATTGCTCACTCCACGTTTGCTTCATAAAACCCTGAAGCCACACTTTGCGTTCGCTCAGCGGGACGGGTGAACGCACTTCGGAAAACCGGCTATCAATTTCCACAACTCGCGAGTCGAGCTTGTCCGCCAATGCTTGCGCCGTTTCCTGAGCGCGCTGCAACGGACTTGAAATCAGACTGACATCCGGCGGCACCCGATGCGACAGCGCGTCAGCCGTCGCCTCTGCCTGCTGCTGTCCGAGGGCTGACAAGCCAGGATCTGGGTCTTTTTCCCAGCTTGCGGCTGCCTCACCGTGCCTAACTATCCATAATGTTGTCATCGGTAGGTCACCAGTCGCTCACCACGCTGAGCGCCCATGAGTTGCAAGTGCGACACGTCATTGAACGTCGACAGTGAACACTTACGAGAATTAAAAATAAGGCGCGTGATCGAACAATTAAAGACGGGCTCATAAAACTCATACACCCGATCTGCAGACAAACCGAGTACGTGGCCGACGAGCGTCGCGATCGTCCCACCAGAGGTAAAGATCGCCGACGTCGAACCTGACTCGGCTGACGCCCGCGCGGCCTCGAATGCACTGACGACACCCGCGCTGTAGTCCTGCCAACTCTGAATACCCGCGACCTGACAGTTGGGACTGACCCAATAATTAAAAACGGTCTCGATGATTTTCTGGAAGGACTTGCTGTCTTTGTTCATATCCGCCATGAGCGTTGCAAATCGGGGGTCTTGCTCACACAGTAAGGGCGTCATCACCGCCATTTGCTCATCGGTTTGCACTTCGTTAAGCCGCGGATCGATGACCAGTGATGGCGCGTCCTCTAACTGCGCCAGAATGCGCTCGCCTGTCTCGCGCTGGCGCGACAAATCACCACTGAACGCCGCACTAAAGTGCACGCCACTCTGACTGAGGAACTCGCCCGTAAGGTCCGCCTGCCGTTGTCCTAGGGTGGACAACTGATCGTAGTTGTCTGCGCCAAAAGACGCCTGTCCGTGCCGAATAATGAGTAGGTCTGCCATAGTCAGGTCGCTTACTGCTTAAAACGCAGCGTGTTCGAATAGGGGAAAAAATCTTCAACGAAGCCGTTGCGCAGCTTGTCTTGCAGCTTGAGCCAAAATCCGGCGTCGTAGAGATCATCATGGAACTGATCAAACGCTCTTCGCGCTCGCGCATTACCTGAAAAGAACAGCCGAAACTCCTCTGGGAAAACATCATTGGGGCCCACCGAATACCACGGTTGATCAGACATCTCGTCGTACTCGTCGCGCGGCGGTGGAATCTTCCTAAACGTCACCTCCAGCAACGGCTGAATTTCGTCGTAGTCATAAAAGACCACTCGTCCATGTCGCGTGACCCCAAAATTTTTCAGGAGCATATCGCCAGGAAAAATATTCGCAGCAGCCAGTTCTTTTATGGCGTTGCCATAATCAAGCATTACCGCCGCAACCTCCTCGTCGGTGGCGTCCTTAAGGTAGAGGTTAAGCGGCTGCATACGACGCTCAACGTAACAATGCTTAATAATGAGTGCCCGTCCGTTGACCTCAAGCTGCGACGAGCAGGTTTGTCGCAGCTCGTCCATGAGTTCCTCAGAAAACCGAGACGCCTCAAAAACGAGATTCGAGAACTCTTGTGTATCCGCCATGCGTCCAGCTCTGTCCCACCGCTTTACCAGCTGATACTTGTCGCGCACTTCCTGATGCGTCACCTCTTTGGGCGGCGTAAACCGGTCTTTAATAATCTTAAAAACGTACTCGTAAGACTCAAGCGTAAAGACGGCCATGACCATGCCCTTAATCCCCGGTGCGGGAATAAAGGCATCCTGAGTTGAACGCATGTGACGTGTCGCCGTACGAAAGTAATACGTCTTACCGTGGCGGTGGTGACCGAGGCAACTGTAAATTTCCGAAACCGCCTTACGTGGCATTAACTGCTGTAAAAATAGGACGTATTGAGACGGTATGGACGCGTCGACCATAAAATAGGTCCGCGTGAAGGAAAACAGTTTGGAAATAATGTCGGACCCCAACAGGCAGGCGTCCAGGTAAACAGTCTGATCACCCTCATCACACTCGGTGTGAAGCATCGGCAACACAAAGGGGATCTGGAGACCTTTGCTGGAGAT
Organism: Halieaceae bacterium UBA4438; assembly: GCA_002390485.1. Taxonomy (GTDB): domain Bacteria; phylum Pseudomonadota; class Gammaproteobacteria; order Pseudomonadales; family Halieaceae; genus Luminiphilus. The sequence goes on along the minus strand of DGPO01000070.1, from coordinate 21,808 downwards.
ACGACCGACAATATAGGCCGCCTTATTTCTAAAGAAGTGGTGTTCCAGTACGTGAAGCTCAAGGTCGCCCTGACCATCAAATCCGGCCGCCAACACCGCATCGCTCATTACCGTCGCCACGCGATTCACGTCGCGGTCAATATCTTCAAACGGCAACGAGACACGGTAGTCGTGCAGTAAATTCGCCACCGCCGCCTTAATATCTCCCTTCGTGCGGTACTGGTTCAAAACTCGGCGAACATCTACCGGTGGCATGTCGCCTTGCGGCGAAAAAACAAACGCATAGTCGTCTCGAATCCAACGGTGCTCAAAGACGGCATTGAAAATGCTGTTATAAAACGTCTCCGCAATTTCGAAGTTCGTCATCCCACGAACAAGTTGCGCATAGAGGTCGCGCGTCTGAGTCCAAAACGCAAGGTCATCAACGCGATCTGCTGCAATGTACTGAACGACTTCAAGCGTCTCGAGCACCTGCATTTTGTAAATGTCGATGCGACGCATTGAGGCTTCTTGGGTCGCACGCCATTCCGCATTTTCAAATCGCGTGCGCGCTGAGAGCGTTATATTCTCAAACTCGGCAAAGTAGGCGATGAAGCCATTTAAGATTGTGCGGGCTAGCCGGGACTGTTTGTCCATGCCAGGAAGTCTACTGGCCAGCCGGATCCGTGAACAGACGTCTTAACTTACGCATGCCACCGAGCCATCGGTCGTAGCTTCGTGCTTTATTTTGGCGATAGTCCTCAACCTCGGGGTGCGGTAACACCAAGAAAGACTCCGCCTCGAGCCCCAGGATCACAGCCTCAGCAACAGCCTCAGCCGACAACATGCCGTCAACACCGGCGACACCGCCGCCCTCAGTCCCTGCTGTCATCGCAGTGTCTACCGCCTGTGGGCACAGGCAGCTCACCTTAATCCCGTCATCGCCGTGCGTAATAGCCAGGCTCTCGGCAAATGAAACCGCCGCATGCTTGGTCACCGAATAGGGCGCTGAGCCGATCTGAGCGAGCAAGCCTGCCGCCGATGCGGTATTGAGGAAGTACCCGTCACCGCGTTCGATCATGGCGGGCAAACACGCACGAGCGGCGTAGACATGCGACATGACGTGGATTTCCCACATGCGCTGCCACAGATCGTTTTCAGCACCTGTGGCCCACCAAGGCGCACCGTCGACACCTAAAATGCCTGCGTTGGAACAAAACAGATCGATACGCCCAAACTCAGCCTCTACCGCCGCCACCATGGCCGCAATGGCACTCTCGTCGCGCACATCGACCGCGAACGACTGGGCGCCGATCTCAGTGGCAACGGCGGATACCGCGTCACCATTAAGATCGGCAATAATGACCGCCTCAGCCCCTTCATTAACGAAGCGACGCGCAAGCGCCTGACCAATGCCACTGGCGCCGCCCGTCACCACACAGACTTTTCCCAAAATCTTCATGATTAAGCGGCGTACGTCTGCTCAATGAACTTACTGCGGTGGAATGAACCATCGCCGAGCGTCGCATTAATCATCATCAATCGTTTCGCGTAGTGACCGATATCTAACTCATCGGTAATGCCCATACCGCCGTGCATCTGAATTGCCTCGCCGTACACCAGCTTGCTGTTACGATCGATCAGCACTTTAAGGGCATGAATTGTCGTGTCCGCAGAGGCCGGATCGATCTCGTATTCACACAAGGCTTTAAACAGTAATGACTTCGACTGCTCGAACGCCATCATGGTGTCTACCATGCGGTGCTGCAGCGCTTGGAAAGAGCCAATCGCCACACCAAACTGCTCGCGCGTCTTGGTGTATTCAAGCGTCTTCGCGTTCAGCGTCCCCATAATGCCCACCGCCTCTGACGCAAGCGCTAATAACGCGTCGCGAATGACCTCGTTGACCACCTCGAGCGCCGAACCTGCATCGCCAAGCAGGGCGTCCGCACCGAGCTGCACGTTATCAAATGTAATGTTGGCAACCCGCTGCGCATCCATCATCGGGTACAGGACTTTTGACACCCCTTGCGCATTTGCATCGACTAAGAACAGCGACAACCCATGCTCGTCGAACTGCTCGCCGGATGTGCGCGCCAGTACGACCAGTTTGTCCGCGTTCTCACCATTGAAAACAACAACCTTTTCACCGTTCAAGGTGTACCCGTCGCCGCTGGACGTGGCAGACGTCTGACAGTCATTGAGCGCATAGCGACTCTGACGCTCAACGTAAGCAAACGCACCCAGAGTCTCACCGCCGATCACACTCTCCAGAATGGATGTGCGTTGCGCCTCATCGCCGGCACGCGACACTAAACCGCCAAACAGCACGACCGTTGGGAAAAAGGGCTCAACCACAAGACCTTTACCCAACTCCTCCATAACCACCGACAAATCGATGACGCTGCCACCAAAGCCGCCGTCGGCTTCTGCAAAGGGAATAGACAACCACCCCAACTCGGCAAAGGTCTGCCAATTATCGCGACTCATGCCTTCCGCGCCGTCCACAATGGCACGGCGCGTGTCCCAGTCGTAATCGTCCTGTACAAATCTCGCGATCGAGTCGCGGACCATTTGTTGCTCTTCTGTGTAATCGAAGTTCATAGTGTCATTGCTCCGTCAGGAATCTGTCCTTACTCGAGACCAAGTACATACTTGGAGATGATGTTCTTTTGGACCTCATTAGAACCGCCGTAAATGGTTGCTGCACGACCGTACATAAAGGCCCGTCGTGCGTCAGAACCAAACTCGTGTCCCAAAACGCTCGGATCCATGTTGGTCGGTAAAACGCCTTGGTAGTAGGCCGCCAATTCCATACGAAGCTCTTGCGTCGCCTGCTGGAGCTCGGTGCCCTTAATCTTCAGCAACGAGGACTCTGGACCGGGAAACCCACCCGCGGCCATCGTCGCCAGCGTGCGCAGCTCGGTAAACTCAAGCGCCATCAGTTCGACTTCAATATCAGCCATACGCTGCTGGAATCCAGCATCGTCTAACATGCGCTGACCACCATTGGTTTCCTTGGCAGCAGCGTCTTTAATCAGACGCATCGTGCGTTTAATGTCAGCGACACCTGCAATGCCAGTGCGCTCGTGAGCCAGCAGCGCCTTTGCAACAGTCCAACCCTTTCCGACCTCACCCACGACATTCTTCGCCGGCACACGGACGTTGTTAAACTCAACCTCATTAAGGTTGTGCTCGTTATCGATGCCGATAATCGGATTAACCTTGATGCCTTCGGACTTCATGTCCACCAGGATGAAGGTAATACCCTCTTGCTTCTTGCCGCTGTTGTCGGTCCGAACGAGACAGAAAATCCAGTCCGCATGTTGAGCATAGGTGGTCCAAATCTTGGCACCGTTAATAATAAAGTCATCACCGTCGCGCTCTGCTTTTGTCTTCAAGCTCGCCAAGTCAGAACCGGAACCGGGCTCTGAATACCCCTGACACCACCAGTCGTCGCTGTTCAGTATCCGCGGCAAGAAATACTCTTTCTGCTCGTCAGAGCCAAACCCCATAATCACATTCGCCACCATAACGAGTCCAAAAGGGACGACGTCGGGAATACCGCGCAGTGATCGCTCTGACTCCCAGATGTACTTCTGTGTTGCTGTCCAGCCCGTACCACCGTGCTCTTCGGGCCAGTTCGGCGCAACCCAACCCTTGGCGTGCAGCTTTCGCTGCCACGCAACCATTCCCGTAGTGCCCTTAGATTTCAGGTGTGCCTGCATCTCAGCATCGAATTCTGTGTCGAGGAAGTTGCAGACCTCGTCGCGAAACGCGAGGTCTTCGGCCGCTAATGCAATATCCATTGTCTATGCTCCCATGAGTGTGCGTTCGTCGAGGAATGCCGACGAATTTGAACCTTGAGTAGGTTTTTTCAACGGAGAGAATCTAGGCGTTTTGGTGCTTTTTTGCAAGAAAAAGGTGATATGACGCCCGTGCGTTCTCCACGCGTTAATACAGTATAGAAAAGAGTTTACGCTGATACTCTGCGGCCAAGGGGTCGCCCTTTCCAATTGAGGCAATCGTGTCGAGATATAAGCGCTTGGCCTCGCCGTTATTCCAGTCGCGGTCTGCTCGCAACACGGTCAATAAATGATCCAGCGCGTCGCGATGGTGGGCGTCGGTCGTCAACTGCACCGCTAACTTCACTCTGACAGCATGATCCCCTTTATCCGCCAAGAGCTCGGCCTCAAGCGCGGCTATTTCGGGCGACTTTCCTGCGACCCGCTTCAGCTCAATCTGCGCCATGAGTTGCTCATGTAGGGCGTCTCTATCGACCAAGCGAACCTCATTCAATACGGCCTCGGAATCATCCAAACGATTCGCTTCTAACAGCGCACCCGCATATGCCAATGTAATCTCTAGCAACTTGCTGGACTCTTCCCACGCACTTCGCAGCAGTCCAACGGCGCCCGCAGTATCGCCCTGATCAAGGAGCTCCGTGGCCTCTGCCACTTTCGCATCCCATGGCGAGGGCAAGTGCTTTTGTAGTAATTCACGCACCGCTGTCTCTGGCTGTGCACCAGCGAAACCGTCTACCGGCTGGCCATCTTTAAACACCATTACCGTCGGCAGGCTCCGTACGCCCAGCTGACCAGAGATACCTTGTTGCTCATCAGCATTGATCTTGGCCAAAAGAAAGGCACCCGCGTATTCGTCGGCGAGCTTTTCAAGGAGTGGCATGAGTTGTTTGCACGGCGCACACCAATCGGCCCAGAAATCGACGACGACCGGTCGATTAAACGACTCATCAATCAAGTATTGCTGAGCATTATTTTCGTCGATATCAACAACGTGCATAGGAACTCCTCGTTACGACAGGCCCAAAACGTCGGCCATGGTGTAAGAATTTGCTGGCTTGTCGGCTATAAAATGCGCGGCTCTGAGTGCACCGGTTGCAAATGCACTGCGACTGCTGGCTTTGTGCGTGATTTCAAGCCGCTCACCCTCAGAAGCAAACAACACTGTGTGCTCGCCGACGATATCGCCTGCACGGGTAACGGAAAACCCAATCGTCCCCGGCTCACGATTTGACGCGCGATCGTAGCGCGCCACCTGACTCAGGTCAGCGCCCATCGTCTGAGCAATCGCGTCACCCATGGCCAGCGCCGTGCCCGAAGGCGCGTCGATTTTGTGTTTGTGGTGTGCCTCATGAATTTCAATATCAGCATCGCCCAGCACCTTGGCCGACAGCTCGAGTAGCCGGTATGCCAGGTTAACGCCGGTACTGAAGTTTGCAGCGCGGCAGCTCGCGACTGCGCCTAAAGACGCTTCTAACATCGCTCGCTGCTCGTCGGTGAAACCCGTGGTGCCCATGACAATCGGAACCCCCGCCGCCGCACACTGTTGCGCGTAGGCAAGGCTGGATTCGGGCAATGTAAAATCGATAACGACATCGACATTGCTCAGATCAAGCGTGCCACCAACGCGCAGATCAGGAATATCAATACCCAACGCCGATGCGACGCTTTTACCGACAAGGTCGCTAGACTGACGCGCACAAACGCTGACTAAGACGGCGTTTGCATCGGAAAGAACCGCCTGCGCAACAGCGCGGCCCATTCGACCGCCGGCACCGGTGACCGCGACCCGCAGTGTCATCCGTTGAGTCCCTCAAAGAAGCTTTTTACGCCGTCAAAAAAACTGGATTGACGAGGCGATTGCTCTCCAGCAGCACCCAAGCTGGTTCGAAACTTATCCAAAAGTTCTTTCTGCTCGGCATTAAGATTGACCGGCGTCTCAACCACGGCACGGCATAATAAATCACCGACAGGACCGCCACGAACGGGCTGCACACCCTTGCCTCTAAGCCGGAACAACTTCCCCGTCTGCGTCTCCGCCGGAATACGCAGCTTTACACGTCCATCCAGGGTCGGAATTTCGTGCTCACCACCCAGCGCCGCATCAGCAAAACTGATGGGGAACTCGCAATACAAGTTGCGCCCATCGCGCTCAAATAAGGGGTGCTGACGAACCGATATCTGGACGTACAGGTCGCCGTTTGGACCGCCCGAAGGACCTGCTTCGCCTTCACCACTCAGCCGAATACGGTCGCCGGTATCCACACCGGGCGGGACTTTGACCGACAGTGTCTTTGTCTTTTCGACCAAGCCTTGTCCGTGACAACTACCGCAGGGATGCTCGATGATTGTGCCGCGCCCGCGACACGTAGGACAGGTTTGCTGCACCTGAAAAAAGCCCTGCTGCATGCGCACCTGGCCACTACCACCACAGGTCCCGCAGGTGGTCGCCGACGTTCCAGATTTTGCACCTGTGCCGTCGCAAGGGTCGCAGTGCTGTAACGATGGAACCTTGATTTCTGCTGTTTTACCGCGGACCGCGTCTTCCAGTGACACCTCAAGCGTGTAGCGCAAATCTGACCCGCGTTGTGGCCCTTGTCGACGCCCACCGCCGCCACCACCAAAAATGTCGCCGAACACGTCGCCAAAAATGTCGCTAAAACCACCACCTTGGAAACCGCCGCCGCCCATTTGAGGATCAACGCCTGCGTGGCCGTATTGATCATAGGCCTGCCGTTTTTCGGTATCGCTCAGGATCTCATAAGCTTCTGAGGCCTCTTTAAACTTTTCGTCGGCGTTTACATCATCCGAGTTGCGATCGGGATGATACTTCATCGCAATGCGGCGATAGGCCTTCTTGATATCCTGAGCTGAGGTCGATTTCGCCACCCCAAGCACTTCATAATAATCACGCTTTGACATAGTGCTTCCTGTTGCCAGAATCACGGCAACTCATTTAAAAAAAAACGGATTCCAACCCAAAGTTGAAACCCGTAGCGCGTTTACAGAGTTAAAAACCTGCGCGGTTCAACCCGCTTTGCTCAACGCTTGTCGTCTTCGCGAACCTCTTCGAACTCAGCATCGACAACATCGCCGTCGACCGCATCTTCCTCAGGAGCCTGCTCACCGGGAGCTTCACCCGCTTCAGCTTGCGCAGCATACATTTTTTGCGCAACACCACTGGTCACTTCAGTCAACTTGGTTGTTGCTGCTTCGATCACGTCTTTATCGTCGCCTTTAACAGCCTCTTCCGCTTCCGTAATCGCCGCTTCAATGGCCGCGCGCTCGTCATCACTGGCGTGCTCTCCCGCCTCTTCAAGCGTTTTCTTCGCCGCGTGGATCATACCGTCCGCGCTGTTGCGCGCCGAAATGATCTCTTCAAACTTCTTGTCGGCCTCAGCATTAGCCTCAGCATCGGCAACCATTTGCTCGATATCGTCGTCCGACAAACCGCCCGACGCCGTGATGCGGATCGACTGCTCTTTACCCGTTGCCTTATCTTTTGCCGACACGTTCAAGATCCCGTTCGCATCCAGATCGAAGGTCACCTCGATCTGCGGCATACCGCGCGGTGCTGGTGGAATGTCGGCCAAATCAAACCGACCCAGCGACTTGTTTGTTGCCGCCTGCTTTCGCTCGCCCTGAACAACATGAATCGTCACCGCCGTCTGGTTGTCGTCGGCTGTTGAAAAGACCTGTGATTTCTTCGTTGGGATCGTCGTATTTTTTTCAATCAGTGGCGTCGCAACACCGCCCATCGTTTCGATGCCAAGCGTGAGAGGTGTGACGTCGAGTAACAAGACGTCTTTCACGTCACCGGCTAAGACCGCACCCTGAATGGAGGCACCCATAGCAACTGCCTCGTCTGGATTGACGTCCTTACGCGGCTCCTTACCAAAGAAGTCTGCAACGGCCTGCTGAACCATTGGCATGCGGGTTTGACCACCCACAAGGATCACGTCGTCGATCTCGGTTTTTGACAATCCCGAGTCTTTGAGCGCAACTTTTAAAGGCTCCAACGAGCGCTTCACCAACGCTTCAACCAACGACTCAAGTTTCGACCGACTGAGCTTTACGACCAAGTGTTTTGGTCCGGTGGCATCAGCCGTGATGTAAGGCAGGTTCACCTCGGTCTGTTGGGAGCTTGAAAGCTCGATCTTCGCCTTTTCAGCGGCTTCTTTGAGACGCTGCAAGGCAAGTGGATCACCGTGCAAATCGATTCCGTTCTCTGCCTTAAACTCCTCGGCGAGAAACTCAATGAGGCGAAGGTCAAAGTCTTCACCACCGAGGAACGTATCGCCGTTAGTCGCCAGCACTTCGAACTGATGCTCACCGTCAACTTCAGCAATCTCAATAATCGAGATGTCGAACGTACCACCACCCAGATCATAGACCGCAACCGTACGGTCGCCCTGCGCTTTATCCATGCCGTAGGCAAGCGCGGCCGCCGTTGGCTCGTTGATAATGCGCTTAACTTCAAGACCCGCAATGCGACCTGCATCCTTGGTTGCCTGTCGCTGAGAGTCATTAAAGTACGCAGGCACTGTAATGACCGCCTCGGTCACCGACTCGCCGAGGTACTCCTCCGCCGTCTTCTTCATCTTACGAAGGACTTCAGCCGCCACCTGAGGGGGGGCCATTTTCTCGTCTTTCGCTTGAACCCACGCATCGCCGTTATCAGCCTTTACGATGCTGTAAGGGACCATCTTGATGTCTTTCTGAACCACATCGTCTTCAAATCTGCGACCAATAAGACGCTTCACTGCAAACAAGGTGTTCGTTGGATTTGTCACTGCCTGACGCTTTGCCGACTGGCCTACCAAGACCTCGTTGTCGTCCGCATACGCAACGATCGATGGCGTTGTGCGTCCACCCTCGGCGTTTTCAATCACACGCGGCTTACCGCCTTCGAGCACTGACACACAGCTGTTTGTGGTGCCGAGGTCAATCCCAATAATCTTTCCCATCTCTTTCTCTCCTACGACCGGGAGGTCCCGGCAACTTATCTTGTCTTTGTAAATGGGTCGCTCTGTGCAAATTTCAAGCGCCCGACGTTAAAAACTTATGCACTCGACTTGGAAACCATGACCATCGCAGGACGCAGCAGCCGCTCTCTGAGCAAGTACCCTTTTTGCATCACGGCGATGACCGTGTTGGGCTCCACGTCAGGGTTTTCAACCATGCTCATGGCCTGAGCGACCTGAGGGTCAAACGACTCGCCGTGCGGGTCGACAGGCGTAATACCGTTCTTTGATAGCACATCGACAAGACTCTTCAGGGTCAGCTCTACGCCCTCGACAACGGCGGTCACGCCCTCAACATCTGAGCCCTTTGATGCCTCGAGTGCACGCTCGAGGTTGTCCACCACGGGCAGCAAGTCTTGTGCGAATCGCTCGAGTGCAAATTTACGTGCTTTCTCAGTGTCCAGTTCGGCGCGACGCTGCGCGTTGATCGCGTCCGCCTGCGCTCTGAGAGTGGCGTCTTTCGCAAACGCCAACTCCTCTTGCAACGCCTCCAGTTCACTCAGTTCATCGGTTTCGATATCCTCAGAATCAACTGCATTGCTGTCGGTCTGTGACTCGACTGCATCTTCTGGAATCTCGTTGTTTTCGGTTGACATGCGATCGCTCCCACACCCAGTTTTGTTCGATACCGGAAAGATGGGGAGTCGTTTTCTATTTTCAAGGCGCTTTTGTCTAACTTTTGGAGATATTTACGTTTTTTTAGGCTCCACAACTGCTTTGATTAGCTGCAGTTGTCGATAAGCGCTGTCGACGAGGGCTGATGAACACGGCTATCGAGAGAGTGCCGCAGTAAGCAGGCGGGCTGTTATATCCACCAGCGGAATGACACGTTCGTAGGCCATTCGCGTCGGGCCAATGACCCCGAGGACGCCCACAGGCTGTGTTCCCTGAGCGTATGGGGCGGTGATCACACTGTAGTCGCCCAACACCTTGTACCCGGCCTCCTCGCCAATAAAAATCTGTACACCGTCGGCTCGGGAGCAGCGATCAAGTAACTCCAGTAAGTCACGTTTGCGCTCAAAGGCATCAAACAACTCTCGAAGCTTATCCATGTCATCGGCACCGGCCTGCTGGAGCAGACGGTTCTCACCGGCCACCACGTACTCCTCAGGCGCATCTTCGACGTCCATTGCATCCTTTGCCAGTTGCAGTGCCGCCTCAAGGTGATCGTCGATATGAGCACGCGCTTGCGCCATTTCCCCGACCAGCAACTGCTTAACCTGCGACAAATCGCTTCCCGCATGGCGGTGATTAATCCAGTCCGCCGCCGATCTCAACTGCGCCTCGCTAAGAGGACGCGACAACTCAATGACTCGGTTTTGAACTTCGCGCTCGTTTACCACCAAAATGACCAATACGCGTGAGTCGGACAGCGGTAAAAACTCTATTTGCCGAAGTTGTGATGCTTTTGGTCGAGGGACGGTCACGATGCCGGCTTGTGACGTGACCTGGGTCAAAAGGCTCGACGCCGAGGCAATGAGATCAGCAGAAGGCCGACTCGGATTTAGCTCGTGCCGTAATGTTTGAATAGCCGTTTCATCAATGGGGCCCATTTGCAGCAAACTGTCGACAAAAAGTCGGTACCCCTGCGCCGTGGGCACCCGGCCTGCGGACGTATGCGGCGACGACAAGTAGCCTCGCTCTTCAAGATCAGACATGACGTTACGGATCGTCGCAGGACTCACCGACAGGCCACTTTCCACATGCAGCGCCTTGGAACCGACGGGCTGTCCCTCGCGTATGTGCATGTCAACAAGCGTTCGCAAAAGCGATGCGGCACGTGTTGATAGACCTTCAGATGACATTCTGCTCTCCTCGACGTTGTGTTGTAGCACACACCCCCCAACGGGCAAAGCGCGAAATTGATCTGGTGTTTATCGTCCTGTGGTGTTCCGAATCATTGAAACCTGAGCTATAACGTCAGTGTGAAAGGGCCATAATAACGATGCTGACCGACCTATCCATTCGCGACTACGCCATTGTCCAGCGCCTCGATGTAGAGCTGCGCGGTGGCATGACCTGTGTCACAGGTGAGACTGGTGCGGGAAAATCAATTTTATTGGATGCGCTGGGACTGTGTATTGGCGATAGAGCAGACGCTCGAGCCGTACGGGCCGGTGCCGATCGCGCCGAAATATCGGCCTTGTTTTGTGTCGAAGACCTCCCACTGGCGCGTGATTGGCTTGAGCGTGCGGCACTTATTGAGGGCCATGAGTGCTTAATTCGACGCACCGTGACGCAAGATGGCCGATCGCGCGCCTTTATTAATGGCACCCCGGCGACATTAGCGCAGTGCTCGGAGCTGGGGGAACTCCTGGTCGACATACACAGCCAGCATGCGCATCAGTCACTATTGCGGCGTGCTGTACAACGGGCCTTGCTCGACGCATTTGCAGGCACCGAGGCCGACGCACACGCCGTGGCAGAAGAAGCCCAGATCCTTCGTGATCTCAAGCACGAGCTTGAGGTCCTGCGCGCTTCGAGTAACGAAGTGGCGGAACGCCGAGACCTGCTCAACTATCAGATTAATGAACTCGCAGAGCTCGCGTTTGGCGAATCGGAGCTTGAGACACTTGAGAACGACCAAACACTGTTAAGTCATGCGACGTGGATCATGGAAACGGTTCACGGGGTTGCCGGGCAGTGCGCAGATCTCGGTGATCAACTGCGATCCTCTGTTAGTGCCCTGACCGATGAACGACTCGGGCCCAAGATTGAGGAAGGTCGCGATCTCATCGCGTCCTCTCAAATTCAACTGGAGGAAGCAGCATCGGAGCTGACCCGCTACCTCGACGCGATTGAACTGGACCCGCAACGATTGCGAGAGGTCGAAGCGCGTTTGGATGTTGCCTACACGCTGTCGCGCAAACACCGTATTCAGCCGGCGGCTCTGGCAGGGCATCTGCAAAAGCTGACCGACGAGCTCGAAGGCCTTGAGCAGGGCGACCTGAGTATCGAACGGCTCGAAGCAGAGATCAGCAGTCGACAAGCATCTTGGACTGAGCGCGCAAAAAAACTCACTCAAAAGCGGACAGTGGGTGCAAAGAGACTCGCAAAACGCGCGATGGAACTATTGGCCCAGCTCGCTATGGATCGCTGTAGCGTTGAAGTTGGCTTTATCGATCTTGCGCCCGAGAGTATCGACCCGCGTGGCCTAGAAGAAATCGAAATCTGGATTGCGACAAACCCAGGCAGCCGGCCCGGACCGCTGAGTCGAGTCGCATCGGGAGGCGAGCTCTCACGAATATCACTCGCGCTGCAAGTGGCGGTCGCGGATAACGCCACGGCACCGACGATGATTTTTGACGAAGTCGATGTGGGTGTAGGTGGTGCGATTGCCGACATCGTCGGGAAGTTACTCAACACCTTGGCCGAGAACGTACAAGTGCTGTGTGTGACGCACCTACCGCAGGTAGCAGCCAAGGGGCAGCATCACGTTAAAGTAAGCAAAGCGGGGGACAAGGTTGTGACAACAAAACTAGACTACTTGTCAGAGGATGAGCGTGTTGAAGAGCTCAGCCGAATGCTGGGCGGCGCAGTGGTCACCCCGGCGACGCGCGAGAACGCCCGAGAGCTATTGGCCGCGCGCTAGCGCTTTTTCCTCACGTAAAGAACCAGCGAATGATCAATAATCTCAAAGCCCTGCTCGGCGGCAATGGCGTGCTGACGTGCTTCAATTTCACTGTCGACAAACTCGATCACTTCATTAGTGTCCACGTCGACCATATGGTCGTGATGATCGTCAGTGGCAAGCTCGAACACAGAGTGACCCGATTCGAAGTTGTGTCGCTCCACCAAGCCCGCCGTTTCAAATTGAGTTAACACCCGGTAGACCGTGGCAAGGCCCACGTCATCGCCCGCGTCCCGAAGTCGCTGATACACGTCTTCAGCACTCAGGTGCGCACCCTCATCGGTCGATTCGCTCAAAATCGACAAGATATTGATTCTGGGCAAGGTGACTTTTAGCCCCGCTCGCTTTAAATCGACATTTTGGTTCGCCACAGTATTTCCTCGAAGATGTTGATTAGGGGTATGATGCCAGTCGTCTACATTACAGGAAAGTCTGCCTTGAAACGTCGTTCGCCTAATCTCTTTACTTCGCCGCTATTACTGTCCCTTCTCGTGTCGCTCACGACGGTGGCCGGCTGCAGCAACATTGGCTTTCCTGGTGTTTATCGGATCAACGTGGATCAGGGGAACATTGTCGATCAAGACATGGTCGATCAGTTGAAGCCAGAGATGACGCGCCGACAGGTCCGATTTGTCCTGGGGACGCCCATTATTGAAGATACCTTTAACAATGATCGCTGGGACTATGTGCGGGTGCTTCGTCGGGGCGACGACGTACTCTTTCGCACGCAGCTTACGGTGATTTTTGAAAATGACGTGTTAGCCGACGTAGAGGGTGACTTAGTCAGCGAAAATTGGCCTGAGCCTGAGCCAGAAGTGGACGCAGATGTGGATACAGATGCGGAAACAGACACAGGGTCTGAGGGCGAGGAGAACACTGACGTCGAAGTAACTGCTGACGCCAACCGTTAACCGCGCTCTGCTTTCGCCTTTTCAGCCCTCGCGCGACGAACGGCTTTAGGATCCACTAAAAGGTCTCGGTACACTTCAACCCGCTCGCCTTCGGCCAACACGTGTGTGCCGGCAACGGCCTTCCCAAAAACACCGAGTCGCATTGCCTCAGGCTCCACCAAACCATCGAAGAAACGACCTAAATTGGCCTGCGCAACGGCTTCGGTCGCCGTTGTCCCGGCTGCAACCGACAATTTTTCAATGCGTTGCTTGTCGGGTAAGGCATAAGCCACTTCGACGTTCAACATCTCGGACATAGGGTTTTAAACGCTCTGTTTTTGCAGTTGATTGGCTCGCTTTACCATGGCGTCGACCATGTCGTTCGCAACGGTTTCAAACAGCCGGCTCGCGGCCATCTTAATAAGTCCTGTGCGCAATTGAAATGTCAGCTCAAGAGATACTCGACACGCCTCGTCACTCAGGGCCTCAAAACGCCACTCACCGCCTAAAGAATCAAAAGGCCCGTCTTCGAGTGCCAGAGAAATAGCGCTTGGTGGCGCGTTGGTGTTTCGCGTGACGAAAGACTGTTTCACACCCGCCTTGGAGAGCTCAAGTCGGGCGACTACCCCTCGCTCTGTTGTCTCAAGAATCTCTGCATCGCTGCAACCTGGCAAAAATTCTGGATAGCGCACAATGTCGGCGACAAGCGCGTACATGGTCTGTGCCGAATGAGCCAGTAATGCAGTTTTATAAATAGTCGTCGCCACAGCCTGCCCTTCAACCCGCCACGCGCATAAACGCCAGAACGCTCAGCGTAAAACACAACACGGGGGTGAGCCACCGCACGACAAAAAACCACAGATAAAAAACGTAAAAGGGTTCTTGAAATGTCTCGGT